>NZFR01000079.1 GCA_002689335.1 Verrucomicrobiales bacterium
AAAATCGGCCGGAAGGGGTTCCGGCCAGCCCCCATTGGCCTAGGCTGGTGGGGGCATTTTTTTACCTCATTGCAATATTGATGCAACAAACTCATGAGACAGTCTTTCCGGCTGCTGAAGTTTGATGTAAGCAGCTGTTTCTTCATAACAAATTGGTCAGCAGAGGTGCTGGCCTTAGTTTCATTAGTCCCTCGTCAGCTTCGGTTGGCGGGGGTTTTTTGATGGGTAGGTAGTGTGCGATTTTTAATAAGTCGGAAAGGGGATGCTGACTGTCATCAGTAACGACACCCATTGGGTCTTTCAGGATTAGGCTGACGGGGTGTTCGCATTTTGCAGCTACTCGCAGTCCATGAAGGATACGATGGCGACGTTGAATCGGTATCGGAAGATTTAAAGCTGTAGGATTTATTGCTAGTTTTTTTTTGTCTTTTTTGTCAGAATCCACACCGTCTACGCCACCACAGGTTGGCAAATCCTCAAGGAGTGGAGCTAGCAATTTAATATGTGTTTAGAAGAATTTATTGAAAAGTATAAAGGTTTGCTAAAAGACTCTACCAGTTGGGGAGGTTTCAGTTTTCCAAAACCTCGAAAGCGGAGACACAAAATGGCTTGGAAAGAAGGTGCAGATGAGTTGATGAAAGCATTACGGATAGATATAGAATTTTTAGAAGAAAATCGCGATAAGATAGTAGAGATAATAACTCGCGACGATAAATAATGGTTAATTTTTTAAATNGTTAATAACTATAACCAAATGATAATGAATATGATTGACCTCGATTGTATGAGGAATATATATAATTCTCGCCTTTGTAGCTGTAAGTCTTCTCCACAGCCGGATCGAGAAGATTTTTTGCCGAAAATTTCAGTTTCCAATGATCGGCAAATTCCTTGGACAAGGTGAAATCTAGTGTCCCTACTGGTTGTTCGTAAATATTTGGGGGGCCAGTATTTAGACCTNTAGAATTTTTACCGGTACTTAAACTCACTGAATCCAGTCGTTCCCCATAAATGTTATAAAATAAACTGGTCGTTAATCCCCAATATGGGTTGTTGTAGGTGACGTCAAAGTTAAAAAGGTAGGGGGATTGGCCAGCTAAGGGCCGAGTACCGCCTCCATCCAAATCAGATTCAAGGGCCCCGACACTAATCTCAGATTCCAGCCAAGTGTAATTAGCACCCACGGTGATTCCGGTTAGATATGGATGGTATTCGGACAAATTTTTTCGTGCCTCCAACTCGAATCCTATCATTTCGGCATAATCCTGATTCACAAATTGAGTTTGCTTATTAACAGATTTTATAATTCTTTCAATCGGTCCGTCAGAAGGGTCGGATGAATCACCCAGTTCCTTTTTGAATAAACTGGCTGAGAACACTTCCCCCGGAGAAGGAAACCAATCGATCCTAGCATCCAAATTCTGAATGGTGGTACTACTTAAGGCCGGGTTACCAATCAAGGTTTCACCTCTAACAAATTCATATGCGGGAACGTTTGCGATCTCCTTATATGTGGGACGGGCGATGGTTACCCCGTGAGAAAGTCGAAGTGTCAAGTTGTCCCTAATTTCAAATACCAACGAATGAGACGGAAGCGTTATCTCGTTCACGACGGATGAAGGGGTCTCCTGAACCTCCACAACTGTCCCCGGAAATGGGCGTGTCTCCTGCAAAAAATCGGGATAATAACTTGGTGGCCTTGCCATAGTCCGAGGCTTAGTTAACTTGCTGTTAACCTCCAGCATTGAACTTTCCTGCCGCACTCCACCGATGTATTTGAGCCCTTTGAACCAATTCAGTTCTGGGTAAGCGAAGGGAAATTCCAACATCAAATATTTTGCGGAAATATCACGGAGCCCATCATATCCGTACGAGTCAAACTCCTCCACATATTTAGTAAACTTGTATGCCGACGATCCCTTGGGCTCTGAAACTATATTCTCTGGTTTAAGAAAAACCGCAGGGTCACCTGTCTGTGAGAAATCCCTTCCGTATGAAGGATAGTAATTGCTCTTATAAGCAAACCGACGGTCAGCATAAGTCCTTTCAGACTCCGACTTAAACCAGCCAAACTTTATTTTCATAGGATTATCAGTCCACCCAACATCAACTGGAAGTGTGTTATCCAACCGAAGGTTTTTGTTATATTCGATTAACTCACGATAAAATCGGGTAGGAGGGCTATAGAGAGATTCACGAATCTGGACATTAGAGCCATCGGCATCGTGATCAAAGGTAAAAAATCTTAAATCCGGTTCATCCTGAGTTGTTTTGGCCCATGATGTAACCCAGTTAGATTCCAAGTCACCCAAACCGGAAAAAACTTGCCTACCTTTAAATTGATGATTTTGAAGCGAGCGCTCTGTGTAGTGAAGTACGTAGGTTTCGTAGATTGTATCGCTATCCAGCCCAAACTGCTCCTGTAATTCTCCTGATAAATGGCGTGCCTCATCCTCTGCAGCCTGACTGTTGAGGAAGTTGTAACTCATGGTTGTCTTATCTGAGACTTCCCAAGCGAAATTAGCTAATGTTGAGAAACTCACTTCATGAACTCCCTTCACGTCCATCAACTCCATCTTCGGATCCAGACTGTCTTTTTGTCCATTATACTGATAGCGCCCTACAAATCCATCGTCATACGCGGAGTAATCCGTTTCATGGTTCGCAGAGACAAGATAACCGAATTTCATATCATTATAGTCCACGGAATCTCCAGTAGTCCCAGAAAAACCATAATCTAACTGAGATTTACCCTTCTTCGTTGACATGGTCGGGTGAAAATCCCTCGACCATGACTGCAACCGAGCAGCAACATCACTGTAATCATTAGGGTTCATAAACCGCTGAGTATCCTGCAAAAAGGGGCGACTAGGCGAACTGCTATCCTTCCAGTTTTTAGGAATAAGACGATGTTCAGTGTCAGAAAAGCGCCAGTCAACTCCACCTCCATCATAGGTTAAAAAGTCATCAAGCAAACTGGCCTTATTATTAAATCCAAGGCTAGTTGATATATCTAGTTGATAGTTTTCCGGGAAAGTTTTCGTGATCACATCTACCAATCCTCCTGAAAAGTTACCAGGCAAGTCCGGGGTAAAAGATTTATATGTGTCGATACGCTCAACTACATCAGACGGTATGATATCCATCTGAACTGAACGTTTGTCAGGATCTGCACTCGGAACAATCGCGCCGTTCATCATGGTGTTGCTGTAGCGTTCGCCCAATCCACGAATGAAAACGTACTTACCACCCACAACGGATGCACCTGTAACTTTAGTCATGATCTCACCAGCATCACCAGCACCCGCTCGGGAAAAGAAATCCGACCCAATAGAATCCATAACCCCTACCGCATCCGACCTTGCTCCAAGCAAGTCAATCATTTGCTGGTCAAATTGCATAGCGACCACCTCGTAGGTTTCCATGTCGGTAAATCGGGGGGCTAATCGAGCATTGGCTCCTGTCTTCTGTCCTACTAGAACGCGGACGTCAGGTATCGTAGCACGATCATAACCGGAACGGGAATAAACAAGAGTATATTGACCGGCGGGAACATTTTTAATGATAAAGCTTCCCTCGCGGTCGGTTTTCGTCGCTAAGGTTGTCCCTCGTACCGTGACAATTACATTAGGCAGGGGCGTATTATTCCAAGTCTCAATAACTTCTCCAGTAATAGACCCAGAGTTTGCATCTTGGGCACGGCCTCCCACCGCCATAAGGACGAAGGAACAAATCAAGATGAGTGCTACAGTGTTGTTGGAATTCAATTTCAAGTTGGAACATGTTTTAGGGAGGTTCCCTTAGTATTAGGAGCCGACTTGCCTAGCCACCCTTTCTATAGATTCAAGAAAACGCTTAACGTTATCCCTTGGTCGTAATTCTTGAGCCTTTCGAATCAATTCAATCGCCTCATTGTATTTACGTTGCTGAACTCGAACCTGTCCCATCTTGACCTGGGCGTCGGCCTGAAAACCCTCAATTCTGGAGGCTAATTGATAGCGATTAAAAGCTTTCTCATTCTCATCGTTGGTTAAATGATAATCGCCAATCATCATGAGTGCGTCACCATCTAGTGGATTTTTTGCTACAATCTCTTCCAAAGTTTTAATGGCTGATATCTCACGCCCTTCTGCCATCGCTACTTTCGACTCCAAACGAAGTAATTTGAGTTCTTCAGCCTGAGCTTGGCCACCGATTTGACGCAGCTTGGAAAACAAGGTTTTGGCGTTAGAGAATTCTCCTTGATTCACCATCGCCTCGGCGGCACGAAGTCCCCTTTTAGCCAAATCCGCGTTAGCTTCGGCAAGCGCCTGAGAATAAACGGGCACAGCAGCCCCTCCCTGATCTAGTGTCATATACAAATCCCCGAGAAACATTTGCATTTTTCGGTCAAGTTTTCCCATTTCACGGAGCAATTCATAGTTAATAACCGCCTTGTCCAAGTCGTTGTTCTGGACAAACACCCCGGCCTGTAATTCCCAGAGCTTGGAATTATCAGGGGACTTTGCGATCAACTCATCCAACATCGAAAGAGCCTCCTTAAAGTTTCCAATGCCTACTTGGCTCTTGATAATGCCAAGTTTCCAGTCAGCGTTTTCCGGAGCCAAAAGTATGGCGTTATTATATGCGTTTAATGCCGAAGCATATCGTTCAAGACCAAGGTGACAGAAACCCATTAAGCCAAAAACTGCATCATCCCATTCTCCCAACTCAACCGCCCTAGTCAAAGCGCTGGACGCTTCAGCTAATTGCTGCTGACGCACAAGGGAGAACCCTCTGTTTTTATGAGCACGTCGAAAATCGGGAAACTTTTTGATGGCTCCATCAAAATGTTTACCGGCTTTCTCAAAACTACCTTCCTGCAAATACAAGCTACCTAATGTATAGTCGATCACAGCACTAGCATCCGGCTTAATATAGGCTTCTAATTTAGCTATTGCCTCTGTGCGATTATCGTAGATCAAGCCAGCTACTTCGCGAAAAAAAACCTGTTCTTCAGGGTCAATAATCGTTGGTTCAATCTTGGTGTTGGGAGCAAATCCACCTAACAGTTTTTTTTGAAATCCCTCAGATTCCCAAAATGACTTGATTGACTCATCAGAAACCAAACAATTGCCCGTGATTA
This sequence comes from Verrucomicrobiales bacterium, assembly GCA_002689335.1. Taxonomy (GTDB): domain Bacteria; phylum Verrucomicrobiota; class Verrucomicrobiia; order Limisphaerales; family UBA1096; genus UBA1096. The sequence goes on from NZFR01000079.1 coordinate 5,126, forward strand.
AAAATAAAATAGTGGATATAAGTAATCCCTGAATTCGATTAGTTTTATATTTCATGCTAATTACGTCTTTCCCATTCTGAATGCCATCGGAAGCCGCATATAAGTTTTGACCGGTTTACCAGATTTAGTTCCCGGCTGAAATCGCCATCTTTTCAGGGCATCCATCGCGGGGCTTTCAAATTCTGTTCGACTTGAAGATTGAACGCGCGGGTCACTGACCCTACCTTGTTCATTTACAACGAAAACTATCACAACTGATCCCTCCACTTTTGACTTCTTTAACGCTTGTGGATACTTGGGATCCACCGAGGCCACCAACATCGGTTTACGATCCAGATCTGATACATCGAAAACTGACAGGTCTGACAAGTTTTCNCCCGCCTCAGCAGCCGCTGAGAAGTTACCAAAAACTCCCCCTGTCCCAGCAGAAAGATCCAAGTCCATCTGGTCAAGTGTGAACTGCTGAACTTCATTTTCAAGTTGAGGGGGTGGCTCCTCTTCTTCCTGTTCCTCAGGGGGGGGCGGCTCCTCCATTTCCGGCGGGGGGGGTGGCTCTAGAGAAGCCGTATCCGTCTCCCTCTCTTGTTGATAATCCATTTTATCGGTTATCAACTGAGTCAACGGCAGTAGCACAAAGGCTCCCAATACTAATAGTCCCCCAAATAGCGTACTCGAATTATCTCGCCCTCTTTTCTTGGGTTGATATACGCGTGGTAACATCCAGCTTAACCTTTTTCAGAAGCCAAGCTGACCTTGGATGCTCCTCCTAACTTGGATTCATCAATAACCCGAATAACCAACCCTGCATCCGCTTTTTCATCAACTTGAAGTATTACCGGCATCTCCTCGGATTGCAGTAGTCTTCGCACCAGTGGTCTCACCCCGTTTACTCCAACCGGTTTGCCCCCATAGACTACGCCCCCCTCCTTGGTGATCGCAAAAAGGATACTGTTTTTTTCAAGGTTCACAGAAGATGCCGCTTGTGGCTTGTCTACCTCCACTCCGGTCTCTTCAACAAATACAGTGGTAACGATGAAAAATATCAACAGGATGAAAACCATGTCGATCAAAGGAGAGATATTAATCTCATCTGCCCCCTCTGAGTCGTTATAAACACTTCTCCTCATTAGGCCGAAGCAGTCGTTGAAGGTTTAAGTCCAAGCACTTCTTCAAACCTCTCAACTGTCTGCTTGCCTCTGGGGGGCTTAACTGGTTCTTCAAACTCATGGCTGGAAAGCCCTCCAAAATGCTGTACAACACAACTCTCAATCCGAGCCATAAATGCCACAAATTCGTTTTTTCTGGCTCTGGCAATTGCAACTAGAACGTACCCAGGAATAGCAATTAGCAGCCCCATCTCCGTGGTAACCAACGCCTCAGAAATTCCGGAAGCAATCACATCCATTGCACTATTACCACCGGCAGAAAGACCATTAAATGTCTTGATCATCCCCAAGACAGTCCCCAACAAGCCAAGCAGAGGAGCTACTGAAACCCAAACTGTAGCCATGCCGATTCTGCGGTCCATTTCAGGAACTCTCATGTTCTTAACCTCAAAGCAACGGGAGCGAGCAGAGCATTCATCCCCATCTTTGGCCATGATATAGCGGATCATGCGTCCAGTTTCACCTTCTGAACTCTCCGGTTGCTGGATCCACTTGGCCCAAGTCGCGTCATCGACATCTCGATGCCCCATCTCGGACACAAAACGAAGCAGTTTAAACGCCCCAACATATGCAGAGATTCCAACCAAAAATAAAGGAACCATGGTCCAACCACCGGTCATGATCAGTTCGATTGCCCACATGAATGTTTTTTCATTTTCCATTTTGATACCTTTCTAAATTTAGTTTTCTATGACTTTTTTTCGCTTTCAACGATGATTCCATTAACAAATCCTACTGCAGTTTGCTCCATCCCTCCGATAAATCCCCTTACCTTTCGATTTAGAAATGCTCCAAGTATAAGTGCTGGAATCGCCACAACTAAACCAAACATAGTCGTGACCAACGCCTCGGATATACCCCCAGANAGTGTCCTAGGATCACCTGTTCCAAATACAGCAATCATATTGAACGTGTTTATCATTCCGGTAACCGTTCCGAGCAGCCCAAGCAAGGGGGCTGTGGCTGCAGTAATAGTAATTACTGTCAATCCCTTCTCCATCTTCGGTCGAGCATTGACCACCTTTTCAAACAACAACTCTTCGAGATATTCCTTTTGAACGTGTGAAAATCGAACTGCTGTCATTAAAAGATCAGAAACCGGCCCAGTTACAGTTTTGGCTTTTGCCAATGCCTCATCCATTTCACCCTGATTAACATCGTTGAGCACACCTTGAAGCACGTTTGCAGGACAGGATTTAACTTTAGAAATAGAGACAAGTTTAACTATTCCAACGACTAGAGAGAAAACACCCAGCGCAATGATGACNTATCCTACAGGCCCACCTTTTTTTATAACTTCAGTAGTAGAATCCCCTGCAGATTGAATTTTTTCGGCATTACCCAAAGTAGGATCGAAGGGAAATTCACCTGCTCCTGAATNAGTAAGAGATTTAATTTCAGCTTTGACACTTGAATCTGCTGGTAAGAGAGTAGCAACAGGGCTCCCCAATTTGAGTTCCGCTAAGCCCGCATTATTTCCGGTTTCGTCAGAAAACAAACCTATAGGACCTACAAAAGCAAATTTTCCCTTTATGATTTTATCGCCAACAGACGCTTCGCCTTCCATTACCCGCCCCCCAAGACGCTCTTCCATTCGCGCGATTCCTAATTCTAACGCAGTAAATTGAAGATTAAGCTTTTCCCACCGATTCAATGTATCATTTTCCCGAGAACGAATCGCAGCGTTTATATCATCCTGAACATTAATCCCCTCAGCAATGTGAAGTCGTGTTTCCAGCCGACGAGAGTACTCGGTTAAAAGTGTTCCCAAATAATCCAAAACCTCCTCATGAGATTTAACCCGGCTTTTGAGNGAATTTAATTCAACCAAACTATTCTCATTATCTCGTTGAATTTTTTGGTATTCTTTTGTTTTTGACTGTAGAGCATCCTCAACTGATCGCAGCTCTTTTGCCAAAGGGACTTTTTCCTGGCCAATACTCTCTTGAAGTTGGCCCAGATCTTTCAGTGCTGCGTCCAACTTGATTTGCATCTTGCCAACGGCATTGTTGAACTGGCCCTCTTGACCGAATAAAACATCAGAGCAAAGNAATAACCCAAGAAATAGTCCGATAGAATATTTTGTTAACATGTCTCGTATCCGATGGGTTAATGAATTTTCAACGGAATATTGACGTACTCCGCAGGTTGCCCCTTGTAAACCCCTACAAGCTTTCGAATTTTTTCGGCAAGGGAATTTTGCTCCTCAAAAATCCACCCATTTTCACTAGGCATAATAACACCCGCAACGGGATTAGCCTCATCATTATTTGCAAAATAACCCTGGCCCAAGCCAATATATATTACATCTATTAATACTGAACTCCCTTCTTTAGAAGAATAAGATTGGGAATCCAAAGTGATCGAACTATCCCATTTTTCAATCTCGTTCATTAGCCCAACGACAGTTTGTAGACGAATCGAAACCGAGATANTCGCATCTTCCNTTGGTAATTTTTCAACTAAAGGCTGAATTTTTTGGTGAAGGGGTTCAGGAAGCCGATCGACTAATGCCAACAGCGAAGCTTCAGTTTTTTGGATTCTGGTAGTTAATTTAGCTTCTATGGAATCAAGATCTTTCTTATATATNTCTCTCTCACTAAATTCCTCTTTAAGATTNGTGTTTTGTTTCTCTAACTCACTAAAATTTTTATCAGTTTTATCCAATTCCGCCTTATTCAGTTCAATGGCGCTTTGCAATAGATCTTTCTCATCAACCCAATCACGTTTGATTTGGGAAATCAAAGTCCGAGTCTTAACCCATTGGGAAACTACCTCTCGGCCAGAATTAATATCTACATTGTCTCCAGACAAGGCACTAGGCCAAGCTATTAAAGTCAAAANTATCAATGCCGATAGGAGTGGTTCTTTCATCCGCACGAAAAGNTGAAGACACAAAGTGAAATTTTGACTGAGATTATGTCACAGTNTTGNAAACTTAAGTCACAGCCAGGAGACAGAATCCCGACAAATCGCTATTTTAGACGATAACCAAATCCACGTATCGTTTCTAAACGATCGCCCATATAACCGATTTTCCTGCGGATTCGTTGAATGTGTGTATCGACGGTACGACTACTTACTGAATAATCATATCCCCAAACCTGTTTCAGAATTTCAGCTCTTGGCTGAAGTTTTCCAAACCGACGAGCAAGGTAAAGTAACAGTTTAAATTCCATTGTGGTAAACTTGATCTCTTCTCCTTCTATCATGGCCCGGTTTTTATCTGCATCTACAACAAGATTACCCACTTTAACAACCGGGGCATNNNTGATAGACGATTTGTAGCACCTTTTAAGGATATTTCTGATCCTTAAGTACAATTCACGTGGGTTATATGGTTTCTTGATAAAATCTGAGGCTCCCAACTCCAAAGCCAATACCCTATCCAATTCAGCACCTTCAGTATTGGTTAATATTATGGGGAAATCTTCGCAATCAGGAAGAGCCAAAATCTTTTTACATAGGTCGAAACCGTCGCAACCTGGAAGCATTGTGTCTAAAACTGCTAAAACAACTGAAGATTGTTGGCGAACACGATCGATTACNTCATCTGAATTAAACAGTAATAAAACTTGAAAATCTCCATTGCCTAAATGGTTTGCTACTTCGTGAGCAAAATTTGAATCTGATTCTCCAATGATGATCGTATCTGGCATCCGCTCAAGAAAAAGTTTAACCGTAAATTGTTACAAATGCGTCACGAATCGTTGGTTTTTTTTAACAAAATAGGAGGGCCAGCTTTCACTGGCCCTCCCGTTTCATGCGTGTGTGTNCTCTAATCGAANAAAAATTTGAATGATCTTATCTATAACCTTTCTACTCAAGACCACCATTTGGTTAAACTAATCCCTTATTGCTCGGATAAACTCAATGCCATTGCCTAATGGCATGATAAATTCAGATTTACCCTTGGTTTCCTCTATTGTTTGCCAATTAATTAAATCTGATGATGTTTGCAATTTCACTGTATTATGGCCGTCCCATGTTATCATTATGTTTCCATCAACCATACCTATAGTAACATAGATGTCTTCAGCTGGCGCTTCCTTCACTGCATCACTCGTGTATCCGGCTGCATCNAACTGTGTCCAACCGTCTGTCCATAACGTTCCGTACTGTCCAAACGCTCCCTTGTAAGCTGCNTGCTGATAAAAATCATCCGCTGGCGCTGCTGTCGCACTTGTTGCTCCGGCTGCACTCGGACGTGGATCCAAGGTCTTGGCTCCTGCTACCTTTCCGGTCGCTATGCCCGCCTCGGT
>NZFR01000080.1 GCA_002689335.1 Verrucomicrobiales bacterium
ATGATGTTGTCGATCGCCCACCACCAGTTGTTGTGGCCCTGATGATCCCACATGATAACCGCCTTGCTGGCCCCTTCGGGGTTCTCAAGGGCCAATACCACTGTATCATCATATCCAGTTGGTGTATCGGGTGTTAACTCAAGTAATACCACCGGCTCACCACCATCGTAGCTTACCATGACCTTCCCTTGCTGTGGCTCCTGTCTCCAACTCGAATCATAGGCAAGGAACAACGAACCAGCTGCTGCTCCAGCTATATCGATAGATGGCGTACTCAAAGATGCATCGAACTTAGCATCTGCCTTGTCATCGTACTCATCAGAGTCAGCAACGGCGATAACACCACTTCCCTTGGTAAACTGGGAACGATCCTGACCGGCGGTGGCATTCCACGAAACTGGGTCAAGGAAGGTCCAACCGTCAAACTCGACCACGTCGTCGCCGCCCGCAGTCGGACCGTGGGCATCGCCCAGTGCCATCACCCAGTCCGCTGGCGGAGTGGCGGTCCAGTCCGTGCCATCGCCTCCAGATTCACTATCGGAAACAAACGGGCCAAGCGCGATTCCATCGAAATCCTCGACGAAGTAAATGCCCTCGGGCAGCGGCTCCTCGGCCGCCACGCTGAAAGCGGTCTTGGCCAACTGGGTGTAGCCGTCGTTCTCTAAGAAGATTGCAAAGTATTCACCGGCCTCAAGTCCCTCGGCGAACACCACCGAACCGTCCGTCTTCGCTTCTCCAGCTTCCTTGGTGCCACTCACATATGCCCAGATAAGACTACCGACATCACCCGGTGTCATATCCGGTCGGTACAATCCAACCCAATCCTTGGCGTTACCCGGACCGTTACTGAAATTAACCGTTATTGCATCACCCAAGGTATAACGAGACTTGCTAGTGGTTACACCCGGTGGGTCTACGACGGTGAACTCAATGTTGGCCATCTGGTCGTATCCATCATTGATTAAGAATCGGGCGACATATTCGCCGGCGGGCAATCCATCCGCAAAGGTGATCGAGCCCTCGGTCAGGCCTTCGCCGGCGGTTTTGGTGCCGCTTACATAGGCCCAGACGATGCTGCCCACATCACCCGGAACCATGTCCGGCTTGTAGATGCCGACCCAGTCCTTCGGGTTGCCTTCACCGTTCTTGAACGCAACGGTGATCGGTTCGCCGCTAAGGTACACGGCCTTGTCGGCGGCCACAGCCGGATCATTCGGCCCCGGGCCCGGTGGCTTGGACTTAACGGCGATATTGTCGATGGCCCACCACCAGTTGTTGTGACCCTGATGATCCCAGGTGATGACCACCGATTTCGCCCCCTCCGGATTGTTCAACGCCAACTCGACCGTGTCGTTGTACGCAGTCGGCGTGTCCGGGGTAAGTTCCAACAACACAACAGGAGCCGCTCCGTCATAACTAACCATGACTTTGCCTTGCTGAGGCTCCTGCCTCCAACTTGAATCATAAATCAAAAGCAGTTGATTTGCCCCGGCACCAGCGATGTCGATTGGCGGAGTCGAAAGAGAAGCATTAAACTTGGCATCTGCTTTGTCATCATACTCATCGGAATCGCCCACAGCAATAACACCTGTTCCCTTCGAAAATAGTGCTCTATCCTGGCCAGCTGTCGCATTCCAAGAAACCGGATCCAAGAATGTCCAGCCATCAAACTCGATGACATCATCGCCTCCTGCAGTTGGCCCATGGGCTTCACCAAGAGCCATCACCCACCCCATTGGGGGCTGAGCAGACCAGTCGGTACCATCACCTCCAGATTCACTGTCTGAAACAAACGGTTGAAGCTCAATGTCATCAAAATTCTCAACAAAATAAACTCCCTCCGGCAAAGTAGGCTTAGCGAATACTTTTACATTATCAATAGCCCACCACCAGTTGTTATGCCCCTGATGATCCCAGGTAACTACAACGGTCTTCGCTCCAGCCGGGTTATTTAGCGCTAAGGTTACTGTCTCATTGTATGCCGTGGGTGTTTCTGGTGTGAGTTCAAGCACCACAGCTGGCTCACCCCCGTCATATGATACCAAAACCTTGCCTTGCTGAGGTTCCTGCCTCCAACTTGAGTCATAGGTCAAGTAAAGCGTTCCAGCCTGCACACCACTAATATCAACCGCTGGAGTTGACAATGCTGAGTCGAACTTAGCATCTGCGGCATCATCATATTCATCAGAGTCACCTATAGCCACAACACCAGTGCCCTTGGTAAATTGATCACGATCCTGACCTGCCGTTGCATTCCATGATGCAGGATCAAGGAAGGTCCATCCATCAAACTCCTTGACTGCATCCCCACCAGCAGTTGGCCCATGAGCTGCACCTTTAACAACCACCCAACCTGTTGGAGTNGTGGCAGTCCAATCGGTCCCATCTCCACCAGATTCAGTACTGCTGACAAAAGGACCAAGTTCGAGACTGTCGAAATCCTCTACGAGATAATGATCCTTCGGTAGTGGTGGAGATACTGGAGCGGTTGAATAAACCACAATNTTATCAATTGCCCACCACCAGTTGTTATNGCCCTGATGATCCCAAGTNANGACCGCNGTTTTTGCGCCTAGTGGATTGTCCACATTTAATACAACTGTGTCATTATAAGCTGTTGGACTGTCCGGAGTAAGTTCGAGTAGAATAATCGGATCAGCACCGTCAAACGAGATCATCACTTTGCCTTGTTGCGGTTCCTTTCTCCAACTTGAATCATAACGAACCACTAAAGAATTGGACTCTACACCTGCGAGGCTAATAGGTGGAGTTGAGAGCGATGCGTTGAATTTTGCATCGGCTTTATCATCATACTCATCAGAATCCCCAACAGCAATAACACCNGAACCCTTGGTGAATTGAGCACGATCTTGCCCTGCAGTATTGTTCCATGAAACCGGATCCAAGAAGGTCCATCCATCAAACTCAACCACGTCGTCACCTCCAGCTGTTGGCCCATGATCTTCNCCCAAAGCGACAACCCAACCTTCAGGAGCAGAAGCAGTCCAGTCGGTACCATCGCCGCCGGACTCACTATCAGACACAAATGGCCCTAACTCCAGACTATCGAAATNCTCGGAGTAAAGAGGCTGCAACTCGCCAGTGACCTCAATNTTATCAATGGCCCACCACCAGTTGTTATGGCCCTGATGATCCCAGATAATGACCATCGTTGAGGCCCCCTCCGGATTTTCGAGACGTATCGTAACTGTGTCATTATAAGCAGTTGGAGTATCCGGGGTAAGCTCGAGAAGAGTGACCCGCTCGCCACCATCAAATGAAACTGACACAGTTCCCTGTTGGGGCTCCTTCCTCCAACTCGAGTCGTATTTCAAGATAAGAGAACCTGCATCGATACCAGCAATGCTAATTGCGGGTGTTGAAATTGAAGCATTGAACTTTGCGTCCGCCTTATCGTCATACTCATCAGAGTCACCGACAGCAACGACCCCTGTTGCTTTGGTGAATTGACCACGATCCTGACCCGCCGTTGCATTCCAAGACACAGGGTCAAGGAAAGTCCAACCATCAAACTCAACTACATCATCACCTCCGGCCGTTGGGCCATGGTCATCTGCCTGGGCTGTAACCCAACCGGCAGGNGCAGTTGCCGTCCAATCTGTTCCATCTCCTCCAGATTCGCTGTCTGAAACAAAGGGGCCAAGTTCAAGGCTGTTGAAATCTTCTTCAAAAACCAAGGTGGATCCTGGTTTAAGCATAACAGCCAAACGCGCCGGGTTACTGGTGGCAGATCCTGCAGAGTTGCTGACTTCAACAGTATATGCTCCAGCATCGGCTTCGCTGATATTGGACAACTCCAAAACAGGNCCCTCGATCCCNGNGANTTCAACACCGCCCTTAAACCACTTNTAGTAAAGTGGTTCATCGCCGTTGGCTTCAACCTGAAAAACAACACCCTCTCCTTCAGTCGCTTCAACGCTTGTTAGCTGTGTCACAATTCCAGCCGGAGCTTTGCCAACCGTAACCTTGATGTTGTCAATCGCCCACCACCAGTTGTTATGACCTTGATGATCCCATGTTATAACCGCTGTTTTGGCACCTTCAGGATTTNCCAGTGGCAGCGTCACTGTCTCATTATAGGCAGTTGGCGAATCCGGNGTAAGAGTCAGCAAAGTAACAGGCTCACCACCATCGAAAGAAACTGACACAGTTCCCTGTTGCGGTTCCTGCCTCCAACTTGAATCGTAAACTAGAATTGCTGTTCCTGGAGNAACCCCTTCCAAACTGAACTCAGGGGTAGAAAGAGATGCATTGAATTTTGCATCGGCTTTATCATCATATTCATCCGAGTCTCCAACAGCTATAACTCCGCTACCTTTTGTGAATTCACTTCGGTCTTGGCCGGCAGTAGCATTCCATGAAATAGGATCAAGGAAAGTCCAACCATCAAACTCTGTGACTGCATCACCATCACCAGTTGGCCCATGCCCATCACCACGATTCATGACCCAACCTGTTGGAGTTTCTGATGTCCAGTCAGTGCCATCACCACCGGACTCACTATCTGAAACAAANGGTCCCAGTTCCAAGCTATCAAAGTTTTCAGCAAAAATCGGCTCCGGTTCCCCGGCAAGAATCAAATTGTCGATTGCCCACCACCAGTTGTTGGCCGCATCGAGATATGAGAAGGTAAACTGAACCGTCTCTGCCCCTTTGGGGTTATTTAAGACAAGGTTAACAGTTTCATTCTCACTATCAGCATGAAAAAACTCACTTCCAGAATCTGACTCCCAACGAAGAATTTCCTCCAATTCCCCATCATCAAAAGAAACCTCGACAACTGCCTTCTGGCTACCACCACAACATGCATCAGGACGCCAACTTGAGTGAAAGCGAAATACTAGCGAGTTTTCCATTATNCCATCAATNGGAATAGGTCCAGTAGTCATGAAAGCATTCATTGNACCGGCTTCACGCGGCTGATCATCCCATTCGTCACCGTCTNCAATAGCAGCTGTCCCTATGGCTTTCTTGAAAAGAACCCGATTTTGGTTACCTGCAGTTTGACTCCACCACTTAACATCAGCAAAACTCCAACCTGCCCATTCTGTAACACCATCATTTTCAGGATTNCCTTCCTCATCTTCGAGGCCCTGCCATGCCCATGTGCCNGGAACNTCTTCATCATNGATTGACCAACCCTCGGGTGACGACTTGGTCCAAACCTCTTCNCCAGCCAAACCCTCATCCACATTGGGACCAAGANTTAAGCCNTCAAAATCCTCTGTCCAAATTGTGATTCCAAGGCTTGCCTGAACACCTACGATCACTTCTGAACTTAAAACNTCATCCGCTTCATTGGATACTTTCACGCTATATTTACCTGCATCAGCAACNCCCGCTTGCGCCAAAGAAAATTCAGCACTTGTTGCCCCTTCTATCGCAACTGCATTCTTATACCACTGATAGCTAAAAGGTTCCCCCCCAGAAGCAACGACCGAGAGACTGAAGCTCTCTCCTTCATTAACTTCAACACCCACAGGTTGAGTAACAATGGAAGGAGGAACAGTACCCGCATTTACTACCAGATCATCAATTGCCCACCACCAATCGTTACCGGCTTCACGCATTCCAAAGGTCAATTTTACCTTACTTGCCCCATCAGGATTATTGAGTGGCACAGTAACAATTTCATTTTGATTGTGGTCATGGTAGTTTTCGGAATTGGGATCAGACACCCATGTCAACATCTCAACCGGCTCCGCCCCATCGTAGCTCACAAGAATGTAACCCTCCTGATGGTAGTTGCTGTCAAATTCAGGACGCCAACTGGAATGGAATCGCGCAAAGAGCGTACCGGCAGGAATACTACTTACATCAATTTCCGGCGTCGCCATCCAAGTCTTGTACCACTGGTTATCGGCACCGGGAGCATGAGGGGAGTCATCCCACTCATCTGGATCAGCTACCGCGACCACGTTTTTCGCTAATGTAAACTGCGAACGGGACTGATCCCCTGCCACCTGCACCCACCACTTGTAATCTGTGAAACTCCACCCTGCCCACTCTGAAACACCATCATTATCCGGAAAACCATCTTCATCATCATCGGGCTGATAACCAACATGGTCCTCGCTGTTGCCGGGTACCCCCGAACGGTCAACCTCCCAACCTTCAGGACCAACTGCAGTCCAAGCTTTTTCATTTGGCACTGATGCCTCATCGACGTTAGGGCCCAATTCAACGCTGTCAAAATTCTCGAAATACACTGGAACCTCGAACTGAATTGATTCGGACTGCTCACCCTTGGCGCTGTCGGTATAAGTCAGCTTTAATTCATATTTGGAAGCAGTTTGCAGTGCATCCATTCCCACCGCAGATATGGTTAGCACATTCTCGTCAGTCGTGATTTCGGTCGCGAGAGATTCTCCATTCAGGCTCAGGGAAATGGAATCATTGCTAATGGTTGTATCGCCGACATTAAGTGCCACAGACAATTCAGTATCTGCCTTCGCATAAACATCTCCAGGCACCCACTGCTCGACGAAGGATGGGACAGGCGGAAGATTTTTTGGAACTCCTGAAGCAGCAGCTCCCCCTAAAGCTAATATCTGACCGCTATTGAGAGACTCATATCTTATCTGAATACTATTAACAAATATTTCCTCTGATTCGTTGTTGTCGTCATTGAAAAAAGTCATCTTCATATCAAACAACGTGTCTAGAGACCATCTCCCATCAAGACTATCTTCCGGAAAAGTGACTTCGCCAACCTTNATCCCATCAATNTAAAAATTAGCCCAAAGCTCCTCAATATTGACAACAATCACGATTCGATGCCACTNGTCAGGGGTTAAACTGCCATACTCCAAACCTACAGCACCTATGCCATTATTTGCACCAATGTAAAACTCTGCATCAGCAGCACCGGCCACAAATTCGNCAGAAACAAGTTCTATGAGCGATTGCTTCTTACCCGCTGANCTGGAAGGAATTAGGACATCCATAACAGCAGTCCATTTGTTGATTGTATCCCCACCTCCATTACTATCCTCAGTCAAAGGNGCAATGAGTCCTTGGTCGGGATCCAGTTTTCCAATCTTTATTACCTTGGCAATTTCTTCGTTTATCGCAGAAATCCCTAAAGCATCTGTCGCTCCAAACTGGACTAAATCGGCTGTAGAAACCTCTCCGTCTTCCATATATTCCATGTCCTCNNCNNNCNANGNCGATAAATCGCCCTCGCCAAAGTTCCATGTTGCGACAAAGGCATCTTGTGCCTTACCCCCGACATTTCCCGCCAAGAGAAGANGAAAGGCAGTAACCGTGCATATGAATGTTTTGTTGATCATTTTTCTGTTTGGTTTTGCAAATAAAATTTTATTTAATTTAGATTAACTTTGCCTCGAGCCAAGCGTTATTTTCCGTGCATTTTTAATTTGATAATGTGCAATATAATTACCCGTTTAGAATCAAATTAACCTACAAAAAAAACACTTTAATAAGCCAAAAGCGGGTTCTATTTTGCACGCAAATGATTCAGTTACATGACATTAGTGTANTATTTTGGGCGCAAACAACTTACAATTTTGAATCAAAAACTAGCAATTNAAGTAATATAATTTTNAAAAAAGTTAATTTATTATGTCACAATATAAAACTTTACTTGCAGAATGACTCGGTTAATGCATTTTTTCGGATTGGANAACGGCTATGTCCNCAAGGAAGCCTGATAAATTTAAGAACNAAAAAAANATGCCTGTAGTTGGCATAAGGATGCCGACTTGGGCAACCTTCACTCGCTCAATTTTTAAGGGTGTCGTTAATTACATACAAAGAAACGAAAAATGGCAGATTCAAACTTTAGTTGATTCCACCAATGAAATGGCACCAGTTATTATTGACGAAAACTGGGAAGGTGACGGACTTATTCTTTTTCGCTTTTCAAAAGAAGAAGCAAATAGCTTTAAAGAGCGCAATATTCCAGTCGTTAACCTCAGTGCTGAATCTACAAGCAAAGGTTATCCAAGCGTTATTCCTGACAACCTAGAAATAGGCAAACAAGCCGCACAACATTTACTCACTCTGGGTCTTAAAAAATTTTCATTCTGGGGAGATCCTTCTCGAAAATACTCCAACCAGAGAGGTGAAGCTTTCGAAAATGAAATTTTCATTTCTGGTTTTAAATGCATCAATGTACAACTCGAGCCAGACCAATTACCATGGGAAGGAAGGTGGGTGAAGCTTCGAGAACGAATTGCAGAAGAACTTCACCAACTACCTAAGCCAATCGGATTACTTGCAAAAGACGATCTTCTTGGCAGCAACATTATAAGAATATGCAACGAAATTGGCATAATGGTGCCAGAGGAAATTGCGGTGATGGGAACAAATGCAGATGAAGTTTTCTGTCAGATTTCAACCCCTCCACTTTCTAGTGTGGCCTACCCTGGGGAAAGGATCGGATTCGAGGCGGCAAATTTATTGTCCAGAATGATGCGTGAAGAGGAAGTTCAAGATGATCATACGATAACCATACCCATTCGCGAAATTGTTCCTAGAGAATCCACAAATACGTTCGCAATTAATGATCCCATTATTACTAACGCGGTACAATACATTCGATCTATGGCGCCAATTTATCCAGTTCATGTTTCGGAAGTCGCAGCCAGAAGCCCTCTCTCCCTGTCAGGATTCAATAAACATTTTGTTCAAAGTCTTGGGCACACTCCCAAAGAAGAAATTAAGCGAACACGCCTTGCCAAAGTGAGGGTCATGCTCAGAAACACACAGAAAAAAATAAGTCTGATTGCCAATGAAATGAAATTCGAAAGTCCAGAGGAATTATCTCGCTTTTTTAAAAGAGAAACAGGGCAAACTCCAAAAGAGTATCGAGAGCAATTCTATAAAAACAAATAAACCTTTAAGGTTATTATAAATATGCCAAATGAATATACGGAAGGAGAATTCAATAACACGCCTCTGCGAAAAATCTGGCAAGAACAACATGTTGCTCCTGTTTCTCAAGTCACATTGGCTGAAGACGAGAAATACTTCCTTCACCAATCTTTATCAACACCCTGCTTAACAGAAATTATTGGTTCTTATGGCCCATATATAACAGATGCTTCTGGGAAGCATTATTTAGACTTTCACGGTAACAGCCTACATCAGATTGGGTACTCACACCCCAAAGTAATTCAAGCCATCAAAGCCCAACTAGATGAGCTGTCTTTTTGTCCAAGACGCTTTACAAACAAGCCGTCTGTTGAACTAGCCAGGCGGCTTTCATCCCTTGCGCCCGACAATCTCAATAGAATTCTTTTCTCACCCGGCGGAACTTCTGCTGTTGGGATGGCGATGAAGTTGGCACGTTATGCGACAGGAAAATATAAAACCATCTCTATGTGGGGTACTTTTCACGGAGCTTCCCTAGACGCTATTTCTATCGGCGGTGAAGATCTATTTCGTGATGATCTAGGGCCTCTCTTACCGGGAACCTTCCACGTTCCTTGGCCTCAAAAAAAATCGGATGCTGATAAGATAGAAAAAATTCTAAAAGAGGAGAAAGACATCGGCGCAATAATAACCGAACCAATGAGATGCACCACTATTGAGAGACCAGAAAATGAATATTGGCACCGCATCCGAGAGTTATGTGATCATTACAACTCTCTATTGATCTTTGATGAGATTCCATTGGCCTTTGGGCGAACCGGCAAAATGTTTTGCTGTGAACATAGCGGTGTCACCCCTGACATTCTTGTCATTGGCAAAGGACTTGGAGGGGGTGTGATTCCAATGTCAGCAATAATCGCACGAGAAGATCTGAACGTGGTGCCCACCAAGGCTCTGGGTCATTATACGCATGAAAAATCCCCGGTAGGCGCGGCATCAGCACTTGCAATGTTGGATGTGGTTGAATCCGAAAACTTGGTAGAAAGATCCAGATTGCTGGGAGATGAAACTAAGTCAAAATTGCAGGAGCTNTTTTCCGATTCTCCTCTNGTAAAAGAAGTGCGAGGGCTTGGCCTCGCGATGGCCATCGAACTCGCCACNGACCAATCTGCGGAGCAAGTNATGTATGACTGCCTCAGTAAAGGNTTAAGTTTCAAAGTCTCCAACGGAAATATCCTTACTCTCACCCCTCCTATCACCATCACAGATGAAGAAATGGCCGAAGCTATNAACATCCTCTACAAATCAATCAATCATTAGCTTTTCTTTTTTCCGAGATTCGGCTTCTCCCATCATACACATNTGTCATCTTAGANCGTTCTAAGTCCCTTAGCTAGTTCAACTCAGTTTTTGCTACAACCGCAAATTTGAAGAGTGCCAGGATCNGTGACGCCCATCTATTAGGCGTTATGATGGGGGCTTTGCTTGGATAGAGGAACGACGAGTCTGCCGTGATATGGTCAGGCTCTTGATTCTGATGGGTTTAATTNNTGACCCGAAGGCGTTTATGNAATTCCGCTGGTCTGTGCATCCAACTGAACCTTTTTNANCNGCTTCAAAGCCAGCTTCGCCNGAGTCGANGGGGGTAAGGATGCTGTTCTGCTGACTCGTTGCTATCGTCTGGTAAAGNAGTCTGACGACACGATCTCCAACAAAATGTCTCGCAACCTGAAGTTCGTTTTAACGGATTGCTCGTAGAGTTGTTCAATATACTTACGATCGAGAAAGTTGAGCTCACGAGCCATCGCATAGGACAACATGTTCTCCACAAACGCTTTNGAAAACCTCTCTTTGTCTTCCATCAAAATTGNCTTCAAACCCTCGGGACCTTCGAACGCTCGGCCGTCCATATGGANCGTTCTNGCATCCACTGGAAAATGTNCACCCTNCTTNNNGCCCTTCGGGGCATAGTTGCTCACGTCAGTGTATTGGTCCCNCCAGCGNCCTANTACGTCGAAGTTCTCCAGGGCGATTCCCAGAGGATCCATCTNCTTGTGACANATATTACAACTGGCATCCTCGCGATGNGCATCGATCGTTTCTTTGATAGTCTCCGTTTTCGTAGGGGGGCTGAGTGCGGAGATTTCAAGATCCGCCGGTGTCTCCAGATGATCTCCGTAAAAACTCTTCAATACCCAGGCCCCGCGATAAAACGGGTTGGTGTATTCCCCGTTGTTGGTCGTCATCAGCATGAAACCTGCCTGTGAAAGTAGGCCTCCCCGATAGCGGTCTTTTTTGTTCAGNATCACTTTAGAGAACTCTGAAGTGATCTTTTTCGGTTTGTAATCTTTCGGGGATATTTTACTAGCNCCGGGTCTCTTGCTCGGAGTCGCGACTGGATGTCCTTCGATCCGATAGATGTAGTTAAGTTCCGGCGTGATCATCACGAATTCAGAGTCGATAAAATTCACCAAGCTCAAATTGCGCGACAGTACTTCCCTAAAGAACTCAACCGGTTCTTCCTTGATCTGATCGCGGACAAGGTCAAATTCATCAACAGTGAAAATGCTTAGATCGGGTTCGATGATCTTGAGTTTTTCAAGATCAAGCCATTGATGAACATAGTCCCTGACGAAGCGATCAGTTCTCTCGGCCTGTAACATTCGGAGCGTCTGCTCACGACGGACTTCGGGGTCCTTCAGCTTTCCCTGTCTTGCCAACTCGAAGAGCACCTCGTCGGGCAAGGAATTCCAAAGGAAATACGACATACGCGCAGCGATCGCATAATGATCCAATGTCCCTGATTCGCCTTCCTGCTTAAACAGGAATTTCGGGGAACATAACATTCCGCGAATACCCGCCTGTAGACCTGAAAAAATGCTTCGGTCCCGGGCAAGCGCTTTCATGGCATACTCATAGAATTGCTGCATCTCAGCATCGGAGACCGGCCCTCGAAATAGTTTCCGAGCAAGCCTCTTCAAAATCGCCTGACATGCCTCATCGCCAGAAGATGCATCAATGTCATCGCAATAGGTTTTATAAAAGTAAGTATCTGGGGGCCATGTCTCGTAAACTGGTCCCGAAACGCTCGCTGTCTCTATACAGAACATCCGCTGAGCTTCCCCCCCTTTGACCGAATTGCATCTGAGAACGATNGTGTCATCGGAGGAGAGTTGCGTCGTGAACCCGACGCTGGGATCGAACTCTTTCCAAGCCGCATTTTTAGGGATCACAGTAACAATGCTTTGTCCTACTCCGGTGTTTTTCCGAAGGAAGTAGCTCATCGAGTGGGCGGTTGGCTGCGGATCGTTAGTATTTATCTCTGAAATATCCGTGACAGCAGGCAATCGTTCTTCACCCCGGTTTCCTGCAACAAACTTGGCCTGAATATAGAACCCCTTTGGAATAATCCGATATACACCACTCGTTTTGACCGATGGATTGATTTTTATTTGAATGGACTGAGTCGCAAAAACCAGAGGTCGCGAAGGCTGGGACAGCGACGGGGCNAACCCATTGGTATTGTCCTTGTGGCTGTGCGTATCAATATCTGTGTTTTTCGTNGAGTAGACAATGTCGCGTGGAGCCGGTTTGTCGCTGACAACACTCTCAGCAACGAAGTTCGCAACGTTGAAATACGACTCCATATCGAAAAGCGACATGTGCAGATTGTCGGCGTTGTTGTTAAAGCCAGCTTCTATGTTGTCAAGTGGCAGCCGGTCGAGCAGTGAGAAGTCGGTTCCAAAGACATCATTTACCGTGTTTTGATACTCGACTCGACTCAGCCGTTTCAGCATTCCCGGTTCCTGCTTTTCTGCGAGTAGGTGCAGTTGATTGCGNAACCCCTTCTTTAATTCTTTCAACCGATCGGGTTTTGGAACTTTCGGGGCATCTTCCGGGGGCATCTCCCCAGTTTCGATTGCCGTGTAGATGTCATTCAGCAGACTTGGATCGTTCCATCGCTGCGCGTCAATCTGATCCAGACGGAGGTCTGCCTTACTCTTTTCCGTTCCGTGACAGGAAACGCAATAGTTATCGAAGAAATGCTGTGTTTGTATCCGATCATCTGCGATGCTGCACGTAGCAANAGCATCGGCAAACAGCAGCAGAAATGCTGAAACCTTTGTGAACCTGTGATCCAACATTATGTCACAAATCGATGCTCTTCTTGCTGTTGCCGAACCGGTCTTGTTCGATACCGAATTGCCGAAGTATTGAGAGGTAGATATCGCAGGTNGTCTCGCCTTTGCGAACGATATGGCCACCGTGATTTNCGAATTTTCCGCCCGCAACGAATACCGGAATTTCACTCCCGTTGTGAGGCCCCCTTTTCTGGCTCACGCTGTTGTTTCCTGTGGAGACGGTGATCGTCTCATCCATCAGCGTGCCTCCGGATTCGGCTCTCGTGCTGGAGAGCTTGTCGTAGAAGTTTGCCATCAGTGAATAGAACGAGGAGTCATATTTCGTCAGACTTTTGCGTGCTTCCTCGGATTTGGTGACGTTGTGCGTCGTGAGGTGATGGTCATTGTCGAGTCCTGTCATGTAGAAATTGACCACTCGTGTGACATCAAACTTGAAGGCCTTGTAAATCATGTCGAACGCAATCCCGCGTTGAATCTGACGTGGGTTTGTCAGGAATCTTTGTTTGTCGATATCGGTTGCGAAGAATCCATTCTCAAATGAAGGGGTGACAGGGAATTCGACATCCTGGCGAGGCCGATTGAGCCACTCGACGGACTTGTTGAGTTCCTGCTCCGATTCACGTAACGCCGAGAAATACTCTTCCAGCCTCTGCTTGTCCCGGCCCGAGACCCGTGCCATCAGTGATTTCGCCTCCTCAAGCGAACCGTCAAGGACGCTCTTCTTATTCGCCAGTAGTCGCTCCTCCGTTTTCCTGTCAGTTCTGGCGAAGAGAGTTTCAAACAGCACCCTCGTCGATTGAATTGGTGAAACGGGCAGCCTGTTACGCCAGGAAGCAACGATGTGGTGATGCGCATGGCTGATGAAAGTGACCACATTTCTGACACGGGTTAAATGTCCAACGTGGTCCGCGACAAGTTGATCCAGAGAGTCCGGGTTCGACGTGGTATTTCCGACGAAGCACTTGTGGTCATTTTCATGGTTCCCACCGAACTTCATTTTCGAATAGAGCGTGAAATTGTCTCTGTGTTTTTTAAGAGGCTCCATGTGGTCGCTGAATGTGAAGTCCGCACCACTAGAATTCGGCAGAGCATCAGTAAACAAGCCGTAGCCCATGCTTACACAGAAAAGCCGTTTGACATCAGCATCGGCCGAGGCAGATCGATTATTCCCGAAACTCTCAAGAGACGGCAGGAAAAGCACGCACCCAGCCGTTTTCAACATATCGCGACGTTTCATAAAACTAGTAGGAATTTGTTTTTGGAGGGAGAACCTCAAAGTCACCTTTGGACCGGAACAGAGGGGGAGAAAGATAACGGTGTAAGTTCATAACCCCGCAGAAAATAGGGGANGCAATGCGCCGGGGCAAGGGGAGAATAGGCACCAGCCCTAGTTAAATCTCCCCCAANAAAACACAAGTTNTTGATTTTTGATTTCGCCCAACCTAGCAGTCGTTCTTCTGACAATCGGGAACCTTTCCTTCGCGTCCCTGGACTTGTTAACGTCGATAAACAGGGATACTAGCCCTCCCGAAATCATTGGAAACTCCGAGGGTTTTAAATTGGTTTCGGGAGCCGCATTTGAACCGAAAACCTTCAGGTTATGAGTCCGCATAACACTGTGATGTAAGTGTT
>NZFR01000081.1 GCA_002689335.1 Verrucomicrobiales bacterium
TCCCGTAACGGCCAAAGTAAAAATAGCGAATCCTGTGTCCATGTTAAATACTCCAACCTAATAGTAGCAATCTACCCCAATCTGTCTAATTGCAGTTAGCTGTAATCCTTAGAATCGATTGGCGATTCGCTGATCCGTTTTGAAAATTTGATACCGGTTTTTGGTTCAACGGGGGGCATGATCTCAAGCCAGCAACGGGCGCTCACTCACAATTACGGGAGAGGGTTGGGTTTGTTCCGGATGTGAGGATGAAAAGAAATCATGGACTCGCTGAATGACAGGGCGAACTCTTTACCGACTCCAGCGTTGGCCGGCTTTTAGCGTTTGGTGCCCTTGGCCAAGCGCTTGGCATTCGGCTTCGAATTCTTCTGGAGTCTCGGTGTTGAATTCAAACATTTCGAAGTGGCAGGGGATGACGATTCCGGCGATGATCGACTTGGCCAAGCGGGCGGCTTCCCGTCCCCATAGATTGCCGGCGACACGGCGCTCGGGAAGTCGGCCGTTGATGGGAAACAGGGCGACGTCGATGCTCCATCGCTTCAAAATGTCCTCCATGCCTTCGTACGGGATGGTGTCGCCGCTGTGATAAAGGATCCACGGGCCGAGCTTGGCTACGTAGCCGACGTAGTGGTGTCGTCCCTGTTCGTCCTTGGCCAGACTTTCATGCGCGGCGGGGACGGCGTGCAGTTCGATGTTGCCCAAGCGGATGGATTGGCCGGCGTCGATTGCCCGGAGTTGATCGGCATCCACCCCCAAACGGTTGGCAGCGAATCGCCGGTTCGCAGAGGGAACGAGCAGTTCCATCTCCGGATTAGACTGCATGAGGGCTGTCAGAGTTTCGCCGTCGAGATGGTCGGTGTGATTGTGACTGGAGGTGGTGACGTTGATGAAATCAAGNCGCTCCGGACGGATGANCNGNTCGGNCATNCGCGTGTGAGGNTTGNCGGTGGCNGCGTATTTGNGAGTNANAGAGTCNGAGAGATAGGGGTCGAACAGNAGGTGTTCTCCCCGCCACTGGGCAAGAAACCCACTCTGGCCAAGCCACCAAATATGGAGTTTGTCNNGTGAACTNGCCGCATATCGTACGTCGGCCAAAAAGGCGTNGTCCTGAAGAACCGGCTTGATCATGCAAGTCCGAGTTCCTCGCGGACGATTGCTATTCCATCGACCATGTTTTTTAGCTTTTTCTTNGCNGCCCAGCGGGCGGTTTGGCTGAGACCACAGTCGGGGGCAAATGCAAGCCGATCTGCCGGCGCTAGTTCGAGGCAGCGGCGNACATNATCGGCAACTTGCTCCGGAGTCTCGATGTAGTAACTTTTCACGTCAATTACCCCGACAGCGACGTCTTTCGTTTTTGCGATCTCAGANATGATCTCAAGTTCGGAAAATTCGCGACTGGCCATCTCGAGATGAAGCTCATCGACGTTAAACTCGAGGAACGCCGGAAACATTGGGGCGTATCGACGTAGCCCGACGGCTCGTCCTTTATAGTTGCCGAAGCAAAGATGGTTTGAGAGTCGGCACTTGCCAGTAATTGGCTCAACGGTGCGATTGAAAATATCAACGAACCGCTTTGGGTCTTCCTTATGAGCGTAGCAACTCATCGATGGTTCGTCGACGGTGATTTCGGTGCAACCNGCAGCGACAAGGTCCTCNAGTTCGCGTCGGACAATCGGGATCAACTCTTCGGTGATCGCCCATCGATCGGGGTAACGTCGGTTGGGCAGTAGTCNGCCAGAGAGNGTGTAGGGGCCGGGCACGCTGGCCTTGAGAGTGGCGTTGCCGGAAGTGAGTCGCTGCAGGCGAAGAAAATCATCCACCGTACCAAGACCTTTGGGTGCCTCGAACGGCCATGAGATTTTGTGTTTNCCGCGTTGATCGTGGGCGGGAGGGCCGAAGCGTCGTGGAGGTGCGGATTCCAGATCGATCCCCTCGAGGAAGCCGTAAAACGAAAGATTAAAATCGAGCCTTGTTTGTTCCCCGTCTGTAATAACATCCAGCCCGGCAGTGGTTTGATCGTGCACCGCAGCGATGACCGCATCGTCGATCATCTCTTCCCGGTCGGCATCACCAAACTCCTCAAGATTTTGGCAGGCGAACTCCAACCAGCTGGGAAAGGGGTAGCTGCCNATGACCGTGGTGCGAAGAGGTTGCTCTTTCATNCGGANCCATTGAACCAGCCCTTGGTAGCCACTTCAAGCGCAGTGCTTNGCTAAGCTCAATTGATNCCGAGGTTNTCGTACAGCTTGGCCAAGCGGNGTGCATGCTCGTCGTAGGCGGCTTCGAACAATTCCGTGGCGCGTTCGCTACCGACGATTGCTCCGGNGGTTAACACNTTTGGTGGTTTTCCGGCCTTGGTCAAGCGATCGGCCACCTCGGCCTTGATGGCGTTCACAAGTATACACCCGCCTACGGTGGAGCCGGGAGCNACCGGTGTATCCATGTTGNTGACCGTTGTCATCGCATCGCCCACTGGCGCGCCGGTGTCNAGAACCAGATCGGCGAAGTCCNGTAGTTTTTTGCCGGACTCATGCCGGCTACTGCTGGCTTCGGAATGTTGTCGGCTGATNATTGCCACAACNCGGATGCCTCGCTCNTGAAATTCCTTTGCGACTTCAATGGGGACAACGTTNCACCCGCTGGAGGAGATAACCAGTGCGGCGTCGGCGTCGGTGAGGTCGTAGTTTCGTAGGATNCGCTTGGCCAGGCCGTGGGTGTTCTCGAGAAACATGGCCTGCCGCTGGCCGTTGGCNCCGACTACCTGATTNTGAAACGTGAGTGACAGTTCGACGATGGGGTTGAACCCGGCAAAGGAACCGTAGCGNGGCCACATTTCCTCGACCATGATTCGGCTGTGACCGGAGCCGAACAGATGCACCATTCGTNCGGCAAGAATACTTTCTGCAAACCAATCGGCGGNTTGTTGGATGGTGTCAACTTGGCCGGCGACGGTATCGGCGAGGCCTCTGCATTTTTCGATGTAGTCAAGACTGGGTGACATGGGATCAATCGGGATAGCCGTTGGGGTTGGCCTGATGCCAGAGCCAAGCGGATTCAACGATCTGTTCAANCGANGCNANCCGGGGTTTCCAGCCAAGCTCTTCGATGGCCTTTTGCGCCCCGGCNANCAATCGCGGTGGATCGCCNGCNCGGCGGGGTTCNTNGATNGNGGGGATGGTCTTGCCGCTNACNCGCTCGCAAGTGTCNATCACTTCGCGCACGGAATATCCCTCGCCGTTACCGAGGTTGAAGAACCCGCTTTTGCCGGGCTCCATCGCGAGCATGTGTGCTTGGGCTAGATCGATGATATGAATGTAATCGCGAATGCAGGTACCGTCCGGGGTTGGGTAATCGGTGCCAAAGATTTTGCATTCGCTGGCTTGGCCAAGCGCAACCTTGAGAACATTTGGGATAAGGTGAGTCTCGATGCGGTGATGTTCCCCGAATTTCACGCTGGCGCCGGCGGCGTTGAAGTAGCGCAGGGCGACGAACTCCAACTC
This sequence comes from Verrucomicrobiales bacterium, assembly GCA_002689335.1. Classification (GTDB taxonomy): domain Bacteria; phylum Verrucomicrobiota; class Verrucomicrobiia; order Limisphaerales; family UBA1096; genus UBA1096. Next base: position 3,501 of record NZFR01000081.1, read on the forward strand.
GTGAATCTCCTGATACCAGCCTAGGAGTTTTTCAAAAATCAATTTGCTCTCGCCGTAGGGGTTGATCGGGTTTTGCGGGAGCACCTCGGTCATCGGCATAGTCTCCGGTAGGCCGAAGGTGGCGCAGGTGGAACTGAACACGAATTTTTTGACGCCACCCTCAACGGCAGCATCCAGCAGATTAATCCCGGAGGCGACGTTGTTACGGAAATATTTTGAGGGATTCCTCATCGACTCGCCGACTAGTGCCTTGGCGGCGAAATGCATGATCGCGTCCGGTTGGTTTGAGGCGACAGCATTCAGGATCGTCTCGCGATCACTGAGGCAGCCTTCGATGAACCTTGCCCGAGTGTCCACGGCAGACCGATGCCCCTCGCTGAGGTTGTCGAACACCAAAACATCGTGGTCAGCATCAAGCAATTGCTCAACGCAGACCGAACCGATGTATCCAGCGCCTCCTGTGATCAAAACTTTCATCGCTGGACACGCTAACGGCCAATTGCCGTCTTCCCAAGCAAAACCCAGCTTGCCAGTGGGCGACGGATTTCGTTTCATCGGGCAGTTTCAAATGAAGAAGCGTTTTTTTCTGAAAACAGTAGTTGTGTCGCTGTCAATATTCAGCGCCGGGTGTATCACTTTCAACAGTGAGAGAAAACAGGGCGTAAACTCGGCGGATTACAACGAGCGGATTCGCGTGGCTTGTGTCGGTGACAGCATCACTTTTGGCTCCGGAATCAAAGATCGGAAGAATCACAACTACCCGTTGGTGTTGGGCAAGTCGCTTGGTGGAAAATTCGATGTTCGCAACTTTGGTGTTAGTGGTGCGACCATGCTAAAGAAGGGGGACTTCAGCTACTGGGAACGCCCCGCATTCAAGCAGGCGACTGAGTTCAATCCGCACGTGGTCATCATAAAACTCGGAACGAACGATACCAAACCGCAAAACTGGAAGCATAGTTCTGACTACGCAGTCGATTACGAGGCGATGATCGACCACTTTGCCTCGCTCCCGGCTAAACCCAAAATCTGGCTTTGCTCACCGGCGCCGGTTTACCAGACACGCTGGGGAATCAACGAACAGTCGGTCGTCGAGGGTGTGATCCCTCAAGTGCAGGCCTTGGCCAAGCGCAAGAATCTTCCGATTATCGACCTATACGCTGCGTTGAGCGACAAGCCGGAAATGTTTCCCGACAAAATCCACCCCAACGCCGCCGGAGCCAAGGTGATGGCTGAAACCATCGAGGCCGCCATTCTTAAATAGAACAAATACACTTTATCCATGAGTAAGACTCGAATTCTGTTTTTTACGGGCGCGATTACCATCGTAAGCCAAGCGCTTGGCCAAGCGCCAAAACCTCCGGTACCGGCACCTTTACAGCAACCCAAGCAGCAAAAAGCATCCAAGCCGGTTCCTTTTGGAGGAAAAGCCCCAGCAGCAAGCAAACCTGTTCCACTTGGCCAAGCGACCAAACCCAAACCCCGAAAGGCTGCGACGTCTCTGAAGCCCAAGCGCCAACTGAAATCGTTCCCGCGCAAGCAAAAGAAATTGAACTTGATCGGTGGCGACCAAATCATGCTTGTGGGCGATGGCCTCGTCGAGCAGATGCAAAAGTACGGTTATCTCGAATATCGGCTCACGGTTCAGAATCAGGGTAAGTCACTTCATTTTCGGAACATCGGTTGGACGGGAGACACGCCAGCCGGGATCGCACGCGATGGCCTTGGCGCACGGCAGGCGGGGCATGAACCAGCAAATGAAGGTTGGGTGCAGTTGCAAAAACAGATCGCGGAAATGAAACCTTCGGTGGCGATCATCGGATACGGCATGGCCAGTTCGCTCGACGGAAGTTCTCTGGAACAGTTCAAGGCAGAATATCAAGCATTGGTGGCTCACATCAAGGCCAACGCAGCGAAGAAAAATCCGTTACGCCTCGTGTTTCTCAGCCCGATCACACACGAAAATCTCGGTGGCAAGTTGCCTGATGGAGAGGAACATAATCTCAAGTTGGAAAAGTACCGCGAAGTGGTCGGCGATCTAGCAAAGGAACACGACGCTTGGTTTGTTGACTTGTACCGATTCCTACAGCGCGGCCCGCGCTCGACGATCCCGCCTTTGACTCGTGACGGTATCCATCTCAACGAATATGGTTACTGGACCATGGCGGCGGCGACGGAATACTCCGTTGGCTATCTGTCGACCACATACCGATTCAGTATCTTGGAGGACGGCACCGAGCGACAGGGTGGTTACGGGGTGAATCTTTCCAACATTAACAGAACAAAAGAAGGCATTACGCTGTACGCCAAGGCAGAGGCGCTCCCTCCGTTTTTCAGCGGCAAAAGTCCCTCGGACGCCGTTCGCACTCGCACCTCGGTCGGGCGGATCCAAATTCAGGGGTATCCTGAAGGAGACTACACAATGGCGGTGGATGGCAGAGAGGTGCTCACCGCTCCGCTTGGTGATTGGATCTCAGGCGCGATGATTCACGAAGGGCCTGATATCGAGGTTGGTAAAAAAATCCGCAAACTGATCATTGATAAAAATGAGCTTTTTTTCCATCGGTCACGCCCACAAAACCAAGCTTACCTCTGGGGATTCCGGAAGCACGAGCAGGGGAATAATTTCAAGGAAATCCCCATGTTCGATCCGCTGATCAAGGAAAAGGAAACGGAAATTTTTGCCTTGAATAAAACGCAGTCGCGTAAGGTTGAATTTATGTCGGCTTCGAAGTGGGCAGAAGTCAAACCGGCCGAGGAGCCAGCCGAAAAGCCGAAGGTTGCGATCGAACAAAAGTCGTTTAATCCCCAGCCGCTGCCGGAGTTCAACTTGGGAGAAGGGTTGGAGATTCAGTTGTTTGCGCAGAACCCGCACTTGGCCAAGCCGATCCAGATGAACTTCGACGTTCAAGGCCGCCTGTGGGTTGCCAGTTCGGAGGTGTATCCGCAAATTCTTCCCGGTCAGATGGCCACCGATAAGGTGATCATTTTGGAGGATCTAGACAACGATGGGCAGGCGGACAAATCGACAGTTTTTGCCGATAATCTATTGATCCCGACCGGCATCGAGCCGGGCGACGGGGGCGTGTACGTTGGGCAGAGTACGGAGTTGCTTCACCTCAAGGACACCGATGGAGATGGCAAGGCGGACGAAAGTAAAGTGATCGCCGCCGGCTTTGGAACGGAGGATACGCACCATATCTTGCACACCTTGCGCTGGGGGTTTGATGGGCGGTTGTATTTTAATCAGTCGATTTACATTCGCACGCACATGGAAACACCCCACGAGGTTTTGCGACTTAAAAGTGGCGGTGTTTGGAGGATGCGACCGGAGACCTTGAAGAGCGAAATATTTCTGCGCGGCTTCTGCAATCCATGGGGTCACCACTACGACAGCTTTGGCCAATCTTTCGTGACGGACGGTGCCGGCGGGCAAGGGCTCAGCTACGGTGTGCCCGGCGCGATGTATTTTACATATGCCCGTGCGCCGAAGTTGCTCGCGAGTGTTAGTCCCGGACGTTATCCAAAATTCTGCGGACTTGAATTGGTTCGCAGTGAACATTTTCCGGACGATTGGCAGGGCGACGCGATCACTTGCGATTTCCGCGCGCACCGCATTGTTCGTTTCGACATCAGTGAAAAGGGATCGACTTATGTTACGCAGGAGATGCCGAACGTGTTGCGGTCACCGAGTGTTACCTTCCGGCCGATCGATGTGAAGATGGGACCGGATGGTGCGTTGTATATTGCTGACTGGTCGAACCCGATCATCCAGCACGGGGAAGTCGATTTTCGCGACGATCGCCGGGACCATGTGCATGGCCGGATCTGGCGCGTTTCCTACAAGGGGCGCCCGCTTGCGAATAAAACCGACCTGACCAAACTGAGCAACGAACAGCTCTTGGCCAAGCTTACTTCGGTGAACGGTTTTGAGCGGGAAAAATCTCGGCGAGTGCTCAAGGAGAGAGGTGAAAAAGAGGTGCTGCCGGCTCTGGGAAAATGGGTGGCTGCCCAAACAGAGCCACAGGCACAGCTTGAGGGGCTTTGGATCTATCAGGGTTTGGATGTCGTAAACCAAGGGTTACTCGACAAGTTGCTCGAGGCCGAAGATGGCCGGATTCGCACTGCAGCGGTTCAGGTGCTTAACGAGTGGCACAAGCGTTTTGATGGAACATCTTCGCGCTTGGCCAAGCGCGTGACTGATGATCACCCGCGTGTGCGCTTGGCTGCCCTGCGGTCCATTACGAATCGAAAAACCAAGTCCGAGGAAATGGTGAACGCGGCATTGCGGGTTTTTGAAAAACCGACCGACAACTATCTCGAATACGGTGCCTGGCTCAGTATGAACGAGATCGAAGAACCTTGGTTGAACATGGTGCGCGACGGCAAGTGGACCGCGGACGGAAACGAGAAACAACTGGAGTTCGCGCTTAAGACGGTGGATTCGGCAAAAGCCAGCGAAGTGCTCGGTGTGTTTTTGAAAGGTAAAACGATTCCGGAAGACGGATCGTGGATTGAAATCATCGGCCGCGCCGGAACGAAAACGGAGTTGCAACAACTGCACAGCCAACTCTCCGCTGGCGAATTATTAGTGGATGGACAGGCGAGAGCGTTGAACGCTCTTAGCAACGCCTCGCGTTCGCGCAACCTGCGGCCCGACGCCGACAAGGCCAGTGTGGCGAATTATTTCAAAAGCGAAAACCGCGATGTGCAGGTGGCCGCGCTTGGTTTGGCCGGAACGTGGAAGGGGTTGGGCGCTAAATTTGCTGAGTTGACCAAGCTCGCCGGAGATTCTGCCACGCCGACGAATGTCCGGCAGGCGGCGATCAAGGCCATCCGCGAGACCGGAGGAGACGAGGCCCGCAATGCACTTCGTCCGCTTGGCCAAGCGGAGCTTGTCGAGACGCGAACCATGGCTGTCGGAGCATTGGCGGTGTTGGACATCAACCAAGCCGCCCCACTCGCCATTGCNGCACTGGGTGCTGCCAAAAATGAGCAGGAAGCGCTTGGTCTGTGGCGGACNTTGTTGANTGTGAAAAATGCCGATGCCGCACTTGTGAAATCGTTGCCGGAAAGCGGGTTTTCACAGACGGCAGCNAAGGCCGGCTTGCGGGCGATCCGTGAAGGAGGGCGNAACATGCAAACGCTATCGCTCGCACTCCCGCGAANCGCCGGNTTGAAGGATGAGGATATCACTCTGTCCAAAGCGGAGATACTTGCCCTGACCAAGGAGGTGGGAAAAACCGGNGACCCNGCCCGAGGTGAGTTGGTCTATCGCAAGTTNGAATTGGGCTGCGTCAGTTGCCACGCAATCGGCGGGGCNGGCGGNAAAGTGGGGCCGGATTTGACCTCCATCGGAGCCAGCGCACCGCTCGATTACCTCGTGGAGTCGATCTANTACCCGAATCGAAAAATCAAAGAGGGCTACCATTCNTTGGTGGTNGAGACNAAGGATAATCAGGTGCTATTCGGGATGCTNGAAAGCCAAAACGAAAACGATCTCATCTTAAGGAATGTTGCGAACCAACGCACGACCGTGGCCAAGGCAAATGTCCGCAAACAAACGCAGGGCAACTCACTGATGCCTTCCGGCCTCATTGATCGTTTGGATCGGCAGGACCAAATTGATATGTTCAGTTTTCTCAGTCGCTTGGGTAAGTCGGGTGCGTTCGATGCCTCGAAAGGCAATGTTGCCCGCGTGTGGCGTCTGCGTGCGGCGAATCATCGCGATCAACAGTTTGGGGATGACCGCATCGCGGACGGGGGGATCAACCGCAGCCGATGGACGGCCGTCAACTCGCTGGTCGATGGCACGCTCACCGACGACATTCTCAAAAAAGGCACCAACGCCGGACGATGGGTTGGCGTGATTGGGGTGTACGCCGGGACAGAGATTGAAGTCGCTCAAACAGGAAGTGTTACGCTGAACCTGGAGGGAGCGGAATCGGCCAAGGTGTGGATCGACAACAAGGTGGTTGGAAACACAGGCAAAATTACCCGCGAACTCGAGGCTGGAAAACATTCGCTTGTGTTGAGGTTCGATCCGAAAGCACTGCCGGAAAAGGTCAAGGCATCCGCTTCGACTGGAACATTTTTGGTCGACTAAACCGTGTTAAAAAAAGCAGCTAAAACCAAAGCTAAGGGCGCGGGCGGACGGCGTATCGCCATCGTGGCATCCCGTTACAACGCGAAGTACGTGAACGCCATGCTACGCGCAGCCAAGGTGGAACTGGGCAAGGCCAAGGCGATCGTTGAGGTCGTGCGGGTGCCGGGGGCGTTTGAGATTCCTGCCGTTGCTTCGGCCTTGGCCATGCGCTTGGCCAAGCCGGTGGATGCGATTGTTTGTCTGGGTGTGATTTTGCGTGGCGAAACCACCCATGCCGAACACATTGGACAAGCGGTTACGGACGCACTGATGCAGCTACAGGTGGATCACACGCTGCCTGTTATTCATGAGGTGTTACTGCTGGAAAACGTGGATCAGGCCAAAAAGCGCTGTTTGGATTCCAGCCATAACCGTGGGGTGGAGGCAGCCCAAACGGCCGTCGAGATGACTCGGGTCATGGCACGATTGGGTGTGTAACCTCTTGCCGCTTGGCCAAGTGGCACTTACGTTATCGCGCGCATGATCATTGCGCCTTCCATTCTAGCTGGCGACTTCAGCAAATTTGCACGCGAGCTTAAACGGGTCGAAAAAAGTAGCACTGAGTGGGTTCATCTCGATGTGATGGACGGTCATTTTGTACCAAATCTAACCTTTGGCCCGCAGTTGGTTGCCAATGCCCGTCCGCATTCCGACCTGTTTTTCGACACGCACCTGATGTGCTCCAAGCCGGAGATTTTGCTCGAGCCGTTTTCCAAGGCTGGTTCCGATTTGATCACCGTACACGTCGAACTGGAGGAACAGGTTGCGTCGCTGCTCTGGAAAATCCGTTCGCTCGACAAACANGTCGGGCTTGCTGTCAACCCACCCACAGCGATCGACAAGGTGAAGCCGTTTTTGGAAAAGATCGATCTCTTGTTGGTCATGACGGTGAATCCCGGTTTCGGCGGGCAGTCGTTCATCGAAGAGTGCGTGCCGAAAATTCAGCAAGTTTACCAGTGGCGACAGGAGATGGGGCTCGACTTTCGCATCGAAGTGGATGGCGGCGTGAACTTGCAAACGGCATCCGAGTGCGCCCGTGCCGGTGCGGATACGTTTGTTGCCGGTTCGGCGTTGTTTGGNCAGCGGAGCCTGACTCGGGCGGTTAAAAAAATGCACAAAACCGTCACTCAGGTGAGTGATGGGTATCAAAAGTGAGCAAGGGGAACATCCAGTTTGGCACCGACGGTTGGCGTGCGGTGATCGCTGAGGATTTCACATTCGAGAATGTGGNGCGGGTGGCGCAAGCTACGGCTGAGTTTTGGAAAAAACGGCGCCCGAAAGGGACTCGCAAGCGNGTGGTCATCGGTTGTGATCGACGGTTTTTGGCGGATCAATTCGCCGAGCGCGTTGCAGAGGTGTTTGTCGGGAACGGTTTCGAAGTGGTGCTGGGGAGCGCCCCGTCACCGACTCCCGCGATCTCGTTCGCGGTCAAGGCTGAGAAAGCGGTCGGGGGTGTTGTTCTGACGGCCAGTCATAATCCGGCGCAATTTTGTGGGTTCAAATTGAAGGGGCATTTCGGAGGCTCGGCCCCATCTGAAACCTGTCAGGCGATCGAGTCATTACTCGACGCCAAGCCCGTGAAGTCGATGGATCTTCGCCTGGCCAAGCGCTTGCTCAAGGTGAAGGATTTGGATGCCCCGCACGCTAGGGCGATCTGCCGGCAGGTGGATTTCGATTTGATCTCCCGCTCCGGATTGCGTTTTGCGCACGATGCCTTGTTTGGCGTGGGAGCTGGGGCGTTCGAAAAAATCCTCGCTGGAACGAAGTGCAAGGTTACCACGCTCAACGCGGAGCATGATCCGTTTTTCGGGGGGATCCACCCGGAGCCAATCGTCCATAATTACGGGCCAAGCGCGGCGTATCTCAAAAAGAACCCGCACGACCTCTGTCTGGTGACCGATGGGGATGCGGATCGGGTCGGGGGCATGGACGGCCGCGGCAACGCCTTAACCACGCATCAAATCATCTGCCTGCTGCTGCATCATTACAGCGTCAACCGTGGGCAAAAGGGCAGGGTGATCAAGGCGCTGACGACNACTTCGATGGTCGATCGGATGTGTGAGGCGTATGGCTTGGAATTGCTCGAGACCGGAGTGGGCTTTAAGTACATCTGCACTGAGATGCAAAAGGGCGATGTCCTGCTGGGCTTCGAGGAAAGCGGCGGGATCGGATTTCACGGTCACATTCCCGAACGCGACGGTATCCTTGCCGGCTTGGCTTTGTTGGAATTATTGGCCACCGAAAAAAAGACAGTCAACCGTCTGTTGGCTACGTTGGAAAAACGCTTCGGCCCTCATCGGTATGACCGGTTGGACACCCACTTCCCGCTGGAGAATCGTGCGGCCCTCATGAAGTATTGTGCNGATAATCCCCCCGCCAAACTGGCCGNTTCATCGGTTGTTGATGTGAAAACTTTTGATGGNGTGAAGTACATTGCCGCAAACGGTGCTTGGCTAATGCTTCGAGGATCTGGTACCGAGCCAATCCTACGCATCTACGCTGAGGCCAGTTCTGANGCCAAGGCGAAGCAGTTGATCCGGTTAGGCGTTAAGCAAACCCAAAAAGTTTAACGCTTGGCCAAGCGAGCTAGGCGCAGATCTCCCGAATGATTCNNCCGTGGACGTCGGTTAATGTTTCCTGACGACCTTGGTGAAAGTAGGACAGTGCTTCGTGGTCGATGCCCATGAGGTGAAGGATGGTTGCGTGGATGTCATGGACATGCGTTTTGTTTACCACGGCCTCGAAGCCGAATTCGTCTGTCTCTCCGTAGCTTACCCCGCCTTTCACTCCGCCGCCGGCCATCCACATGGAAAAACCGTATGGGTTGTGGTTTCGGCCGGGCGCACCCTTGCCTTCGCTGANCGGCATTCGTCCAAATTCGCCGCCCCAAACGACGAGCGTTGAATNGAGCAGCCCGCGCTGCTCAAGGTCCGTTAATAGCGCAGCGATGGGTTGATCCACCTCGGCGCCGTGTAGTCCGTGATTTTTCTCGATGCTCTCGTGGCCGTCCCANGTGTCTTCNAGATGACCGCCCCCAGAGTAAAGTTGAATGAAGCGCACACCTCGTTCGACGAGCCNNCGGGCGATGAGGCAGTTGCGGCCGTACTCGTCGGTCGGTTGCTTCCCGATGCCGTACATGTTGCGAGTGGCCTGTTTTTCTACAGACAAATCCACCGCCTCGGGCGCTTCGGATTGCATACGGTAGGCGAGTTCGTACGACTGAATCCGCGCGGCCAACTCCCGACCGCCTGGGCGTTCGTCGAGGTGCTTTTGATTGAGCTTGGCGAGCAGATCAAGTTGACGCCGCTGAGCCTTGGNNTCGAGGTGCGCCGGGCCTGTCAAATCGAGGATCGGGTTGCCGCTTGGCCGGAACAACGTGCCTTGAAACGTCGAGGGCATGAAGCCGGAAGACCAGTTTGGCTGGCCGGAGATCGGGCCGCCGCGCTTGTCGAGCATCACCACGTAACCGGGAAGACTTTGGTTTTCGGTGCCCAAGCCGTANACAGACCACGCGCCAAGTGACGGTCTGCCGATGAATGTGCTGCCTGTGTTCATGGCGACCAAGGCAGAGCCGTGGGCGTGGCTGTCGGCGTGACAGGCCTTGANTACNGCGAGNTTGTCGGCGTGCTTACGGACGTTCGGAAAGTAATCGGAGACCANCAACCCACTCTGACCTCCGGGCCGAAACGGTCGCCAGNTGGGGGTGAGGTANCCCACGCGACGACCNCCGGAGTTGATGTATTTTTTATTCTGCGGAAGCGTTTTGTTNGCGTACTTTTGCAACTCNGGCTTGTAGTCGAACGTGTCCACCTGGCTGGGACCGCCGTTCATCATTAGNAAAATACAGCGCTTGGCTTTCCCTAGATAATTCGAGGTTCGAGGGCGGANCGGGCTGCTNTGCGCTTGGCCAAGCGCNTGNGCTTGTTTTGAAAAGAANCCATCCGCACCGAGCAACGAAGCCAGCGCCAAACCGGAAAACCCGGCGCCCATCTCCCAAACAAACTCTCGCCGAGTCCTACCGCAGGGGAAGATTCGTTTTGCTTGGTTTTGATCGCGATCGGACATGAGTCGAGAGCGTGTGTCGGGGCGGCGAACCTACTCCCTCTCAGAGCGGAGTAAAGTCTTGTCATGCCGGATGGCGCAGTCAAAGTTACCGCATGAAATTGAAGAGGTTGNTTCAGTCATTGGTTTNTGGGGGAGTGCTGTTCATGATNACAGGATGTGCCACNTGGGAGGCCAAGCTTGATCAGCGTGCGAAGTGGNAAAAGTTCCGCGAGGAGTCACCGAACTCACCCACCACGCCCTTCAANCGTTGGCCTCCGGAGNAGTGAGGCTAATCNANGTAAATAAATTCGTTGGCATTTAGTAGTACGTGGCACAAGGAGGCCAGTGCGAGATGCTTCGGATCGGTGGTCGGTTTTGGTTTGGCGGCGAACCCGTATCGTTGGTTGAGATAATTCCAGATGCCGATCTGTTCTTTCCCGGTCAGCGCGCGATTGACCAGGATTAACTCGGCGATGTCTCCCTGCCAGTATTCGCCATCAATGGTTCCCTGTGTGCCGATGGTATAGGGCGGAGAAAGTTTTCGCGTTGGCAAGCTGCCGCTTGAAGCGAGCCGTTTGCCGTTTTGAAACGTGAACGCGCCCTCCGCTGAGTTGACCGCCATGAGGCCAAAGTGAGTTTGGGGATTACTGAGATTCCCGGCTTTGTTGAACGCATCCGACAAACGTATCTCGGTTGCTCCGTTGGTGCCGAGGAATAACGAGGTGCCAGATCCACCGCCTCGGCCCCAGTTGGAAAAAATCTCCCGCTCCCCCCCCTGCGCGGTATGATTAGCTATCGCGATGAGGGTGAAATTTTGCGAATCTAAAACCTGATCCGCAATCTCCAGCGCATCTCCCGTTCCATCAAAACGCAACGCAGGTTGGCCTTCGATCGCGTCGGCAATCCATGTGGGTTGCTTGGCAGTAACCGGCTGAAGTGCAGTGAAGCGTTTCGGGNTTCGGCCAGACCAAGATTTCACNCGATTGCTTTCATCTTTTTGNATTCCCGAGTCGGCTCTCATCCAGAGTTCCAACCCAATCAAACTGGCCGGGTTTTNGCCGACGGGCGCTTGGNCAGCGTCTGTGGGCAGTGGGGCGAAGTGCGCCTGTTGGGCAAGCAGGTGTTTCTNCGCTTGGCCAAGCTCTTCCGCGGTCGGNTCTCGGTTGAACGCCAGATTCCACGCCNCGCGGATTTGTTCGACGGGGTTGGCGGANCGCTTGGCCAAGCGNTTGGCCAAGGCTTTGCTCTGCGCGTGGACAAACTGGTTGTTCAGCAAGGCCAACGCCTGAGGNGCGACGGTGGTNACATCCCGTTGGCCGCAGGAGACAGTGGTGTCNCGAAAATCGAACGCCGTCATCATCGGCAGTAGTCGGGAGCGCTTGGTCATCATGTAGATGCTGCGTCGGGAACGNTCATCGAGATCGGACTCCTGCNAGTCGCCGGACTTGCGGGAGAGCCCTTCGAGCGCCTCACGCGTCATTCTTGGATAAAAACTGGGTCCACTCATTTTGAGATTCAATTGGCCGCTGACGTTGAGCATGGCATCGCGAAGGGCTTCGGAGTCCAGTCGTCGCCGGGGAAACTTCCACCAATATCGATTCGTGAAATCGGTNTCCGAAAACAACGCTTCATCNNGGTGGGTTGAAGCCTGTTGATAGGTTTCGGAANTCATGATGAGTTTGTGCAATCGCTTCAGNGTCCAGGCCGGGCCGTCATCGATGGATGGCTCCATGAACTCTGCAGCAAGCCAGTCGAGCAATTTGGGGTGTGTGGGCGGGGCGCTTTTGAAACCCAAATTGTTTGGCGTGCGCACGAGTCCTTGCCCGAAGTGATGTTGCCAAAGTCGGTTAACCAATACNCGTGNGGTGAGTGGGTTTTCGGGGCGAGTGATCCAGTTTGCAAATTGCTGTCTGCGGAGGGTTGTTTTGCTNCCGAAGGGGGGCGGGGCGAGTGGTTTGTCGAGAGCAGTGACGGCCGANAGAAAGCCGGGAGCGATCTCCGGNCCCGGNTTGTGACGTTCTCCTTGAAGCAGTAACCGGATTGGTTTCGGCTCGNGGCTTGAATCGGTCCAACCGTAGACATCGAAACCGAGTTGTTCCTTCGTTGGTCCCCCTTGGTTTGCCTGACCCACCGGGCCGGNCCAGAAAAAACTGGCGATGCGGTAGTAGTCNCTCTGAAGGATGGGATCGAATTTGTGGTCGTGGCACCGAGCGCACTTCACCGTNAGGCCGAGGAACGCGGTGGTNGTTGTGTGCACCATGTCCTCAAGCCGAGTATAAAGGTAGTCGGCGGCATCGTTGGGTTCGTCGTTCCAAGTGCCGGCCCGAATCATGCCGGTGGCGATGACAGTTTGNTCCGTGCGATCCGGCAACTCGTCACCGGCCAATTGTTCGGCGACGAAGCGGGTGTAGGGCATGTCGTTATTCAGCGCGTTGATTACCCAGTCACGGTAACGCCATATGTTAGGTTTGAGTTTGTCCCGCTCGTAGCCGTCGGTCTCCGCAAATCGNACGAGATCGAGCCAGTAACGAGCCCAGCGTTCGCCGTAACGCGGGGACGCCAGCAGGCGGTCGATCAATCGAGGCCAAGCATCGGNGGAGGTGTCTTGCAGAAATCGATTCANGTCGTCCGGNGAAGGAGGCAGGCCGGTTAAGTCGAAATAAGCTCGACGCGCCAAATCCCTGTGANTGGCCCTCTTGGCTTGAGTCAGTGATTTTTCGTTGAGCTTGGCCAAGATAAACGCGTCGATCGGATGCTTGGCTTGCGAAGGTATNGTAGGGCGCTTAACNGGTTGTAACGACCACCAATCGCGGCCGGCACGGACGTCGCTGGTTGCCTCGTAAAGGTCGAGAATGCGACCGCTTGGCCAAGCGGNTCCAGAATCAATCCATCCCGTCAGCAGTCGAATCTCTTCCTCCGGCAACTTTTGCGAAACGNCTTTTTGTTTGGGGGGCATCTCGCCTTTACGAACCAAGTCCAANATCAACCGCCCATTGTTCGTTCCCTTCGTAAACCCGTCACGCGTGGTCAGGCTGATGTCTCCTTTGACATCCCGTTCATTGTGACATTCGAGGCAGCGCTTGGCGATCAACGGAGCGATGTCTTTGTTGAAATCCGGCGCCGAGANNGCCTCGGCTTGTGCGGAATTCGCCCAAGTAAATANAGCAATTACCGTCAGCCAATAGAAGCTCGTTTTACTTGACATACGGGCTCAATCTCNNNTGCTNAATGAGCGAATTCAAGTTGTATTTCTAACATTACCCTAAGACTTNTTANCGATGANGGTTTCCAAAAATGCCTTGCCANNGAATCAAGTCGGTACAAATCTCCCACCTCCAAAAGTGTCCGTTAGCTTTAAATAGACACTATTATGAAACACTCACTCTGCCTGCTCCTGTTAAGCGGTCTGTTGTCTTTGGCATCGGCCGAGACGCGCCCTAACATTGTGTTGGTGATGGCTGATGATCATGGCTACGGTGACACTGGCTTTACCGGTCATCCCTTCGTCCAGACGCCGCACCTTGATGCCATGGCCAAGGGGGGGCTGGTGTTCAACCGCTTTTACGCCAGTGCGCCCGTGTGTTCGCCGACGCGCGCCAGTGTGATGACCGGCCGTCATCCGTTCCGCGTGAACGTGCCCAATCACGGACATTACCTGCGGCCGCACGAAACCACCGTGGCCGAGGCGCTTGGGAGTGCCGGGTATGTTACCGGTCATTTCGGAAAATGGCACATCGGCTCGGTGCAGAAGGTGAGCCCCACTAGCCCGGGAGGCGCGGGGTTCGATGAATGGTTGTCGGGTCTGAACTTTTTCGACAACGATCCCTACCTCAGTCGCAACGGCGAATACGGTCAGTTCAAAGGCCCCGGCTCGGTGATCGCCATGGACGCCACCATCAAGTTTCTCAGCAAACACGCCAAGGGCGACAAGCCGATCTTTGCCGTGACCTGGTTTCCATCGCCACACGATCCGCAGGCGGAACTGCCGCAGGGTCTGCCGAATGCCGCTACGCTTTACAATGATGAAGACACCAAGAACCCCGGCTACTTTCGCGAGATCACGCTGTTGGATCAGCAGATCGGGAAACTGCGAAAGAGCCTGCGCCAGTTGGGCATCGTGAAGAACACGCTGTTGTTTTACTGTAGCGACAACGGCGGGCTCGTGGCGGAATCCTCCGGAGGGAGGGCGAAGAAGGGCAGCATCTACGAAGGCGGCCTGCGTGTGCCCGCTGTGATGGAATGGTCGGCCAAGTACAAGGCGAAGACCGTCGACACGCCAGCATTCACTTCCGACCTGTATCCCACGCTCGTCGCCTTGGCCGGTGCCAAGGTCGCGCATCAGCCATTGCTTGACGGCATCGATTTGGCGCCGGTGATTGCCGGGAAACGCATCGAGCGTCCGCCCATGGGCTTCTGGCATGGACACACCCAGGGGCAGGGCACTTGGAACGACCGCATCATCAAGGCCTTGTTTGAGGCCAAAAAAGCGGGCCAACCCAACCCGCATCCCACGCGCGTTCTGAAAAACGTGAATGAATTTCCCACCTTCGGCGCGGACGACCAGCGCGGTCACGCCGCCTGGAACGCCTGGCCGTGGAAGCTACATCGTATTGAAAGAAACCAGAAGGTCAGTTTTGAGTTGTATCACTTGATCAAAGACCCGATGGAGGCGAATGATCTCAGTGCCGCCGAACCGCAACGCACGACCCAGATGCGTAAGGCACTTGAGAGGTGGCAGCGATCCGTCTTGTCCAGCTGGTCCGGGGCGGACTACCAAAAGTAGAT
>NZFR01000082.1 GCA_002689335.1 Verrucomicrobiales bacterium
GCACTCGACAGCGTGTGAGGCAAGCTCAGCACGATTGTGCTGCCCGGCTTGAGCTCCCCAGTCGTGTTGAAAGCCACATCGAGACGGCTCAACTCGCCAGGCCTGTCGCTCTGCAAGTCCCAGCTGCGATCCGTCAGCGAGCCAGTTGAAATAGCGTCCCCATCTACCATAGTCTTGCTGTGCACTACTTCTAAGCCCTCGTTGACGCTGAACGTCTCCCTCGGCGGTTACGATGGTTTTCAGGATTACCGTTCGCTTTGGCTCAACGAATTTTATCGGCAGGAATATCCGTTCGGCTACGAGGAGGCCGATCCGCACGGCCTCAACCTCGGCGCAGGCTTGCGCTGGGAATACGCCCAGACGACGGCGTTTGTCCAACTGGACTCCGCTTGGCAAACCGATACCATCGCGCCCGGTTACGAGAAAAAACCGTTCCTGCCAATTGTGCGCGGCCGCAACGAACTCGACACAAACACCGCCAGCTTGACGTTCGAAAACATCCTAACCCCAACCTTTCGCAGCCAGTTGATCGCGCTTGTGACGGACACCACCGGCCGTAATTTGCGTTACGGCGGGCAGGCTTCACTCAACTGGGCGTTGGCGGAAAACTGGGTGCTGCGCTCGACGGTCGGTTACTCGGAGGAGGCACCGCGTTTTGAAGCGTGGTTTGTGGAGGAAACGCTGGAGACCGACATCGATGGCCGCTGGTATTTCAGCCTGACCGGCCGTTGGTACGAGGACACCGGCGAGATTGATGACTCGCTATTGTTGTCTAGTTCTGCTCCTGAACTGGAGACGTGGCACATCGGTTTCGGCATCCGTTGGCAGGGAGAAAAGTCCGCACTGAAACTTTCCGGCGGGCCGTACTTCATCCGCTACGGTGCGCTTGGCCCGTACACGGAACCGTTCCAAAATCTTTATCGAGGGCGCGACTGGGGAGTCGTGCAACTCGGCTACTCCCACCAGTTTTGACCGACACACCCTCCAACCAAGGCGCGTCGGGCGGGGGGCTGTTTCAGGCCAAATTGTTTCGAGACTTCTCCGGCACGATGCTCTGGCAGGTGCTAGGTAAACTATTTCAGGTCGTCGGCATGGTGTTCGCCACGCGTTGCCTTGGGCCGGATAACGTTGGGGTGTCGCGTACGGTGATTACCCTCGCGATGACGCTGCAGTTGTGCCTCGCGTTCGGGCTGGACGCCGTTGCGGTGCGGCACGTGGCGAAGGGCTTGGCCAAGGCGGGCGAGATCGCGCCGGCGATTTTCACCTTTCGTTTTGCTCTTGGCCTGCTGGCGGCTGTGTTGTGGGCGGTGGTTGTTTCGTTGAGCGGACTCGAAAGCGGCGAAAAGTGGACGTGGTTGGCGGGGGCGCTGTTTTTACTCGTCTGCTGCATGGACTACAGTTGGCTGTTTCAGGCGACGGAACAGATGCCGCGCGCCTCGCGTTTTCAATTGTTATCATCAGTAATGGCCAGCGTTTGGTTCATCCTGTTTTTTGAAAAAGGCCAAGCGGTGGGGAGTGATCTTTACGTGCTGTTGGTAGCCAACGCAGTGGTGGTGAGCGCGGTGTGGTGGCGGATGTCCCGCGAGCTTGGGTTTCGTTGTCTCAGTCCGTCGCGCTTGGCCAGCGCTGGAAAACTGTTCCGCGAGGCGTGGCTCATTTGGCTATTCAACCTCGGCTACTATCTGCTGGCGAACATGGCTCAGGTGATGACCTACTTTATCATCGGAAAACAGTCTGGCGGCCTGTTCGGTTCGGCACAGTATTTGGTGTTGGCGTTTCAGATGTTTTTGCACTACTTCGGCATCTTGATTGCACCGCGATTGATGGTCTGGCACAAGGCGGACTTGGCGATGTTCCGCCGCCGCGTTCTATGGATCGCCGGCGGGGCGAGTGCGATTGGCTTGGTTGCGTTTGGCGTGCTTCGGTTGGTGGTGGACTGGCTTTACTCGCTGCTTTTTGGGGAGGCGTTTGCGAGTGCTGCAGGGCTGTTGCCTTGGCTGGTCTTGGGAAAATTTTTTGCCGTCGGCACGGCGATGTTTACGTGGGGACTTTGGGCGGAACATCGCGACAAACTGCCGGTGCTCTGCTGCCTGCCGTGCTGCCTTATATCCGGCGCACTTTATTTTGTGTTGCTGCCCAAGTACGGCAACGTCGCCTCTGCTTGGCTGACGCTCGGCGCTGAGACGGCATTGCTCATCGCCTCGGCGGCGGCGTTTCTTTTTGCCGTACGGCGCAGTGGCACCCAAGCGGACTGACAAGCCAAGCGCTTGGCCAAGCGCACTCGCAGTCAGCGTTTCTCCCCGTACACAATCTTTCGCAAGCCAACGCCCACTTCCCAGTTGAATTCCCGAGCGCGGCTCATGAAGAGTCCGAATTGGCGATTCATTGGATCGATCCAAAAGTGGGTGTTGTGATAACCAACCCAGCCGTAGATGCCCTTGGGCACGTTTTGCTCGTGAACCGATGGATCATCCAAAACGAACAACGAAAAGCCGTTGGTGTAACCGCGGATGGGAGGGAAGGAGTCGGGTTCGTCCGGATAGCCTTTCGACCAACGGGCGGTCATGGCGTCGATGCTCTTTTGTGAGAGAATTCGTTTGCCACGGAAGACCCCTCCGTGGGTGAGCATTTCACAGAATCGGGCGTAATCTGCCATCGTCGAAACGAGTCCCCCATCACCAAAGTGCGCTTGGCTTTTCGGGCTGTACGATAGCTCATCGAGCAGATGGGTGTAGCCCTTGAGTTGGCCGCTATTAATCCAGAGTGGTTGAAATCGGGATCGCTGCTCTGAGGTCATGCTGAACCCNGTGTNGTTCATGCCGAGGGGTTCGAGAAGTGTCTTGCGCANATACGCTTCGAANGTCACCCCTGTGATGATTTCGACGATTCGGCCTTGGATAGCTTGGCTGATGCCGTAGAGATACTGGGTGCCGGGTTCGAATGCGAGGGGNTGTTTCGCGCACGCTTNGACATACGACTGAAGATCGTCGAATCGAGACTGGCTGGGGTAAACCGAGTCGAACGCGATGTTCGGTGAGTATACCGTCTTGTAACNGGGCCGCACGTCATAATCCCAGCCGGAACGATGCGTCATNAGGTGNATGATGCGCAGCGGCTTGGTGCACGGCTTGATTTCGTCGCCGTCGCGCCACGTNAGATTCGCCATGCAGGGGATNTACTTGNAGACTTCATCGTTCCAGTCGAACTTGCCCTGCTCATGCAGGATCATCATCGCGACTGTCGTGATCGGTTTTGTCATCGACCAAACGGGGAANAGGGTGTTCGCGTCAATATCTCGATCCCCAGTTTTTCCAGATTGGACGGCTTCGTGGTAAACGCGTTTTCCGTCACGAAAAATCATCACGACATTGCTGCCAGTGATTTCGTTTTNAATCAGAGACTGCTGAAAATTCCGGATNGCGTCCGCATTGTCCGCAGCGTGACTCGCCGGCGGCAATGCGGTGGAAAACATGCAGGAAAACAAAATCGCCGTGATCAAGTTGGCTCTTTTTTTAAGGCTCATTGGTTTAGCGATTAGAGCGANAAATGTAATGCAGCGCAGTTGCTTTNCAACCCTCTTTTATTCAATTGCCTTGGCTCGATAGAAGCATTTTGGAAGGAGTATGCGGCGGAGATCCCAAAACTTGGCCTTGCCGTTTTCAAGTTTCACACGGCCGATGGAGGACCATTTTCTGAGGTCGATCGAGGCTTCGATTTCGCACTCGGTTCCGGCCACGCCGACTACTTCAAAACTCATCTGCCCAGTATAGTGAAGATTCACGATGCCGGGCAACGATTGCCATCTTTTCAGAAGATTGGCGGCGTCGATCTGCTGTTTTGACAGCGCGACCACCATCGGCGTCCAGCCGGTATAGTCCACCGCACGCACATCTGCACCAGACAAAATGAGGTGGTGGATGACGGCGACGTTGCCTCCGGCGGCGGCATAGTGTAANGGCGTCCAATTGCGTGGCGGCAGTTGCCAATCGTCGCGCTGCGAGAGATCCGCGCCTGCATCAACGAGACGCTGCACTGCGGTAAGATCGCCACGGATGGCGGCATGATGAAGAGTTTGTTTTGGGCCGGGTTTGCCTCCCTTGGATCGCAGCAACTCTTCCGTATTGCTCCAGAGGTTGCCGGTGGCGTGATCGACTGGGGTACGTCCGCCGGCGTCCTCTGCGTTGATATCGAGGTCGGCGTCGAGCAGCTCCAAAATGAGTTCATCCATCCCGCTGGAGGCGGCTGCGTGTAGCAGAGTGTTTCCCGCCTTGGTGACCACATGAATGTTTGCACCGTTGTTGCGTAGGAACTTGGTTGGTGCCTTGAATTTACCGACGACGGAGGCGAACAGTGGCGTCCAGCCTGCATCCGTCACCGGGTCAATCTCCGCCTCGCGAACAAGCAGCGCCGCGACGGTGGACGTTCGCCCTCGTGCGGCCGCTGCGCTCAACGGCGTCGCGCCCCAATCGGTCTTTGCATCGATGTCACCTCCGTTTTCGAGCAGGCTGACGACGATGTCCGTATGGCCCTCGAGTGCGGCGAAGTGGATCGGAGTTTGGCCGTTAATGTCCTTTGTGTTTGGGTTGGCCTTGGCTTCGAGCAGGCGTCGCACCGTGGTGGCAAAATTGTTCTTTGCAGCAAGATGAAGGGCAGTCTGATCGAGGTGGCCCGGCGAGTCTGCTGCTGCACCGTGATCGAGTAGCAGTTTTACCGAGGCCCACTTGCCGTTGCGCGCAGCCCAATGCAACGGTGTCCACTGCTGATCGCTTTTTAACTCGATGTCGGCACCGTTGTCGATGAGCCAGCCCATCACTTCGATCTGTCCGCCCCAAGCAGCGTGATGCAGTGGCGTATTACCGGATTGATCTCCCGCTTTTAGAGCAGCGGCGTCCTCTTCGACCAGGGTTTGCAATCGATCAAGATTTCCAGTAGCAGCGGCTTCCCATATTTCGGTCTGTTTTTCCTGAGCGCGGACGTCCGTTGTCGGGCCGAATAACCCCACAGCGAGCACAAAAATAAAAAGAAAAAAGCCTTTCAATGTGCGCCAGACTTTGGCCAAGCGGTGGGAGGGATGCGAGAATGGAATCGCTGAAAAGTTAAAAAAACGGGATTGACTCGCTCTTGGCCAAGCGCAAGGATTTCGCTACAGCCTTTCCGAGTGGAGAGGTAACAGGGTTGGGCTAACTCCGTATGCAGCCTTTCCCTGTTTTTTTTTGAGTGCAAAAGAATTGGCATAGCAACTGGGTAATGTCGAAGTGCCCACTGAAAATTCACCATGAACACCAAAGCACCCATTTACATGTTTGTTGCCTCGGTCGTTGTCGCGATCGGTATGCTGGTTTTTGCTGCGACCCGCAGCAGTTTACAAGAAAGTGAACTTAGCGGACAACAAACTCAGGAAATTGCTTCCCTAAAACAAAGCATCGCGGATTTGCAAAAGACAGTGAATCGCCAGTCGCAGGTGATCGAACGGCTAAGCAACGAGCCAATCTCGACCAGTGATGACGAGCCAGCCGAAGTGGTTGATTCTTCNTTNGCNGGTGGCGAACAATTGTGGNCGGTCATTGAGCCGTTTGTCGAAAAGCACATCGAGGATCGCGAAGTGCACATGCGTGAGGAGGCGCATCAAAAAATGGTGGAAGCCATGGCCAAATCACGCGAACGCCGCAACGAGCAACTGGCTGAGAAGCTTGACCTGAACCCGTTCTAAACCGAGCAATTGGCCAAGGTGCGTGAGGAGTTTAAGCAAAAACGCGATGAACTACTCATGGCCAATGGTGGGATCGCTGATCCTAAAAAATTGCCGGAACAACTCAAGGCCATCAAGGAAGCCGAGCAACAGGCCTTGGCCGGTTTTCTGACGGCGGATCAACTCGAGCAATACAACAAACGCAATCCCTCCATGCGCGTCATTAGTTTTAGCGGAGATTCCGAAGGGGGCATCGCGGATGTGGTGGTATGGGCGTTGAATTTTTCCATTAACATTCCCGAAGGTGAGCTGGGGCCGCCGGCGGAAATTCAGGCGATCACGATCGACGCCTACGCCGATGGAGGGGCTCCGGTTTTCATCGATGGTGCCTCAGGGGCCGCTGTGATTAAATCTGAGACGCGAATCATTGCCCCAGCCGGAGGTGATTCCTCGATCATCATCCGGACCGACGAACCGCCCCCGGGCGAGTAGTCGCTTCCGTTGCCAAGCGCTTGGCCAAGTGTCTGGCGTCTTGTGGAGACGTTGACTGGATGTAACGCTTCGGCGAGTGAGTTGGTTTCAGAAAAAATTCGGGAATCTCAAACGATTCAGCGTCATCGCTGTCTTGTGTTTGGTGGGGTGCGATTTGCCGGATCCTAAGCCGAGCCCACCCCAGCCAAAACAACCGGAGGGCAAGCCCATCAGCCGCTTTTGGTTAAACTACAAATGGAATCCGGAACCGGGGTTCCGCTTGTGGGAACGGGATGGCGACGGGATTTGGACAGAGACGTATCCTTCCGGTTTTCGATCAACATTCGGCGGTAAAAAGAGGATAAGAGTTCACGGGTTGGATTGGGATTTTGTGGTCAAATACAAAGGCGACGAAGGCTCTACCGGAACTGAGAACGGCAATTTCGGCGTATTTATCCCGGATTATGACGGATACCGCAGACCGATTTATTTCGTTCACAAAAACAACGGGAGATGGGTACCGGAAAAATCGTCGCTCTATATGGATGTGCTCGAGTTGCGCAATGGGACTGTGGTGGATGAGTTTCCTCAGGAGCATCTGGTTCGAAGGGTGGGGCAAAAACCGGATACTAATTTTTAGCATGAAAAAAATGACTGTGTTGGCTGCCGTATTTTTGATCGCGGCAGGTGTGTTTGCCAAGGAACCGGTGTCGTTGGTGCGGAAGACAATGAAGGTATTCGTCGACCAAAAGGTGATCTCTGGCAGCGTGACGATTGTGGCGAATAAGGACAAGCTGCTGCAATTGGAGACGGTGGGAGTCGCAAACTTGGCCAGGCGCGAGGCGATGAGCGAGGATCATCTTTTTTGGATCGCCAGCATGACCAAACCGTTGGCTGGTGTATGTATTTTGATGCTGCAGGAGGAGGGTAAACTTTCCGTGGAGGATGCGGTGGAAAAACACCTGCCGGAGTTCAAGGGCCAGTGGATGGTGCGGGAGCGAGCGAAGGATCGCTTGGTTTTGGAGCGTCCACCCAGACCGATCACAATCCACGGTTTACTGACGCACACCTCCGGCTTGGCCAACGTTCGGTCACCGAGAGACGAGAGCACTCTGGCCGAATTGACGTTGGCGGCTTCTAAAACGCCGCTGAACCACGCACCGGGAATTCGCTGGCAGTACAGCAACGCCGGCATCAATACGCTTGGCCGGATTGTGGAGGTTCTCAGCGGGGAGCGATTTGAGGATTTTTTGCAGAAGCGAATTTTGGATCCGTGCGGGATGAAGGACACGACGTTTTGGCCGGATAAAGCACAGGCCAAGCGCGTGGCCAAGACCTATCGACCGGATGAAAACGGCGCGTTAAAGGAAGCCGAGATCTATTTTTTCAAGAGCAGTTTGAGTAATCGCAATCGCACTCCGTTGCCGGCTGGCGGGTTGTTTTCAACCGCCGGGGACATGATGCGTTTTTATCAAATGATGCTGAACGGCGGCGTGGTTGACGGGAATCGATTGTTGAAAAAGAAAACAGTGAAAGAACTGACGCGCACCCAAACCGGCGACATCAAAACTGGGTTCGTGACCGGCATGAGTTGGGGGTTGGGTTTTCAGGTGGTGAAGGAGCCATTGGGAGTGACCGAAATGTTTTCGCCCGGGACGTACGGGCACGGCGGTGCGTATGCCACTCAAAGTTGGGCCGACCCGAAAACCGGCCTGATTTACGTGATGATGATCCAGCGGGCCGGCTTCTCGAACAGCGATAATTCGCCCGTGCGCAAGGCTTTTCAGCAAGCCGCCGCCGACCAGTTCGCCCGCTAACGACTGTCGAATTCGGTTTGATGGAGGGGCACCATATCGTACGCTCGGGCTCGTGGAACAAGCAGCGATACAGATTACTCTCGATCAAATCGTTGCGGAGGCTGATGCAACCGTAAAGAGCTTCCGACTGGCTTCGCTGTGTTCGGCGGTGTTCCGCGCGGAGGCAGTTTCCATTGTGGTAGTCGGCGGTTCAGCCATCGAGTTTTATACAGAGGGTGCCTACACTTCGGGGGACTTGGATTTNTGCNTGGTCTCACCGGGGTNGTTGCCGTTGCGGAGGAGGCAATNTATTATGGGGAAATTACAGGCAGAGGGTGGCCCGNGCAGTTGGCAGGTTTCTGNGATGTTTGTCGATTTGTTAGGGCAAGTGGAGGGGNTCGCGAAAACAANTCGCCGAAAAATTGAGGGNCCATATGGTCCAGTGGAGATNTTTCAGGCGGAAGNNTTGCTAGTCGAGCGGGTATTGGTTGCAAATTACCCATCNAAAAACGTNGAGGCAAAAGAGTGTGCCAAAAAACTTTTGGCCGTCGCCGTACATGGGCAATTGGAGATGGACTGGAGCGAAGTTAAACGCTTGGCCGAATTGCCTGAGTACGATAATTGGGCTGATTGCCAGAGAATAACACAGGAGGTTTGTGATGTCGTCGGAGTCGAAAGTCCCTTGTATTCCTAAAGAGGGTGTTATGCGTTTTGAGGATTGGTTGGCTGGCCGGNAGGCGCGTCGCGAGTCGGGGAANCTTGTGGCACCGGAGGTGATTCGGCGTCAGGCCAGTTCGAGCGATCGACGGTTAAAAAAACAGTTTAACGGCGAACGCGGTCTGCCGTTCCCTCCAACGGAATCGTTGTGAGTCTGGATTTCTCCGAACGTTTCGGTGGTATTGCCCGGCTTTATGGGGAGGCCGGGTTGGCTGCGCTTGGCCAAGCGCGGGTATGTGTCGTGGGTGTGGGCGGAGTGGGTTCGTGGGTCGTGGAGGCCTTGGCTCGATCTGGGGTGGGAGCGTTGACGCTTGTGGATCTTGATGAGGTTTGTGTGACGAATGTGAACCGGCAACTACCGGCATTGGATGGCGGCTTTGGGAAGTTCAAAGTGGAGGAGTTGGCCAAGCGCTTGGCTTTGATTTCCCCGACCTGTCAGGTCGAGGCGCGCACGGAGTTTTTCAATGAAAAATCCTGTGACTCCATTTTGTCGGGAGGTTTCGAGTTTGTGGTTGATGCGATTGATAACGTCCGCAACAAGGTGCTGCTCATCGCGGAGTGTCGTCGCCGGGGCATCCCGGTCATCACCAGCGGTGCGGCGGGGGGGAGGCTGGACGGAACTCGTGTGCAGGTGACCGACTTGGCCAAGTCGGTGCAGGATCCATTGCTGTCCAAAGTGCGTGCGAGTTTGCGGAAGGAGCACGGTTTTCCTCGTGAGGGAAAGAGGATGGGGGTGCTGTGTGTGTTTTCGCCGGAGACACCGGTTTATCCGAAGTCGGACGGAACTGTATGTTCCAGTCGGGCGGAGGCGGGCGATCAGGAAGGCTCGATGAAGCTCAATTGCGAGTGGGGATTCGGTGCGGCAACGCACGTGACTGGGGTGTTTGGTTTTGCTGCAGCGGGTGAGGTGGTGCGGCAGTTGGTGGCCAAGGGGNGAGACCGGCTTTATGGTTTGTNTTCGGATGGTGCGGTGTTACCGTGAGCGCTGATGAGTCAGGACGTGNTAGCCGTTGAAGTTCGTGGGATTCTTCCCGCCAATAGCGGCTGCGCTGTGTTCATTGGCAATGACGAAAAGGTGTTCGTGATTCAGGTGGAACACAATATGGGAGCTGTGATTGGGATGTTCCTTAATGACACTCCGAAAGAGCGACCGCTGACTCATGACCTGTTCGGGCATGTTTTTGATGGTTTCGGGATTCAGCTACTTCGGGTGGTGATCACGGAGTTGAAAAATTCCACTTACTATGCCCGATTGATTCTCGAACAGGACAACGAGTTGGGGCGCAAAATCGTGGAGGTTGATGCCCGGCCGAGTGACTGCCTTGCGATGGCAGCACAGCACAAGTCACCGATTTATGTCGCAGCAAATCTCTTCGCGGATGTGGAGGACATGAGCGAGGTGCTGTCGCGGATTCAGGATGCCGACGACCCGGACGTGGCATAGTTCAGACGTTGCCATGCCTCCCGAAGCCCAACTTCACGCCGAGCCCCTTTGTCTCGTTTTTGGAGACGAAGATTTTTTGGTTCGCGACCGTGCAAAACAAATATATGAGGGCTGGTGTGCGGGCGCAGGCGGGATGGACCACGAAGTGATCGACGGAACGGTGCGAAATTCCGATGAGGCAATTGAGGCCTTGGCCAAGCTCAACGAAGCACTACAAACGTTGCCTTTTTTCGGGGGCAATAAAGTGGTCTGGCTGCGTGGTGC
Organism: Verrucomicrobiales bacterium; assembly: GCA_002689335.1. Classification (GTDB taxonomy): domain Bacteria; phylum Verrucomicrobiota; class Verrucomicrobiia; order Limisphaerales; family UBA1096; genus UBA1096. The sequence goes on from NZFR01000082.1 coordinate 10,382, forward strand.
AAATTTCCTCGGGGACGATCGTACGGCTTCGAGCGCGGCTGTAACGGAGCGATTGACCGAATTGGCCAAGGACTGGGAGGTGTTTGATTGGCAGGGCGTTCAGTTGCTCATCAGCGCGTCCAAGGTCGATAAGCGTAAGAGTTTTTATAAGACGCTGAAAAAGTTCGCCTCACTGGAGGATAAATCCGTCAGCGACAAGGAGCGTGGGGGGCGTGCGGCGATGGTGGTTCGGCAGCGCTTGGCTGAGTTGGGAAAGAAGATTTCACCGCATGTCGCGGATGAGCTGATTTTGCTCGCGGGAGCGAATCTTCAGCAACTGCACACTGAGGCGGACAAACTGGCGTTGTACATCGGAGAGCGCGAGGAGGTCACGCGGCAGGATGTTCACGAGATCGCTACGCGAACCAAGCAGGCCAGGGCGTTCGCACTGGCCGATGCGTTGGGGGAGCGCAATCTGCCGAAGCTGCTCCGCGTGCTCGACGAGGAGTTGTGGGAGGTGAAACTCGACACCAAGAAATCTCCCATCGCGTTGCTTTACGGGATGATTTCAAAAGTGCGAACGATGATTTTCCTGCGCGAGATGGTTCGCTTGAAATGGATCGATCCGGGTGGAGGGTATCAGCAGTTTAAGTCGCAACTAGAGGCGATCCCGGAGGATCGAACCCCGGAGGACCGGAAGTTCAACCCCAAGTCGATGCACCCGTACATGCTCTTTAATGCNCTTGGCCATGCACGAAAATATTCCCAAACCGAGTTGGTGCAGGCGATGGATATTTTGTTGAAGTGCAACCGTCAACTGGTTTCCTCCAGTACGGACGATGCACTCGTGCTGCAGCAGGCACTCNTGCAGATTGTCGGTAAAGCGGCNTAGCGCGNTTGGCCAAGCGCTTTGTTATTTAACCAACTGAATAGCCTGCAGGTTTTTCTGGTCGCGCACGAAAAGTTGGCCGTCCGAATAGGCCGGAAAACTCCACGACTTGCCGCAGACCTGCATCCGGCCAAGTTCTTCGTACTTGTTCGGATTCGGATTAAGCAAGACCATTTCGCCGAGTTGGCCAAGTACGAGAAGGCGTTTACCGTCGGTCAACGTTGAGGCATAAAAACTGCCGAAGCCGCGTTCCTCCCAGTTGAGCTTGCCGGTTGCGGCATCTACGCAAATGTAGCGGTCCTTCTCTGCGAAGCTGTACAGGTTGCCGTCGACGACTACCGGGGTGGCGATATTGATTTTCAGTTTGCCATCCTTCCACTTGCGGACGGCTTTACCGGCGGAGCCGTCGCCTACCATCGCGAGCATCCCTTCCGAGTGAGACGCAGCGATGACGATGTTCCCGACGGCGACCGGCGTAACAACGTTGCGAAACGCGCGGGTCGGCACCGGTTCACTCCAAAGCAGCTTGCCGTTGGTCGGGTCGATGCCGAGCAGGCGTTCGGTGGCGAGCGTGACGAACTGCTTTTTGCCAGCGAGCTGAGTCAGGATTGGGCTGGCGTAGCTGGCGAGATCGTTTTGAGATTTCCAGAGGACTTTCCCGGTACGTTTCTCGAAGCACACCACGCCGGCTCCGAATGCACTGCCGACTTGGCAGATGAGTTGGTCGCCATCCACCAACGGTGTGCCGCTGTAACCTCGGCGGGAGGCAGCGCCTTCGTTTTGCGCCTTATTGACGATCCACTTGACCTTGAAGTTTTTTTGATAATCAGTGCCCCAGACTTTTGAACCGTCTTTGACGCGGAGGCAGCTCAGCTCGCCCCGGCAAGTTTGGACGTAAATCAAATCGCCCTCGAACAACGGAGCGCAGCGTGGGCCGGCACCGAAACCGTCGTCTGGGTAAGTCTGGCCGTAGGCCGTCTTCCACAGTTCCTTGCCGGTGCGTTTATCGATCATCCGTAGCACTTCTGAGTTGTCTTGCTGCTCAGAGATGGCGAGGAGATTGCCCTGAATAACCACCGCAGAGTGGCCGGGGCCGGATTTGATTTTCCACACGACATTTGGTGTGTCGCCCAATTCGGCCGGCAGGGAATCCCCCTTGGCCACATAAGCGTCTGCGCTAGGGCCGCGCCACTTCGGCCAATCACCGGCTTGGGAGGTGTTCAAGCCAATCGTTAGGACAGCGGCGGTAAACCAATGAATCCGTAGTTTTTGAATGCATCGTGCGATCATTTCAAGTTTAGGGTGGGGCCAAACTAGCAGGGCGGCTGGCCATGGCAACGCTTTTCCTTTTGCCTTGATTGGGTGTCGCAACGGGCGCACAATGTCTGAAAACGACTTGAGATGTTACCAAGGAGGCATCACCCAACAAGATCGCTTGGCCAAGCGCTAATCATAGTGTTGCTGATGGTTTTTACCTCAAACGGGTGGGGGCAGTATCAATCGAAGGAATACCCCACGTTTGCTTCTTGGAAGGCGGCTTGCGAAAAGCTGGGGTCCAACCGCGCGCTACTTGGCCAAGCGCCACCGGCCAAGTTGCAGACTGCGCTGCCAAAGTTTGAACCTGTTGCCGAAGCGTTGCTTGCTACGTTCAATCTGTTCACCGCGGGGACGATGAACAAGGCCGAAAACTGGGTGGGAGGCAAACCGAAGGACACCGAGTTTTTCAACGAGCAGCGGGCCTATTTTCTGCGACCTCCGATTCCCTTCCAGCCTTTCGCTCAAAAGCTCTCTGTGCCAAGCGGTAGCGAGTTAATTTTTCACGGAGATTTTCACGGCGACATTCACTCATTTGTGGCAATGCTCGACTCGCTCAACCAGTCGGGAAAGATGGATGGCTTCCGCTTGGCCAAGCCGAACACTTTCATGGTGTTCCTCGGCGACTACACCGACCGCGGCAATTACGGCATCGAGGTCCTTTACACTATGTTACGCCTCAAATTGGCCAATCCGGAGCAGG
>NZFR01000083.1 GCA_002689335.1 Verrucomicrobiales bacterium
GTGAACAAGCCTGCGTGACCGGCCACGCCGCCCATCCGGCGGGCCGTGGGATCGTGGACTTCCCCGTGAAGAATCACCTCGCCGACCTGTTCCGTGGGGGCGATGCTCGAGCGCTTGGCCAGTGGCGGGAGGAATCCAGTGTCATTCATGCCCAGCGGCTGGAAGATATTCTTGGAGACAAACAAGTCGAGCCTCTCACCGGAGACGAGCCGGACTATCTCACCCAGTAAAATAAAGTTGATATCGCTGTAAATGAACTTGTTGTCCGGCTGCTCGGTGAGCGATTCCGCCTTGGCCTTATCAATCGCCGACGCGACACCGGACCATTCAGGCCTAAGCGAGAAACCCGGACGCAGGCCGGAGGTATGCGTCAGCAGATGTCGAATGGTAACCGCGCCCTTGCCGTTTTTCTTGAAGCCGGGAATCCATTTTTCGATCCGGTCGTCGAGGCCCAGTTTCCCCTGCTCAATCAACAGGGCGATGGCTGGTGCGGTGGCGATGACCTTCGTCAATGATGCAGCGTCGAAAATCGTGTCGGCTGTCATCGGCGATCGCTTCGGCAGGGTCGCCTTGTAGCCAAACGTCTTTTCGTAGACCGCTCCGCCACTCTCGATTCTCACGACGGCGCCGGGCGCTTTTTCGGCGGCGATCGCCTGCCCGATGGCGGAATCGATCTCCTGGAGCTTGGCCAAGCGGAACACCGAAGAAAGCGACACCGGCTTGGTCGGGGGCGGAGTTGGCGGCGTTTGGCAGCCGACCAGAGCCAAACTGAGGACGATGAGAACGGAACGATTCATGCGCTTNNCCAANCGTAACGCTCCGTTGCNATTTGCCCAAGCGCAACATTTCGACTCGACGGGTAATATTGCTATAGTTATTTTGGTTTGGCTTTTTTGCGCCCCATGTCGCTGGTTAGAAATATCTTCAACACATCACTTGGCCGNAAGTACCTCATGGCCCTCACAGGCGCAGGGTTATTCGGTTTTGTNGTGATGCACTTGCTTGGCAACCTGACTTTTTTCGTCGGGCCCGCAGCCATCAANGAGTACGCTGCCAAGTTGCACAGCCTAGGGCCTTTACTCTGGGTCGCGCGGATAGGATTGCTGGCAATGGTAGCAATTCACATTTGGGCCGCAATCAAGTTGTCTTCCGAAAACAAAAAGGCGCGTCAGGTTCGCTACGAAGGCGCGGTGGATCCGGTCGATGCGCACCGCAAAAACCAGATTGTTTCACGTTACGCCTCGCGGACAATGATTTACAGCGGCCTGATCATCGCGGCATTCGCTATTTACCACCTCGCGCATTACACATGGAAAGTGCCGCAGATCAACGGCGTCGATGAAGATTTCGAGACGTTCTACGTTCACGAGAAAGACGCTGGATTAAATCAGNTAGCGTTCGAGACNCCCCTGCCGGAGGGTAAAGGCGAGGAGGGCAAGAACGCGGTAGACGTCCATCGAATGGTGAAAACCGGCTTCAGCGTCTGGTGGGTTTCCGTTTTTTATGTCGTTGCTGTCGGGCTCTTGTGCGTCCATCTAAGCCACGGTTTGAGCGCGATGTTCCAGTCGCTCGGCATCAAGACCCGAGCCTCAGAAAAGTTGATCAACCGGTTCGCCTGCNNNTTCGCATGGCTGTTGTTCATCGGCTACATTTCAATACCACTAGGCGTCCTATTTGGATACGGGGAATAATATGGCCACCAAGAAGAAAACCACNATAGCAAAGGCAAAGGCCGCAAAAAAATCGACGACGCCTAAAACCACTCCGTTTAAGACTAAAAAGGTTTCGCAGAAAAAAGTCCCTTTCAAGCTCGACTCAGGCATTCCGCCCGGCGCGATAGAAGATAAGTGGGAAAAGCATCGCTTCAACCTCAAGCTCGTCAATCCGGCGAACAAGCGGAAGTACGAGGTGATCGTGGTCGGCAGCGGCCTNGCAGGTGCCTCCGCAGCAGCCACGCTGGCCGAGCTGGGCTACAACGTAAAATGTTTCTGCTATCAGGACAGCCCACGCCGCGCCCACTCCATCGCCGCTCAAGGCGGNATCAACGCNGCGAAAAATTACCAGAACGACGGCGACTCCGTTTATCGGCTTTTTTATGACACGGTAAAGGGCGGCGACTACCGCTCGCGTGAGGCCAACGTGTACCGGCTCGCGCAGGTCAGCGTCGACATCATCGATCAATGTGCTGCACAAGGAGTGCCGTTCGCCCGTGAATATGGAGGACTGCTGGCCAACCGCTCTTTCGGCGGGGCGCAGGTGAGCCGCACATTTTATGCGCGCGGACAGACCGGCCAGCAACTGCTATTAGGCGCCTATTCCTCGCTTAANCGGCANATTGGCCTTGGNAAGGTGAAGATGTATTCACGCACCGAGATGCTCGACGTCGTACTCGTCGAAGGACACGCAAAGGGCATCGTGGTTCGNNANATGGTCACCGGCAAAATCAGCAACCATTCGGCGCACGCCGTCGTANTAGCTACAGGCGGTTATGGAAACGTGTTTTTCCTATCGACTAACGCGATGGGCTGCAATGTCACCGCAGCCTACCGAGCCTACAAGCGCGGTGCAGCGTTCGCCAACCCTTGCTTCACTCAGATTCATCCGACCTGTATTCCAGTGAGTGGGGAACACCAAAGTAAACTCACTTTGATGAGCGAGTCGCTCCGAAATGATGGCCGCGTGTGGGTTCCAAAAGATAAGAAAATAGCCGCTAAAATCCGCAGCGGTGAAATCGATCCTAAGGATATTGCCGATAAGGATCGAGACTACTTTCTGGAGCGAAAATATCCTAGCTTCGGCAACCTCGTACCGCGCGATGTCGCTTCGCGCAACGCGAAGGAGGTATGTGACGAGGGCCGCGGCGTAGTCCCCTCAGGGTTAGGCGTATATCTGGACTTTGCTGATGCCATTAAGCGCATGGGCGAGAACACTGTTCGCGAACGTTATGGCAATCTTTTCGATATGTACGAAAAGATCACAGGTAGCAATGCCTATAAAAACCCGATGACCATCTACCCGGCCGTACACTACACTATGGGAGGCCTTTGGGTGGACTACAATTTGATGAGTAATCTCCCAGGTTTGTTTGCAATCGGAGAAGCGAATTTTTCCGATCANGGTNCAAACCGCCTAGGNGCCAGTGCCCTCATGCAGGGCTTGGCGGACGGTTACTTTGTCCTACCTTACACAATTGGTCAGTACCTAGCGAATGTCGGCATCGATGACCGACCAAATGATGATGATCCGGCCTTTTCCGCTGTTCAGCAAGAAGTCGAAACTCGCATTAACAACTTGCTATCAATCAATGGTGAACGTACGCCAACTTCGTTCCATCGCGAGTTGGGGAAGATTATTTGGGACAATTGCGGAATGTCCCGAAACAAAAAAGGTTTAGAGGAAGCAATCCAAATAATCCCAAAACTTCGNAAGGAGTTTTGGCAAAACCTGTCTGTTCCTGGNGAAAACGCNNCGCTAAATCAGAGCCTCGAGCACGCCGGGCGTGTGGCAGACTTTCTCGAGTTTGGAGAGTTGATGTGCCGCGATGCACTTCAACGCGAGGAATCCTGCGGCGGCCATTTCCGCGAGGAACACCAGACGCCTGAGGGTGAGGCCAAGCGCAACGATGCCAAGTTTTCATTCGTAAGCGCCTGGGAATATCAAGGGGAGAACAAGACACCTAAACTTCATAGGGAAACCCTTTCTTATGAGGCGGTTAAGATGACTCAAAGGAGCTACAAATGAGTGGTAAGGCAATGAATTTAACACTTCGAGTCTGGCGACAGGACGACGCTGAAGATCCCGGTAGGTTTGAAACTTATGAGGCAGTCGATGTCAGTCCGGACATGTCCTTTCTTGAGATGCTCGACGTCGTGAACGAGGGCATTATAGCTGGGNGCAGCGAGCCAATTGCGTTCGATTCCGATTGCCGCGAGGGCATCTGCGGCACCTGCTCCATGGTCATCAATGGCGTACCCCATGGCGGTCAACAGGGTACCACCGCGTGCCAGTTGCACATGAGACAGTTCAGTGACGGCGACACCATCACGATCGAGCCATGGCGAGCCACGGCCTTTCCAGTACGCCGCGACCTCATCGTCGACCGCTCCTCGTTCGACCGCATCCAGCAAGCGGGCGGCTTCATAAGCGTGCGTACCGGCAGCGTACCAGACGCGAACGCCACGCCGGTGACTAAAGAGGATTCAGACCTCGCGATGGATGCCGCACAATGCATCGGTTGCGGAGCCTGCGTGGCCGCCTGCAAAAACGCCAGTGCTATGCTCTTTGTCTCTGCCAAGGTGTCCCACCTCAGCCTAGTGCCACAGGGCCAACCAGAGCGCGAACGCCGCGCCCTTGCCATGGTGCAGCAGATGGACGATGAAGGCTTTGGCAACTGCACGGTCACCGGCTCATGCGAAGCCGTTTGCCCAAAGGAAATTTCCCTCGACTTCATCACCCGTATGAACCGCGAATACGGTCGGGCACTCCTCAAAAAAGGCTGCAGCTAAACGCCGCTTGGCCAAGCTCTTGGCCAAGTTTTAACTCAACACATCATGGATCACATGGCCGTGGACGTCTGTTAACCGGCGCTCGAAGCCGTTGTGATAAAACGTCAATCGCTCGTGATCCAAGCCAAGCAAGTGGAGAATGGTGGCGTGGAAGTCGTAGACGGTGGCGACGTCCTGCTCAGCTTTCCAGCCAAAGGTGTCGGTGGCACCATAAGTATGGCCGCGCTTGACGCCGGCGCCGGCGAGCCAGGCGGTGAAGCCGGCGGGATTGTGGTCGCGGCCGCTGGCGCCTTTTTGGAAGGTCGGCATTCGTCCGAATTCGGTGCACCACACGACCAGCGTATCCTCAAGAATGCCGCGTTGCTTGAGATCGCGCAGAAGGGCGGCGGCGGGTTGGTCTAGNACGGGGCCGTGCTTGGCGTATTGCTGGTGCAACACCTTGTGGCCGTCCCAGTTGCTGACGCCTTCGCCGCCGGTTTGATAGGCACCGTTGAAGAGCTGCACGAAACGCACGCCCTTCTCGAGCAGGCGCCGTGCGAGGATGCAGTTCTTGGCGAAGCCGGCCTTGATGGGATTGGTGGCGTCGTCGGCGCCATACATTTTCAGCGTGGACGCCTTCTCGGTTGAGAGGTCGCTGACCTCAGGCACGCTGAGTTGCATGCGCGCGGCCAGTTCGTAGCTGGAAATGCGCGCGGCCAGTTCGGTGTCGCCGGGGAATTTCTCGAGGTGCCGTTCGTTGAGGCCCTGGAGAAAACTGCGCGTGGCGCGATCGGTTTTGGCACTGACGCCTGCCGGTCGCGCGAGGTTGCGCAGAGGTTTGCTGGCGTTGAAATCCGTGCCCTGAAATGCCGCGGGCAGAAAACCGGGACCCCAATTGTTCACGCTGCTCTGAGGTGTGCCGCGCGGGTCCGGGATGGCGACGTAGGCGGGTAGTTCGTCATTGGCCGAGCCAAGCGCCCACGTCACCCACGCGCCCATGCTGGGAAACCCGTCCAGCGTGTAGCCGGTGGACATGAAATTTTCGCCTGGTCCATGCGTATTCGTTTTACCGGTGAGCGAGTGGATGAAACATATTTCATCGGCTAGGTCGCCCAGTTGCGGCACCAACTCGGACACCATCTTTCCCGATTGCCCGCGCGCCTTAAACTCCCACGGGCTCTTGGTGAGATTGCCCTGCGCGCCCTGAAAGGTCTTCAGCCCTTCCGCGCCGGGCATGGGCTGGCCGTGCCGCTTGAGCAGTTCCGGTTTGAAATCAAATGTGTCCAGATGACTGCACGCGCCGGAGCAGAAGATCACGAGGACATTTTTTGCGGCGGGCGCAAAATGGGACGGCCGCGCAGCAAACGGTTTACCGGGATCAACCTTAGGCCGAATAGGCCCACCGGCTCCAAGCAAGCCCTCCCGCGCCAGCAAACTGGTCAACGCAATCCCACCAAGCCCTTGGCCGGTGGCACCCAAAAACCGTCGTCGATCAAGTAGCTCTTTCATTCGATTGAACTCACGCGAAACACAGACATACCTTTTGTTCTCATCCCAACTCTACTCGCCGTCACGTCCTTGTGTGAGGATTCCATCATGGCACAAACACAAATTCGTTTGCGTTAATCAACGCTCGGGCGAACGACTCCGGACCTTCGATTTTGATGAAACCGATCGCGGCCTCTTTTTCCTCTTCAGACGGGATGCGGTTAAAGCATAGGGCATACGCACGAACAACCTGAGAAGCCGCATCGGATCCGGTTTCAGTTTGAAGCCGCTTAGCCAAGAGCCCGGCCTGCTGCAACACGAACCGACTGTTAAATAAATTCAGTGCCTGCAGCGGCGTGGTCGATCGACTTCGCTTGGCCACCGCTTGGCTGGCATCCGGACAGTCGAACACGCCAAACACCGACTCGCGTTCCTGCCTCACTTTCGTCATGAAAACCATCCTCCGCCAATCGGCGGGGCCGTAGTTTTTCTTCGGGAAAAAGTGACGCACATTTTCCATCTGCACCTCGAACCCGTCGAAGCCCGGGCCTCCTGTTTTCAAATCCAACACACCACTCACTGCAAGCATCGTATCTCGAATCGCCTCTGCAGCCAGTCGGCGTGTGGGGTATCGCCAAAGCAACCGGCCGGCCGCATCCACCTTCATCGCGCGAGCGCTTGGNCGACTGCTTTGTTGCCACGTTTTCGAATTCAAAATCATCCGGTGGATGTGCTTCATCGACCACCGGTTTTTCATGAATTCCGACGCGAGCCAATCGAGCAACTCCGGATGCGTGGGTCGNGCTCCGTTAAGTCCAAAGTCACTCGGCGTATCGACAATTCCCGCGCCAAAATGAAACTGCCACAANCGATTCACCAGNACGCGGGCGGTCAGCGGATTCTCCCGGTCGGCGATCCAATCAGCCATGGCCAAGCGCCGCTTTTGCTCAGGCGCCGAGCGCTTCAAATTGAGCGAAGCGAAGGTCGTGATCGTCCCNGGGTCGACCTCTTCGCGCTTCGCATCGGGGTCGCCTCGGTAAAGTAAATGCGTCGCACCCGGCTGCGAAAAGTTCCCGGCATAAACCTTATTTTGCGTTTGCAGCTTGGCCAAGCGTTGCTCGGTTTTTTTCAACTCAGCCAGCATGGCTTGGCCTCGCTTGGCCTCCGCCAGAGGGTGCTTGGCGAACTCGTAAGCAGGAGGCTGCGGCGTACTGCCCTTAACCGGGCGCCGATCCTTCGAGCTGGCCACCTCAACCCATTCGCCCGGTTTTTGGGCGGCCTCAATTCGATAGCGAATTGCAAGACGATCGGAGAATTGACCTTCGCGGTCCCGAGCCCATTCGATACGGTCGATTCGCTTCTGCTCAGGAAATTCAATCTGCACCCAGCCGGTATTCGCAGCGGCAATCCAACTCCCGGAGTTGCCGTATCGACCGTCGTTGATATGGGCGAGCTTGTGCAGTGGATGGATGTAATCACCGCTCGAACTGGCCAACGCACCGCCGCTCGCGAGAGCTACGTTTTCATCGCCGGAAAAAATCTCCAGTTCATCGATGCAGGGCTCAGCGGANCTGGACTGCTCGATCGTGAATCTCACAAACCTGGCCTCAACCGGCTCGAATCGTTCCATGTTTTGGCGGATGCTGACCGGCTCCCGCATCGCCTTTTCCTGCTTGGGCAGAAACTCAGCCAANCCAAGTTTCAACCNGGAAATCTTGTCCTTGGCTGAATCGATCTCGCGCTCGGTTTCCGCGCTTGGCGGCAGGGATCGATCGCCATGCGACACACCGGCGAACACCGCCTGCATCGAGTAATAATCCTTTTGCGAAATGGGGTCGAATTTATGGTCGTGACATCGGGCACAGCCGGTTGTCAGCCCGAGGAATGTCGTGCCGGTTGCGTTGATCATATCGTCCAACTCATTCATCCGTTGCATTTTGCCGAGCTTCGGATCCTGTCCCTTGACGATGTCGTTCGGGCCGGCGACTAAAAAACCGGTTCCGACACCAGCCCCAAGTGCGTCGCCGGCCAATTGCTCACGGACAAACTGGTCGTACGGTTTATCGCTGTTCAATGAATCGATCACCCAGTCGCGATAGTGCCACGCGTTGGGGCGTTCGCGATTGGTTTCGAAACCGGTGGTTTCGCCGAAGCGAACCAAGTCCAGCCAGTGACTCGCCCATCGCTCGCCGTAACGCTCACTGGTCAGAACTTTTTCGATCAGTCTTGCAAACGCAGCCGNATCCGGGTCCGCGACGAACGCCGACACCTCCTNCGGCGTCGGGGGCAAGCCGTGCATCACGAGATAGAGTCGGCGGATGAGTGTTTGCCGGTCGGCGGCNGATGAAGGGGTCAGACCGTTGTCCCGCAGCTTGGCCAAGACCAGAGCGTCGATCGGATGATCAGGGCCATTGACCGCAGGACGCTTGACCGGTTGAAACGCCCAGTGATCTTTGGCGTCCGCCGCTTGGCCAAGNGGAGCAATCCACAGGAGTGCGGTGGCTAGAAAANCAGCGAACATGCGTTTCCAAAAAGAGATCACGGCGCGAGTCTACGACCCACGCCGTNCCATTCAAGCTGTTTGGAAACTTGGNNAAGCGCTTNGCCAAGCGGAATTACGCTACATGATCTCCTTAAGCAACAGGCCAAGGAGCTCGTCGATCTTGACCCGGCGCTGCTCCATACTGTCGCGCTCTCGAAGGGTGACCGTGCCTTCGTTTTCNTCGCCGTTCTCGCCGATAGTGTCGAAGTCGATTGTCACACCGAACGGCGTGCCCACTTCGTCCTGCCGCCGATATCGCCGACCAATCGCGCCGGTTTCATCGTAAAACACCGTCATGTAAGGCTGAAGCAAGGCGCGGACTTCCATCGCCTTGGCCACAAGCTCCGGTTTGTTTTTGAGGAGCGGAAATACGCCCACCTTGACCGGGGCAATGCGTGGGTGAAATCGCATCACAGTTCGCGTCTCGGTTTTGCCTTTTTCGTTGGTGATCTCCTCCTCATCGTAGGCGTCGCAAATGAACGCCAACACGGTCCGGTCCGCACCGGCAGCTGGTTCGATAACGTGCGGCACAAAACGCTCCTTGGCTTCCTCGTCNTGGTAAGTGAGATCCTTGCCGCTGCCGGGGTATTTTGGTTTTCCGTCCTCGCCCTGTTCCACAACCAGTTCGTCACCTTCGCGAACGAGCTTGCCCTCCATGTGTGAACGGAGGTCGAAATCACCGCGATGCGCGATGCCTTCGAGTTCCCCATACTCGCCCTCTTCACAAAACGGGAAGGCATACTCAACGTCGGCTGTTCCTACGGAGTAGTGCGCCAATTCAGCCTCCTCGTGGTCGCGCAAAATCAGACGCTCCTCGCTGATGCCAAGATCGACGTACCATTTGAAACGGCGATCGCGCCAATATTGATACCACTCCCGCGACTCGCTCGGATGGCAGAAAAACTCCATCTCCATCTGCTCAAACTCTCGAGTGCGAAATGTGAAGTTGCGCGGTGTGATTTCATTGCGGAAACTCTTGCCCTGCTGCGCGATGCCGAACGGCACCTTCACGCGACTACTGTCCACCACATTGCGAAAGTTAACGAACATTCCCTGCGCGGTCTCCGGTCGGAGGAACGCCTTACTGTCATCACTTTGCATCGCACCGATGTGCGTTTCGAACATCAGGTTGAATTCACGCGGCTCGGTCAATGAGCCGAGCTCCTTCGCGTCCGGTGCGAGCACCTGAGCCGTCTCGGTCACAGTCGTCAGGTCGACCACTTCGCTGTGCCACGTGAGCTTGTCCGCGTACTTGGTCTTGAGTTTGAAATATTGAAGTGCCCGGCGGGTGATCTCCTCCTTCGCATCGCCGTCGGTGATGCAGGAGACGAACACTTTTTGACCATCGTGCTCCACCCAGGCTCCCTTGATGTGATCGTAACGATAGCGACGTTTGCTCTCGCGGCAGTCGACCATCATGTCGTGAAACAGATCGTAATGACCGGAAGTTTTCCAGACGCGCGGGTGCATGATGATGGAGGACTCGATGCCTGTCATCTGAAACGACCGCGGTGCGCCCTCCGGCTGAACCCGCTCGTTATGCGCCGTGACCATGTCCGACCACCAGACGTTTTTGATGTTGCGCTTCAGCTCGATACCAAGCGGGCCGTAATCCCACAAACCGTTCAGTCCGCCGTAAATTTCTGATGACTGGAATACAAAACCGCGACGCTTGCACAGCGACACGATTTTCTCCATCCGTTCATTTTTATTGCTCTNGGCCATAAAAAAGGGGCGGCATCTTCGCAGAGGAAAGGCCGGTGTCAAGGGAACGAAAGCAGAGACACGGTTTATTTCCGTTGAAAAAGAGTCAAATGTGCGGAGAATCCCGGCGTGTTGTTTCGACCGGGCAGAGTCCTTGCGCTGGTGGCAGTCTTGCTGCTAATCNGTGCTGTCGCGCTGCAACTCATTCCGATCGATTCTCCCGCCACCTCCAACCCTCAGCCNGCTAACCCTCCACCCCCCCCCCGAATGGAGGCTTGGTCGATGAAAAAGTGATGCAACAGGTCTACGCNATCGAGGCCAAGCACCGGCAATGGGACTCGACCGTTTGGGCAGATGAGTTGACNGCCCGCGATCACGGCGAGTCAATCATCCAACTTTGGGACAACCTCCTCGCCGGGGCAGATGCGTTCGACATGCTCTCAAAGATGCCGGTCGAGGNGGTGCAGNTTGGCCAAGCGCAACCGGTNCAGNAATGGGAGTCNGGCATCCGCCGCACAGGCTTGGCCAAGGGCGGANCGACTTGGACGCAGGAACAGTTTGCCCAAGCNCTTGGCCAATGGAANTCCGACGGCTGGTCGCTAAAACAAAGCGAATGGCGTCACCGCCGCTTCAACCCAAGCGCTGAAGGAGGGGNGCGTTCCGGNTTTTTGGATCTCGCTGCACGTCGTGAATACGCGCTTGGCCAAGCGCGGCATCCTTCGAGGCGACGTGGAGGTGCAATGGCAACCCTCGGAGATCACTCCCGAAAACTTGGCCAGGCCAAAAGGCATTGACCTCTCCGGCCTTGAGTGGCTGGAGCGCGAAGGAGAACCGGCGTTCAAGTCGGCCAACAATCAAAATATCGCACCCAACGATGGGAACATTTTCATCGATCCACTAATCCTGACCGACTTCAACGCCGACGGCTTGGTCGACGTCATTCTCGGTTGCAAAAATCGCATCTTTCGTAATCACGGCATGGGGCGTTTCAAGCCGGAAAAACTGTGCCCCAACTTCGATGAAGTTGTGTTCAACGTCACCCTCGACGA
>NZFR01000084.1 GCA_002689335.1 Verrucomicrobiales bacterium
ACTGGATTTTTTGGGGCAGCTTTGCGATCGCCGTACTGAGCATCGCGGTGGCAATCCAGACTGCGGCGGGGGCTCAGGTGGCCCACGCCGCGCACTTGGGAGGGTTGCTTTACGGCGCATTTTTCGTGGCGGCACTGTTGCGGCGCGGCGGTTTTCTCTCGTTGTTTTCCAAAATACCGAAAGTGCGGATAGTCCCTGACGCGGCCGCGCCGGGGAAGGGTGCGGCGAAGCGGCGCGACTGGCGAAGGCCCAAGGTGGTCGATGCCGCAGAGGTATCCGGTGAGGATTTTATTAGTCAGGAAGTGGATCCCATCCTCGACAAAATTTCCAAGCAGGGCATCCACAGCCTGACCGAACGGGAACGCAAAATCCTGGAAAAGGCGCGGTCGAAAATGTAGGCCGCTTGGCCAAGTGTGTGGAGTAGTCAGCCGTTCAGCAATTGAACGTATTGGCTGATCTTGCCGGCATCGGCAACCTTCATCGAAAACTCCGGGGGGTAGAGCGCCTTGCCCATGAAGCAACGGTCGTTGCGGAACTTCATCTTGCTGTCGACGGAGGAACTGCCGGTAACGTGGTATTCGCGTGCCCCGGTTTCGCGAATGACGCGCGACAAATTTTTCGGGGTGATGCCAGCCCCGGGCATGATGATGAGGTCGTCGCCGGATCGGCGAACCAGTTCAGCAATCAACTCCACTCCCTCCAGCACGGACGGTTCCTGCCCGGAGGTCAGCAACCGGTCGACGCCGAGTTGGATCAGTTCGTCTAGGCTCCGGAAGGGATCGGCGGTGACATCGAATGCGCGGTGGAAAGTGACCTCCAGCGGGCGGGCCAGCTCGATCAATTCGCGGGTGCGTTCCGTATCGATTGTGCCGCCGGCGTTGAGCATGCCGATCACGACGCCGTTGATGCTCATCTCCTTGAGGCCGACAATGTCGTGTTTCATCACGGCAAACTCGTCGTCGGAGTAGAGAAAGTCGCCGCCGCGTGGCCGGATGATCACATTGACCTTGATTCCGACCTGTTGCAGGGCGTGGTAGACCGTTCCCATGCTTGGGGTGGTGCCACCTTCGAATAGATTTTGGCACAGTTCGACGCGGGACGCGCCGCCTTGTTCCGCTGCGATGGCTGAGGCCACCGAGTCGATGCAAATTTCAAGTAAGGGTGAGTCGCTCATGATCGTTCCACTTGGCATAGTCTAGCAGAGCGCTTGGGCAAGGCGAAGCGAACTGTTTTTCGTGAATCGCGCTTGGCCAAGCGTTAAGCTGCGGACGTGCTGAAATGGCTAACAGGGTTCGTGGCGCTTGGCTTGGCGGGTTGTGCCTCGCCGGGCGAGGGTGGCAGCGCTGCAACGCGGGAGGCCAAGCCGGACAGGGGCACGATCGTCACCCCGGCGGCCATGCGCACGGAGGGCAAAGTGGTGCGGACAAACGAGAAGCTGAATTTTGTGGTGCTCGATTTCGGCTTCAAACGACTGCCGCGTCCCGGTCAGCAGTTGGGGGTTTATCGGCTGGGAAAAAAAACCGGCCAAGTGCGCGTGTCCGGTCCGGCGTGGGAAACTTACACGGTGGCGGATATCGTGGAGGGCGAGATTTGGGTGGGCGACGAGGCGAAGCTGCGGTGACGTCGGTTACTCGGGCGGGTTGGCCTCGGCCTTGGCCGTGAGTTTGACAATGTTTCGCCCGCCGTCCTCGCGGCTGTACGGGGTATGGAGATTGAAGTAGACCGCGCACAGCGGCCGGTCGTCCGACGATTGGCTGAGCATGATGGTAATCTCCTTGTCGAGCGCGATTCCGTGGCGCATTCCCTCTGCACGATTCTCGAATGCCTTAATCGCCTTGATCATCAACCGCTCGATCGCCTCGAGGCAATCGTCCGGGGTCTTGAACACGCACACGACATGCCGATCGTACGACAGCATAGCGTTGTCGATCTCCGGGCGAAATGTTTCTGTGGTGAGTTCCATGCGATTGACGCAAAAGAATTTTTAGCGTGAAGCGGCGTGATGTAAACCAAAAGAACGATTAGTCGTACGTATCCGCTTCGCCGCTGGCCTCCTGCTCGCGAAGGCGTCGGAACAGTTTTCGAACATCGAACGCACCGCCGATCATGACGAGTAGCGACATGATGGCAAAGAGGCCACAGCTCACGAGCAGGATGATTTTCCAAACTTCCGGCCAATCCCAGCCGCGCCAAAAAAAACTGGGTGTCCACAATGCCAACCCGGCCAGCCCGACAACACTGAACGCCACAATGCCCCGCAGCATGGTGAAAACCCAGCGCTGGGTGGATCGATCCACCATGCGCAGTTTTCGTTGTGGGAGCACAGGAGGCATCTTCATTGCGGGGGGCAACACCGGCGGTGCGGCGGGCGGTGGCTCGACCGGTTTCTTTTCCGGTTGAGGTGGTTTGGTTTGGTTTGGTTCGTCACTCATGTGCAACCTCCCTACGTTTGCGATCGGGGAATACCATTGATCCCACGATGAAAACGATCAGTGAAAACGCGACAGTGAACAGCCCGACACGCGCACCGGAGAAATCGTAAAACGCGATTTCGTCGCCCTCCTCCGGTTCGAATTTCGGCCAAGCCTTTACCCGGATCTCATCGTCCCGACTCCGATACACGTTGACTCGCTGCATTTGACCGGAGGAATTTCGGATGACGGCCGTCCAGTTTTTCAGCCCGTTGCGTTTCCACGGTTCGGCGTTGAACGGGGCCATGAAGAAATCGTCGGCGAGGTAGTGGATGAACGATTTTTCGTGAACGGTTTCATCCTCGAACGGATCGAACTCAACGCTGGTGTTGTAGACGTCTGTGATCGGTCTGGCCTCGATGCTGCCAGGTGTGTACGGGTAGACAACGCGTTGAACGGGATCGAGTCCTATGACGGCCAGACACCCGGCGAGCAGTCCCAGTACTGCGCCGGTGGAACTCGCACGTTTCCAGTAAAGCCCCCCAACCAACAACGAAAACGCGCCGGTAAAATAGATTGCTCCGGTGACCGCCATGTAGTCCCAAATGTCCTCGCGGCCGGTGTAAAACAGGCCCCAGTAAAGAATGTAGAGGCCGATCAGCACGATCAGTATGCGGGTGATTTTGATCCGGGTCGGGTTGTCAAGTTTCCCCTTAAACAGCGGCGCGATGACATCCTGAGTGATCACCGAACTCCAGCAGAGCAGATAACCNTCGTGCGTGGACATGAACGCGGCGATCATCGCAGCNGTNAGCAGGCCGATCAGTCCGGCCGGNAGGATTCNTCCGAGGAAAATNGGCATCGCGTAAATATTGTCGACCCCTTNCTCGTCGAACAACTCGAGCAGGTCAGGGGCCTTGGTCATCACGAAAACGAAGGCGCAAATGCCGAGCAGGTTCGGGATGATCATCCGGATGGCGAACGACACAGACGACCANGTGAATTGTTTGTGCAGCGCGGCAGTGCTCTCCATCGCCAGTGCGCGTGCCACTGCCGTAGGCCAAAGGGCNCAGTTCACGATGCCGAGAAAACCCATCCACAGGACGTATTCCAACCCGAATCCGCTGTCCTCATTGAGTGGGTTGAAGCCGGAGTCACCCTCAAAATGCGTGTCCACAGTTTCGAAAATANTNTCCCAGCCGACGTGTTGGATNGCGAGCCAGCCGGTCACAAGAATACCGAACGACAGCACNACAAATTGAATGTAGTCCGTGATCACCACCGAGATCATGCCGCCAATGACCGTGTAGATGAGCACCAAAATCAGCAGCCCGACCATGACCAACTTGAGAGTGTCNCCGTCCGGGTTCATGCCGGTAATCCCGACGATGAACATCGCNCCGACCTTNAGGAACAGGCCCATGTTCAGCAGCCCGCCGAAGGCGAGCATCACACCGCCGAGGATGCGNGTGCGCCGGCCGAATCGTTTTTCGTAAAACTCCGGGATCGTCAGCACCTTGTGCTCGCGAAGNCTCACGATGATGAAGCCGGTGACGCCAATCAAAAACGCGACTACGCCTGCGATGACACCNATGTGGAATGACGCGAAGCCGGTGGTGAAGCCTTTCTGCGCGCTGTACATCACGGTGATCAGGCCCATCTCGGTGCCGGTCAGNGTGGCGATGCCCAGCCACGGCCCNACCGCGCGTCCGGCTCCNACGAAGTTCGTCATGTTGCCTGCGAATCGTTTGACCCAAAAGGCCACGGCCACGGAGAGCAGCAGGTAGACGATGACGATGCCCCAGTCCAGATGGGTGAAATTGGTCTGGCTGGTGGCGTTGGTAAGCGCGGATTCCATTCGGGTTACTCGATCATTACTCGATCAGAAGCAGGCGGAAAAACTGGGCGTCTGAATCGGAAANGTCAATCTCGACCTNTTGNAGACCGGCATTTTCTGCGGCCAACTCCATNACGGTCTCCCACTCCGTTTGGCCANGCGCCGAGGTGGATTGCAACTCAACCAACTGCCCGGCTCGANCGGTGTCGAAGCTCAGTTCGATATTTCCGTTGGCCAAGCGCATGGCGGAAAGACCAAAGACGCTGGNGGCATCCTGTGGGTCGGTGCCGGCGTAGTACTCGGCGAGATTGCTCAAACCGTCTTTGTCGTCATCGAAANCGGCATCGTCTACGATCGCGTTCAGTCCGTTGGCCTCCTCCCAGACGTCCGNCATGCCGTCGCCATCCGAGTCTTCCCCATCCCCNCTTCGGTTGTCGCGACCTGGGCTCGGNTCGNTGGCCTTCCAACTGATTGGATCATTGCCAAACGCGATGGTGGTTTTACGTTGCAACGTGGCCCCGAATCCATCTGCCTTGCTTGGCCAAGGGGCGCGGTCGCTGTAATTCACTCTGTCGACGAGAATGTACGGNACGAATCCGGCGTCCTCGCGGTTTGGCCCTTGANGCCGATCCGGTTTCAGCAGACGAACCGTGTCCCNTCGATTGTTCAGGTTGCCGCGCATCGGGCCGAAAANCGCCGTGCCNTCGGGGATATCATAGAGCTTGGCCAAGCGCTTGGCTTTTTCCGGTTCCTTAACCGGATCGAACTCGACCAGCAAAGCAAACTCTCCCGGGCCCAGTTCGCTGCTTGGCGGGAAATCAAACTTTACGCCGCCGTCAATCTGCCAGTGGTTCAGCGGGTGTAACGGATCGTACAATGGGACGGTTTGGTTGGTGATGTTGAGCAACTCGATGAATTCGTCGTCCGGAGTTCCGGCTCCGTTTGGGAGCGGGGCAGGGCGATACATGATTTCATTCAGGACGATTGGCCCGATTTTGTGGGGGGCATTGGCCGCNCCGTCTCCCTGTCGGAATGCCGCGATGGAGTTCGGGTGGCTTACGCCGAATGTTGGCTGTGACAGCGTGACGAACTGGTCGCCCAGACTGGTTTTGATTCGGCCGAAGGAGACCCCGTTTTCGGCAGCGTCAAACTCGATGGTGATGCGGTAGCCGGTAAGGTCGTCGCTGGAGTCTGCCGCCGAGACGATAACCTTGTCGCCATGAGCGGAGTTGAGCGCGAAGCTGTGTTCCGCCCCGGGAGCAGGGTTGAACTGACCCTCGTAAAAGACGGTGGTGCCGCGCCCCGGCAGGGTGGTGCCGGAGGGAATCTGGTATTTCTTGAGGTTGGACTGCGAGTTGCTGATCCACCATTTGCCGATGTTCAGCGGTTCTTCGCCGAGGTTGCGCAGCTCGATCGCGTCCTCGTATGGCGGGTCGGTGTGCGTGAGCACTTCGTTGATCACGATTGACTCGATCGGCTTGTAGTTGGATTTGCCCGGGGTGGGGGTGTCCGGGAAGTTGACGATCGTGCTGGTGCCGTCCGGCAGGCGCCCTTGCGATTCGCCGGGCTCGGTTTTGCTGGTCTGCACTTTCTCGATCAGCACCTTGGATCGGCTGTAGAGCGCGACCGGCTCGCCGAGGGCGGCGATGTTAAAGTTCAAGTGGTTGCCGCCCTTGGATAAATCCCCATCGGCGATCCATTTCACAAAACCCCCTGCGGGGATGAAGTTCAGTTCGGGAACCTCGAACTTCGTGCGGCCGATGGAACTGAGATCGTCCGTGAGGAAATTACCGCTTAGATTCACCGGGAGATTGCTGGGGTTGTACAACTCGATCCAGTCGTCGCCGCGTCCGCTCGATGTCCATTCGTTGATGGACACGTTGGAGGCGGTGGCGGTCAGGCCGGGGAGGGTGTTGCTTTTTCCGGGGGTAGGGTTGCTCAATAGTTTCCAGTCACCGTTTTTGTCGAGGCCGATGGAACTGTTCGGAACCTGAAAGCCATACTGAACGCTGTCAATAATCTGCTCCTTGTCATTAAAAAGATAGACTGAGCCGTGTGTGCCGTTGAGCGAGCGGCCGGTGTTGAGGTAGTCGTCCGGGCCAAGTGCAGGGTCGCGCGTGCCGTTGCACCAGAGAATCAATCGGCCCTTGGCACGGAGCCTTGTTCCCTCGGGGAACGTCCATTGGCCGGCGTCAATTTTGTCGATACTCAGGCTCATGCCGGTGAGGTTGTAGGATCGGGATGAGTTGTTCCAAAGCTCAATCCAATCACTCGAACGCCCAACCGGGTCGATCACGGCAGCATCGTTGATCGCGAGAATTTCATTCAACCGAAGTCCGCTGGTCGGCGGTTTGTAGTTGGCCTGTCCGGGGCTGATGGTGGTGGTGAATGTTGTCCAGCTACCGGTACCATTGGGGTAACGGCCCCGTGATTCGCCGTCCTCCTGAGCGCGGTAGCTGACGTCGTCAAGCTCCGCTCCGTTGCTGTCGCGCAGCAGGATCGAGCCGCCATCGGCGGGCAGTCGAAAATCCAGATGCCTCACCCCGGGGCGTTCGTCTGCCCTGAAAAGTTGGTAGCTATTCGGTGCGATNAACGATAGCCGTCGATANGTGAACCGGCCAAGNCCGATCTCCCAAGTCACGCCGGACAACGCCGCTGGTTTGGTGTCCATGTTGTACAGCTCGATCCAGTCATCGCCACCGGNCGAAGCGGCTGCAACGAATTCGTTGAGTCGGAGTTTCTTCAGATCGGCCACANTGGCGTTTTTGTTGGACTCACCGGGGGTGGGTTGATTGAGCNCCCATCCATTGACGCTNCGNCCGATCGAGTGGTCGGCCACCTGCAGNCCAAACGTGACCACGTCGATTCGTTCGCCGGCCGGGTTGAANAACGCNACCGTNTCGCCGTCNTTGTCCACGGCAAACCCGGCGTGCAGCCCGGGCCCTTCGTGGTCGTCATCCAGCCAGATNATGAGGTGGCTGTTGGCCTTGATCACAACGCCGGCCGGGAGGTTGTATTTTCGTGGCTTGGNCGGGTTGTCGCTNAGGCTCCAGTTTTGCAAATAGACATCGGTGCCGGCCACATTTTTCAGTTCGACGTAGTCGGGGAACTGTGTNCCGTTTTTGGCGGCGGCGACATTCTCTGCGAGCACCTCGTTGATCACGATCAGTGGCTTGGTCGTATCTGCGCTTGGCCGCCCGGGCGTGCCNCCCNTGGCCAGGCTTGCTCGCCAATTGGCGGCGNCATCCGGGTCGCCGTCCGTGTTGGCCAAGACCAGCGAGTAGCCNTCGCCGTCCGGCTCGCTTGGCCAATCGCCGCGATCCTTGTAATCCACCGAAAGCACCGTCTCGCCGTTGCGATCGATCAAGGCCAAGCGNTCGCCGCGGTTCGACAGGCTGCCTTCNTAAAGGCCTCCGANCCTCACACCGGGGTAACGGCNGCGAAACGCCCCTACGTTNGCGTCGTTTACCAACAAAAGCCGNGCGCCGGCAGCAAGNGGCGGGCTGCTTTCAGCAAAACGGAACGTGATGCCGTCCAGTGAAAAACCGGAGAGATCCAACTCGGCATCGCCGCTGTTTTGCAGTTCGATAAATTCGAATGCATCGCCGCCCTGCGGGTTGTACATGATCTCGGTGATGCGCAACGGCACGGCGCTGTCTCCCNNTTGAAACGTGGCCGAAGTGAGGGCACTCCACTTGCTGCCGGAGAGGGAGCGCGCCTTGACCTGCGCCCCCGTGGTGAGCGTGATGCCGCTGTTTTTATCNTACTTTTTGGCAGTGCCGGAAACGGCCCCGGCAAAGCGCACGCGGGGGTCGGAGCCATCGGTNGTGTAATAAATATCTCCCTTGGAGGAGGTGAGTTTGAGGTTGAANCCTCCGGGGACGAGTCCGCCGAACTGGTTCAACTCAGGTGCNTTATCCGAGGCGAAAAGATTGGCCGCNTTGAGGTGGNTCATCATGTTACGCCGCCGGTATTTGATCCAGTTGAGNCCCCAGTTTTTGCTGAGGTTCACCGTGCCGCGAACNGTGTTGTAAAGTTCGTCATAAGTCGCTCGGATCGCCTCATCGGTAAGTCCGCCGTCGTTGTAAAAATGTTTGTGAACGCGATCGGCAAACAGCAGNTTGAANTCCGGGCTCTTTCGCAGTTGGTTGAACAGNACGGCGAGATCGGCGTTGTTCCCAGCCCCCAACTCGCTGTTGATCGTGTTGTGAGCGGTGCCGGCTTGGAACGCGTGCTCGGCGTCCCACGAATGGAAACGGTATGGGCCATCTGGTTTGTGGCGTGCGGCGCGCCAGTTGTTGTGCGGCCAGTCGCGGTTGGCGATCCAGATCAGCGGCAGGAGGTAGTCGGTGAAGTTNGCCATGTCCATCTGCTTTTCGATAGTCTGAAAAAGTTTGGGATCGGTCAGGTCGTAGCGCCTTACGTTGGAAATCAGTTTCCTCCACGCAGTACTGCTGCCGGCCTGCACTTCGTTGAACTGGGCCATCACGTCGTAGTTTTCGTCGGTCTGATACCAGTCGGCGAGGAACTTGGTGTCGATGCGCTCGGTNGGGTTGTAGTAGCCCTTATATTTGCCGTTGATGAACAGGTTGACGAACGTGCCNCGGGCCTGAACCTGTCCTGTGTTCGCGCCAAGCCGGCGAGCCCACTCGTCCTTAATGAACGGACTGGTGTGATCGTTCATCCCGGCACGCAACACGATGCGGTCGAACGACTGCACCGGGATGTCGCCGAACATCGGGTACTCCAAACGGCCAGCGCCGTAGTCGCCTCGGAAGTAGAGCCGGAAGGAATATTTGCTGAACGGTAATTGGCCACTTGGGCTGTACCGCGGCCGGACGTAGCCACCACCCTGAATCCGAATCCCGCAGTCCACCGCAAAGCCGCCGTTGTCATCCGGTCGGATCAACTCGGCAGAGACCGGGCGTTCCCACGCGATGCCGTGCCGCTGTGCGTTGGGTTGTTTTTGGATGCCCTTGGAGCCCCAGAGATGCCGGTCGTCCGTCACCAACGAAAGAGCGGGAAGCCGTTTGCGGCTGGCGGACAGCCCGTAAAAATAGGAGTGCGTCTTGACCTTGGAGGAAAGCATCCCTTCCTTGTACGCGACCGCGCGGATGATGCTGGTTCGGGAGATGCGGATAGGGCCGGTGTAAACCTTGCCGACTGTTTCGTATCGGCCGTTGCCGCAGCACGCCGGGGTATCGCCGTCGGTGGTGTAGCGAATCGTCGCCCCGGGGGTATCGGTCGAGAGTGTAAGGTACAGGGATTTCCGTTCGTAAAACCCGCGCGGCAGACTGAAGTGCACCGGCTTCACTCGGCCGCTGACGGTCTTGGAACTGTTGTCCCTGCCGGGGGTTTGCGTCTCAAAATACACCCACTCATTTTCGGCGTTCAACCCGTAGCTGATGCCGGCGGCCTGTTCCTGAAAACGAACCGACGCCACCTCGCGCCTCGGCGTTTCGGGGCTGCAGAGTGCGAGAAACTCCCCGTTGGGATTGAGTTTGAAGTTGGTGTGCAAATGGCTGGTTCTGCTTTTGTCATCCTCTCCGGTGGCGAAAACCACGAACCGTTCCTTCGGGGCGATCGTCACCTTGGGGAACATCCACTTGGCCAAGTTGCGACGGTCATCGGTCAACGACCAGCCCTCGAGATTCACGGCGTCGTCGCTGCGGTTGTACAACTCGATCCAGTCTCCATCGACGCGCTTGTAGCTTTTGCCCGATGCTGCGCTGAGTTCGCTGATTACCACATTGCCCGGCAAATAATCCTCATCGACCTGCACTTCCCACGCTTGGCCAGCGAACCGGTTTGGCGTGCGATTGAAGTCGGTAATGTCGGCGTCGTCCGCCCAAGTCAATGCCACTTGGCCAAGCAGGATCGGTTCGAAATAAAACAAATACGGTCCTGCGCCAAAACCGGTGACCGACACAGCAGTAACGCCGTTGGCCATTAGGTCTCGGGCGTCGACTCCCTGAACGGGTTCGTCGAACCACACCTCCGCTTGGCTAAATTGCCGCACTGTGCCCTCGACCGGCAGGCGGCTGGCCAAGCGCGGTGGGACGGAGTCGAGTAGTTCATAATACCAGGTCCCGTCCTCCGGTGCGAAGGCGTTCGGGGGCGATGCCTGATCGCCGATCCCGTGGTTCGGAGCCCACCATACATCGATTTTTCCCGGCGACGGCTGTTCCAAATCAAAAGTGAACGCGTTGCCCTTGGCTTCGACGAAGACGGCGGGATAATCGTTGATCATCAGGTCGCCGGCCTCAATGCCGGACATCGGTTCGCTGAACGTGACTGTGATCGATTTTAGCTCCTCCACATCACCCTGCTTGGGATGGATGGCCACCACCTCTGGCGGGACAAACTCGCGTTCCTTGGCCGACAAACGGATGTCGAGGTATGCATCGCTATTGCCCTTGCTGTAGTTCAACAGCATCACACAAAGGACGTTCCAGCCTTTCTCGGTGGCGCCGACCATGTTGTGGATCGGCGTCTCGTGCCACTTGATCGGTTCGCGGTTGGTTTTTGCGGAACGGGAATTGTATCGGAGTGTGGAGGTGGGCTTATGCAGGCTGGCGATCTCCACGCCGTTGAGCCAAGCGACGTAGCCGTCGTCGGCTTTGATTTGCAACGTGCCCATGCCGAGCATGGTGGGATCGCTCAACCGAAATTTTCGGCGCAGATAAACCGTCGAGTAGCCGTTTTTCATGTCACTCAATTCGGTGCCGCCATCGACCGTCTCGTTGTTGTAAAACGGAATCTTGCCGCGCAGCCATGAGGCGTCGTCAAAGTCGATACCGGTCCACGCCGAGCGTGGCGATGAGGCGTCCTTGGTGCCCTTGTGATATTTAAAGACAGCCCCCTCCTTGATGAGGATGACGCCGGAGGCGTGTTGCGGCACGGCGGTTGCGGTTAACGCCAACGCGAGTGCGATGAGTCTGCGGTTCATTCGGATATGGTCAGTTTTCAGTGGCCGCGTCGATTGACCAAGCGAGGGTTGTCCTTGATTGGTCTGGGGTGGGGGTCAGGCGTCCTCCTCGCTGTCCGCCTCTATTTCCTTGTTCGGCACCTGTTTCACTTCGAGCGGAATACTGGCTTCCTGCCTGCCGTCGATCGCGATGTCGACTGCGTGCTGCCCGAAGTTTTCAAACTTCAGCCGTTGAATATTGAGAATAAAATTTCGGTAAAGGAAGGAGTCGGCTGCCGGGACGTTCACCTCGAAAGGCAGCTCGATACTGGGCATGACAAACTTGCCGTCCTCGTCGACGAAGTTGATCCGCAACTTGTGCTCGCCCTCCTCGATCCGTTTGAAAACGATTCGTAACACGATCGAGCACTGCGGGTAGTTGGCCGGCAGTTCCTGAGTATAGACCGAGTTGAACGTGCCGAGCAGATTCAGTTTGCCCTTATAATCCGTGGCTGCGTCGCACAGCACTGCTACTTGAATATCCATGTTTTTTGCCCGGCCGTGGCGCACTCGGTGGCCACGCGGCCTTGGAGGGTAGCCTCAAATCGTTAATCTGCCAAACGCTGAACTCGCAGCCGATAGAAGCGCTTGGCCAAGTTTTCCGCCGGGCCAATCGCGACTCGTTGCACCTCTGTTTCCAAGCCCTTGGACCAGTGGAACACGTCGCCCGGGAGCGCGCCCCACGGGCCGGCGGGTGTGTCGGCGGACTGCAACATGTACGAGCGCCCGGAGCGCATGGTGAACACAACCTCGAGTTGCCCCGCTTGGCCAAGCGCCAACCTCAACTGCAGGATGCTGGCCGTGTCCTTGGGCAGTGTGCCGGCGAGAAACTCATGTGTGTTGCTCGCCCCATCGCCGTCAGGATCTTCCGTTGCGTCGTCCAGAAGCGGGTTCAGGCCGTGCGCCAATTCCCACGCATCAGGCAGGCCGTCCTGATCGCTGTCCTTGGGCAACACCGCTTGGCCGTCGTCGAGACCGGGCGAGCCGCCGTTGGCCGCACTGAGGATCCAGCTTTTCGAATGATTCAATTCGCCGAGTGCCTGTTTTTCCGGGTCCGTCACCACTGGAATCAACGAACGGCCATCGCCGTCCGCCGCCTGTGGCCAGTCGTCGTCATCGCTGAACTCGAGTGATACCAGCGTCGATCCGTCAGTTGCGGACTGCACCCAAAGCTGTTCACCGTTGTTCGCCAGTTTGCCACGGTAAGAGCCNAGGATNNGTGTNGAGTCGGCCAACTTNTAGTGCGCGCGGAACGCNGCCACGTCGTNGTTCCCNATCACCAGCGCGAANTGGCCGGGCGNAAGCTGCGTGTNCGGCGGGACNATGAACCGAACCCCGCCTGAGATCGCGACCCCGCNAACTTCGAGGCTGACNTCGCTCGTGTTGTGCAGTTCCAAATAATCAAAGTCGGCCCCCTCGCGGGCGTGATACATCAACTCGCTCAAAACGAGGTGGTTCTTCAGGCGTTCGAGTGTGTCCGGTTCGCCGGCTTGAAATTCGATTGGGTCGGACCAATGGCTCCACCGGTTGGTGTCGTCGAGCATCCNCACCCGGGCGCGATACCAGTGTCCGACCTTGGCCACTCCCTCCGGGATCGCGACATGGTCGACAAATTCTCCAATCACGTCGGACTCCCAAACGGCATCGATCTCGTACTTGCGTGGGTTCTGCGGATCGAACGCTGGGGCGTCGGGTGCAGTGACCTCTGCCAGACGCCATTTCATCCCGGCAAATTCCCCGGTTTTGTCAGCGAACTCCAAACTGTGAAAACGGAGATTGTTCACCGGAAAGTTTTCGCCTCCGACGTAACGAATCTCCGGCTGATCAGGAAACCTCGTGTCGCGGGCGGCCGTGCGGAGGATGAACGTACGACGGGAGCGGACGTAGTTTTTCATCAACTTCACCATGCCTGGGAAATCCTTTGTGCTGGCCTTTTGGTAAAAACGCCCATTGCCGGCTTTGCTGGAGTTCACTTTGCCGGAGACCATGACTGGATGGTAGTCCCACATTGCCCGGTCGGCATCGACGATCGACGGCTTGCTGGTGTCCAAACCGTCGATGATCCCTGCGTGTTCGTCTATCAGTTTGTAGCCTTCGTCGTTGTTGAAAAGCAGGTCGAGAATCTCGCGGGCGCGGTTGCCGTGTTCGACCTTGAAAACCGAGTTGAGCAGCAACCGACTTTTGAAGGGTTCCTCGCCGTTTCCGTACATGTTGCTGGCCCACGTCAGGTCCAGATCCCACGGCAGGGTGGCCCACTTTTGTGTCTCGGGATTGAGGTAGTAAAAATAGTTTTTGCCGTAGCCAATGTCGTAGTGGTGGATGCCCTCGACGACCGTGCGATAGCTGTAGTACCTCGGCAGGTCCATGTTGGTACGCCACCAACTTTCAGAAGGGTTGCCCTTATAGCGGTTCAGGTAGGAGTTGAGGTCGGACTTGTCGGTCGCTGCGAGTGGACCCTGATTGTTAAGTTCACCGGAGCCTCCCTCCATTTTGTACAGGTTGCCGTCCGGTAAACCGTGTTCGTCGAGGAACCGCCCGTCCATCTGTTCGATCGCGAGATAGAGTCCCCAGAAATCACCGTCGTGCTGGGTGGCCCCGGTTTCCTCCGCTTCGTCGATGATCCGGAAATGCACCCAGTGAGTGTTCGGCGCCTCGACTCCGGTGAGGTTGAACAGCTTGAAGCCGACCGCCTCAAACATCCCGTGCTCGCCCCTGTGAAGGTAGTTGCCCTGCTGGATGCAGGCAGAGAAATTCAATTTGTCCCAGCGGGTGTTGTATTCGCGTCCGTAGTGGTCGCGCGCCTGAAATCCGTGCCCCCGATTGAAGTCGAACTTCCACATGTTTTTACCCATCGCATAGCGCCATACGCCGCCTCGTGCCCGGTAGCGGATGTGGTCGTACACCTCGCCTTCGTAAACCAGCGTGCCCTTCCACTTGTAATTATCGCCACGGTACTGCTCGTTCCACGTGGACGTTTCCACATCGTTTTTCTTGGAGATCAAATGGTAAACCGGCACCTGGGTCAGTGCCTCGGACGAGTACTCCACGACCTTGTCGCGCGTGCGCGCTCGGCCGGACCATTTGGGCACGCCTTCGTAGCAAAAGTAGCCAAAGTTGGGCGCGGTGTCGTCGGGGTAGGGCGCGGTGACCGCTTGGCCAAGCGCGGTACGAATCGACACCCGGTAGCGGATGAGATGCCGGTGCTGCTGAACCGACTTGGGTATCTGCGCCGTGTAGACACCGTCCTTGGCCTTGGCATCACCCGCTTGGCCAAGGTCGTTCATCGGGAGCGTTTTCCAGTTTTGCTCGTACGCCGCATCGTCGATATGGACGTAGCTCCCGGGGCGAACGACCTGATACTCGACCTCCAATTCCGCACCCTCCGGCACCAAACTGGGCTCGGTCGTGATCGTTACCGTCTCCCCATGTTTCGGCTGCTTCGGCAGGTGCTCCACTTTGACCAAACGCGGCACTGTCTCGGCGGAGAAAACCGAGTTGCGCGCGCCCGGTGTTGGTCCTCGATTGGAAGGCCCAACCACGGCAGTTAGTTCTGCATCAAAAAAGAAATCGCTGCTCCCGCCGATCGATGCGTTGTGCGCTTGAATCGCAATCACGTTTTCCCCNTCGACCAAATACCCACCGGGGGAAGTCAGATCGAATTCGACAAAACTGTGCTCCTCGATCGCCGAACTAGCACTGGTGCTGAATCTCGGCTCCTTGGTGGCCATGTTGCTGCCAGCCACATGGCGTCCGTTGACCCAGGCGTTGAAGCCATCGTCAAATTGGATAGCNAGTTTTAGGGCNCCAATTTTTTTTGCATCCTTCACCGTGAATTTCTTTCGAAAGTAAACCGAAGTGTAGNCGTTNCGCATGTCGCTCAACGTTTTCTTCATGAAATTCTCCCCATAACCAATCGGCGTNNTGGCACTCAACCAACCGGTCTCGGCATGGTCGACCTTGNGCCACGCTGAACGGGGATTGGACGCCTCCTTTTTGCCCTTGANATATTTCCACGCGCTGCCCTTNCGGATGAGTCGATTGGATTTGTTGGAGGCATCACCGNGCACNGAAGCTTTCCAATTGTGGCCATCGTTGTTGTCGAGATCGGGATGAATCAGCTCGATGGAATAGCCCGGCGAATCGCCCACGATCGGCCACGGGAAACCAAGCCNATAACNAANNCGATCGACCAGTTGGCCGTCCAGTGCNCGGAGTTCGATCCGCTCGCCGTCGTTGTTGAGTTTGCCAATCCACGGGCCAAGNGCTTCNACACCGAACTTGGCTTCGAACTGAGCCGGTTGATGCGCGACAACCGTGTAACCCTTGGCCGGGATGGAGCTGTCGGCNGGGAAGGTGAATTGCACGGCATTCTCCAACGTCCACCCGCCGAGTTCGACCGGTTGATCGCNGGTGTTGTGCAACTCGATAAACTCGACCAGCTCGATTTTGACATCCGGATCGNGGTGAACCTCATTGATCACCACCGCCCCTTCAGTCCACATGACAAAACCCAGCAGAAAAAAGAAAAAGGAAAAACGCCTCATCGTCGAATGCAGAAAAGATGAAGCACCCAACCCCACCAAGCAAGCAAGCGGTGTTCCCTTGACGGAAACAGGTGGTTTGTCGTGGTTATTCGAACAGGGCTCNAACCTTGAACTCCTTGTTGGCTNCTATAGCGGGCAATTTGGATTACGCGCGGCTGTGTTGTACGGGAAATNCCGGTATCGCTAGNAACTTCGGTTAATTCTGGGCCGTTTCGGCCNCTGTGCTGATCAGNTTGAGATCTTAGAATCCCGTTTGCGCTTCCGGGCGGTTTCTGACATCTTCCCGCCGGTTCCTGATCGCACTGTTTATGCGTTTTCTCTCCAGACACAATTTTATCAACCGGGCGGCCGGTTTGGCTGTCCTGTTCGGATTCATCGGTTCTGCTGTTTTTGCGGCGGCTCAGGAGGATCAGACGCTGATCCCCAAGTGGTCCCGTTTTCAGGGAGAGCTGGTCAGCCTAAAGTCGTACGATAACCCGGTTCAGGAAGTGCAACTCAAGGCGACTTTCAAGCCGCCAGTGGGAGACTCGGTGGAGGNCGATGGTTTTTGGGATGGTGGCAATNATTGGAAGATTCGTTTCATGCCGGACATGGTTGGNAANTGGTCTTTCAAGATAACCTGCTCGGATCAGNACAATCGTGGGTTGCACAATCTTGAAGGCGAGTTCCTCTGTACGGCACCGACCGGTGATTCGGCGTTGACGCGCAATGGCCCCATTCGGGTGGCACGTTCTCGCACTCATTTCATGCACGATAATGAGACGCCGTTTTTTTGGATGGCGGACACAGCGTGGAACGGCCCGCTCAAGTCGAATGAATTCGATTGGAAGGATTACCTCGAGATCAGGAGGGATCAGGGCTTCACCGCAGTACAGTGGGTGGCGACTCCGTGGCGCGGTGCTCCAGACGGCGATGCGAATAGTGACAAGCCGTTCGCGGGCAAAGAAAAGATCAGTATTAACGCCGGGTACTTTCAGCGACTGGACCAGCGGGTGGAGATGATCAACCGAGCTGGGTTGGTCAGTGTGCCGATTTTGTATTGGGCGATCGAAGGCGATGCAAACCCGATCCATTCGCTGCCGGATGACCAGGCGATTTTGCTCGGGCGCTATATGGTAGCTCGCTGGGGCGGCGTGTTTGGGGCGTGGATTTTGGCCGGTGACGGCGACTACACCGGCGAACGCGCGGCGCGTTGGCGCAAGCTTGGGCAGGGCATATTTGGAGACCGAAGTCACGCGCCCGTTTTTATGCATCCCAAAGGCAAGAGCTGGGTGCAGGAATTTTTTCGCGATGACAAATGGCTGACAGCGATGGGCTACCAAAGCGGCCACGATATCGATGATGCCACCAACAATTGGATTCATCATGGGCCGCCNAGTCGCGACTGGAACAAGCTGCCGCATCGCCCGATCGTGAATCTCGAACCGGCTTACGAGTGGCAGCCAAGCTACAGCAAACAAGTTCCCATCTCCTCCAACCACGTTCGCCGTGCGCTTTATTGGAGCCTGTTGAGCACGCCGACCGCTGGGGTCAGCTACGGTGTGGCCGGTGTTTGGGGTTGGGACAATGGTGATGCCGCGACTTCCGGTCATCCCGATGCGGGCACGCCGCCGGACTGGCGCGAATCGATTATCTACGAAGGCGGTGAGCAAGTCGTTCATTTGACCGATCTGTTTCAGTCGATCGATTTTCACAAACTACGCCCCGATGCCTCCGTGCTACTGGAGCAACCGGGCGACGACGACCTCGCAAAACACGTTGCGGCTTCGAGCTCTGCCGATGGCGACCTTGTGGTCGTGTACACCCCGACCGAAGTGCGGTTGAAGATCAACGTGACCAAGTTGCCGGCACCGCTGCTCGCTACATGGGTCAGCCCGCGCACCGGTGAACGCAGTGACGTTCTGGCTGTGCTTCGCGGTTCCGCGCTGGAATGCCCGGCACCGGATGCCGGCGATTGGCTGCTGGTGCTGCGTGCCAAAAAGCCGAAACCCGAACCGGTCAGGCGCCGCTGATCCATGCATCCGCTCGCGGAAAAGGTGAGCGAACTGGCCCGGACAAAAAACCTCTTCCCGGGAACTTCAAAAATCATTGTAGCCGTTTCCGGTGGCATCGATTCGATGGTGCTGCTTGATGTCTTGGCCAAGCCTGAACTTACCCTTCGTGCGCGTTTAGTCGTTGCTCATTTTGATCACCAACTGCGCGGTGAGGACAGTGAGGCGGATGCCGCGTTTGTTGAGCAGGCGGCGAGCGCATCCGGCTTGCCGTTCGAAGCGGGCAGTGGCGATACGCGACGGCGAGCGGCGGAGACCGGCGAAGGGTTGGAGGCAGCGGCACGGGAGTTGCGTTACGCTTTTTTCGCCCGTTTGGCCAAGCGNTTGGATACTTCNNCAATCGTGCTTGCGCATCATGCGGACGATCAGGTGGAGACCTTTTTTCTTCGACTGTTTCGTGGAGCGGGCCAGCGCGGTTTGGCNGGGATGGCAGTGCAATCCCCGTCNCCGATCGACCCCAGCGTGATGCTTGTTCGCCCGCTGATCGAGGTTCGCCGAGNGGAGGTTGAGGCTTACGCCAGCGAGGTTGACGTGGCATTTCGCGAGGACGAAACCAANGCGGATACNCGGTTTTTGCGCAACCAAATTCGGCACGAACTTTTACCCGATCTGAGTGATCGGTTTGGGCCGGCGGTNCATCTGCAAATCGCCAAGGCGATGCAGCTTGCCGGGGACGATGCCGACTGCATTGACGCGTTGGCGGCCAAGTGGCTTNNCCAAGCTGAGGGTGNTTTTGATGAACTACCGGTGGCCGTNCAACGACAGGTGGTTCAGCGGCAGTTGTTCTCGCTTGAGGTCGAGCCTTCGTTCGATTTGGTGGAGGCGCTGCGAACTCGGCTTGGCCAAGCGATCGAAGTATCCCCCGGCAAACGGCTTCAGCGAAATGAGGCTGGCCAAGTCGAGTGGGCCAAGGCTGTGCTTGAGACCGTGTTTTCNGTCGATCGTTGCGAGGTGCCGCTGCTTGGCCAAACTGGGGAGGTGGCTTTTGTCGGGCTGCGGTTTTCATGGGAACGCTTGCCCGGCGGCTTGGCCAAGTGGAAGGAACTTGGCCAAGCNGAGGGCAGTGAAGTGTTCGATGCCGGAGCGCTTGGCCAAGCGATCACGCTGCGACACTGGCAACCGGGCGACCGGTTCGTGCCGATCGGCNAAAGTGGCTCTGCGAAGCTTCAGGATCTCTTCGTGAATCAAAAAATTGCGCGTGAGGAACGTCACCTGCGTGTTCTTGGTGAAGCAATCGATGGTCGGATTTTTTGGGTGCAGGGTTTGCGAATTGCTGAGCCGTTCAAGGTCACCGAGGCCACCGGTGAACTGCTTGTTTTCCGCTTCAGTTAAAAAAACGACAGCCGCGTTAGTTTGCGAGGATAGCGTTGTCCCAATCTTTCCAGACCGGTTCGTAGCCAAGGCGGGTGATGGTCTCGGCGACGGTTTTCGGCGGCCGTTCGTCTGCGATGTCGAACTGTCCGGTCGCGTTGGTGGCGCGCTCGTCAGGTGTCGTCCATTCGTTGGCGTTTTCAGCAAGTTCCCGGATTTTGCCGCGCTCTGTGTAGTGCAGGTTGTCGTTGCCGGCCCCGGTGTAGCCGCCCGGTTCGGTGTGGCTTCCGGCGCTCATAGTGGTGATGCCAAGAGGGATCAGTCGGTCGCGTAGATTGGCCGGTTCGCGGGTGGAAAGCACGATGCCGAGGTCTGGCAGAAATAGCCGTAGGGCGCATATGGTTTGCACCAAAGCGCGGTCGTCAAAATGGGTCAAAGGCTCGAACTCGCCGGCGCAGGGTCGGAGCCGTGGCAGTGAGACCGTGAGTTGGGATTTCCAGCAGTGTCGCAGCAAGTACTGCGCGTGAGCGGCGAGGCAGATGGTCTCGCGCCGCCAATCACTCAGGCCGTACAGGGCCCCGATGCCAAGCCGTCGAAAACCGGCTTCGTGTGCTCGCTCCGGCGTCTCGAGGCGCCAATTGAAATTTCGTTTCGGGCCGGAGGTGTGCATGTCTGCGTACACTTCGCGGTGGTAGGTTTCCTGATACACCACCAGTCCCTCACTACCAGCCTGAACGAGAGGCATGTACTCCTCCGTTTCCATCGGCCCGACCTCGAGCGAGATGGACGGGACGGCTTCGCGCAGCGCCGCCACGCACTCGGTCATGTAGGTGCCGGAGACGAATTTCGGATGCTCTCCGGCGACGAGTAAAATGTTTCGAAAACCCTGCGCCGCCAACGCCCGGGCTTCGCGCACGACCTCGTCGACTGAGAGCGTCACGCGCAGGATGGGATTGTCCCGGGAAAAGCCGCAATAGGTGCAGTTGTTGATGCATTCGTTGCTTAGATAGAGCGGGGCGAATAGGCGGATAACGCGGCCGAAGCGTTGTTGTGTGAGTTGGTTAGAGCGCTTGGCCAAGTGCTCAAGTTGGTCGGTAGCGGCCGGAGAGAGCAGGGCGGCGAGATCGCCCAGCCCCGGCTCGCGCTTGGCCAAGGCGGCAGAAACTTCCGAACTGGAAGCCTCCTGCGCCGCGCGGCAAAGCGCATCGATTGGTAACTGGTCGAACTGCTCGACGAAACTCACGGAGCCAAGTTAGCGAAGAGACTGCGCTTGGCCAAGCGCGGTTGTTTTTTTGGCATGAACCGAATACGGTTTGCCGCCTCGAGTGTGAGGCCAACGCACATGTTCGGTTTAGGGAAAAAAAGATCAGGAGAAGACGGCGAGGAGCATCGGTACTATTTGCTGCCCGGGATGGGACGGTCCAATCGCCGCCGTCACAAGATGATTTTTATGTGGAGCCTGATTGCCGGTGTAGGCGGTTCGGCGTTAATCGGATTGGTGATCTGGTTGCTTAACCGCTGACACTCAACCCTTCAACGCCGCCAATTCTTTTCGTAGCAATTCTGCCATTGGGGCGACCGTTTCGCGACTAAGGTCGAAACGAATGTTGCAGCGCTCGAACAACTCCGGCAGTGGCCGTGAACCACCCAGTCCCAGCGCAGCCTTGTAGTCGGCCAATGCCTTGGCGCGATCTTGTTTGCTGTTGGCCCAAACCTGAAGTGCGCCAAGTTGGGCGATGCCGTATTCGACGTAGTAAAACGGATGCAGGAAGATGTGCAATTGTTTGTGCCAAAACTTGGCCTTGGCTTGTTCGTAACCGGCCCAGTCTACGTTGCCTCCAAAGCGTTTCATCAGTTCACTCCACGCGGCGTCGCGGTCGGCGACGGTATGGCCGGGGTTCAGGTAGAGCCAGTGTTGAAAGGCATCCACCGTTGCGATCCACGGGAACACAAAAACGATGCCCTCGAGGTGCGCGATGCGGGCGCGGCGCACCGCTTCCGCGTCATAAAATGCCTCGAGATATTCCCCTCCGAGCAGTTCCATTGCCATCGAGGCGACCTCGCAAAACTCGATCGGCGCGTGTCGGTAGGAGTGCAGTGGCTCGTCCTGACTGGCCATCGCGTGGAAGGCGTGTCCGGCCTCGTGCAACAGGGTCTCGACATCGCGTTGCACGCCGACGGAGTTCATGAAAATGAACGGCAGNCGGGCCTCGTCGAGCGAGCATTGGTAACCGCCGGGTGCCTTGCCCTTGCGGTTGGCGAGGTCGAGTAAGTCGAGATCCTGCATGGTCTGAAACCAGCCGGCGAGTTGGCCATCGACATGATCAAAAATCGATTGCGAGCGGCTGATCAACTCGGAGACTTCCTCGAACGGTTTGAGCGGGGAACGGCCTTGTGGATCGGTTGCGGTGTCCCACGGTTTGACTGAGTCAACGCCGAGTGCTCTACGGCGTTCGTCGTGCAGTTCGCGGAGCAACGGCACCATTTCCTGCTCGATGGCATCCTGAAACGCGATGCAATCGTCCGGCGAATAATCGAATCGCCCACGGCGTTGGTGCGCATAATCGCGATAGTTCTCAAAACCGGCATTGCTACTCATTTGGTTTCGCAACGTAGCCAGTTCGTCGAGCTGGTCATCGATTTTTTCGGCCTCCTCGAGCCGGCGGTTGGCAACGAGTTCCCATGCTTTCTTACGGCGNTTGCGATCGGTCTCTTCAAGATAGCGTCCCATTTGGACGAGGGTCTGTTCCTCCCCGTCGAATTGTACCGTGAGGCCGCCGATGACTTTTTGGTACTGCTGTCCAAGTTTGGAGGTTTCCGTTTCGAGGGCAACATTCTCGATGCGGAATAATTCGACCTCGAGCNCGGTGTCACGGGTGAACACCTCGTAGCGGCTNGGGTCGAGCCCGCTGCGGTGCGGGTGTTCGGTNAAGGCCTTNGCCAAGCGGAAGTTACGTTGTTTTTCCTCCGGTTCGATCGTTTCGACAAACTCAAGGTAGGCCCGTTCTGCTGCCTTGTCGTCGGTTTGGCAGGTCATCGCGATATAGCGTTTGGAACCTTCCTCGGCAATAGCGGCGGAGAGTTCCTCCCAGTTCAGGATCGCCTGTTCGAGTTGAGCGGCATCGGAGGCATCGGCCAGTTGCGCTTCGAGTTGGTCAAACAACGGTTCAAGGGCGGTCCATTCGCCGGGGTTCAGGACTGCCGGGACGAATTGGCGCGGGGTGTGAATGGAAATTTTTTCAAACATCAATCGTTGCGCAGACGATGAAGGAATCGTCCTGAAAATCCCAGCCGATTACTTCGCCATTTGTGACATCGACCCGCCGGGGGAAATTAAATGCCGAATTTCCGCCATGGGCACTAGTACGTGAAAACTCCCCTGGGTTTAGGGGCCGACGGTGTAGGGGGGTAGTGGAACTCGAGCCCTTTTTTGGAAAACGTGAACGCTGCACCGAGCAGTTCCTAGCGCGAGACATTGTTGAGCCAAAGCGCGTTTTACGCCTTTAACTTGCGCCGAATCATCTCCTCGATTCGGCCATGCCANAGGTNCATCGGNTTGAAAATCTGTGCGAGCCGCACAGGTTCAACCTTTCCGTTTCGGATCCAAAAGTTGGCNTTAAAGAACGTTGTGTTGCCCTGCGCACCTCCGGTGTATTCGTAGCGTTTNCNGCGAACACTCACCACCCAGCGGTGGNGGTATGCCGTTTCGTAGCTATCCTGAATNGTCCAATCNTAAAAATTTGCNNCCAGTTTTGTCGGGTCGCTGGAGGCTTCGTTCTTGGCGGCCGCCGCCTGTCGGAACATTTCGGGAACGCTGGTTTGTAGCGGTTGACGAAGAGCGATTCGATTGCCTTGTTGAGTTGATCCTGCTCGGCGCTAGGCCAAGCGTGAGTTGCGGGAAAGCGGCCGACGCTTTGGCTCGGAGTGGTCCGTCCGCCCGGAGTTGGATTTCCTCGATGCCCTTGGGTTGCACCTGTACTTGGGGATCTTCCGGTGCATCCGGCCAGTGAAGGCAACCAGCGAGCAGTAATGCGCTTGGGCAAGTGATGAGGTTTTTGATCGTGTTCAATTTCGTAAAACAAACAGGAGGGTTCCCTGCCGGTCGGAGAGGACGTTACAGAGGTGAACGTCATATCGAGCCGAAAGCTCTTCCGTTAAATATTTCCGAATCGCAATCCCATGGTACTCGACGAAGATATTTTCGATCTCAATCCCCGGGGCGTTGGTGAGGACTTCGTGAAGGATGTCCGCCTCGACGGTTTCGGCATCAATTTTGAGGATGTGAACTTTTTCGAGACCAAGCCGAGGCAGTTCGCTGCTGAGTTTTTTGGTGACGATCTCCTCGGACGGGGCGTCGCTTGGCCAAGCGGCAGAAGGCCGTAACGTCGCCGCACCGGAATGCGCGTTGGGCGCTTGGTGTAGTTGGAACGTGCCTTCCTTGTCCCAGAGCCCAAACGGATGACATTCGATTCCCTCGATTTCACTCGTGTTTTTTTTTAAGTAACTCGAACGTCGTCGCTGACGGTTCGAAGCAGATGACGCGGGCTCCGGGATGGTTGTTTTTGAAAAAAATCGCCGCCGCTCCACAGTTGCTCCCGACGTCCAGAATGACCGGTGCGTTGCATACAACGCGCGTCTCTTCTAGCGGGTAGTCCTCGCCATTGAGCACGGAATGTATCATTTCCGACTCGGCTTTGGGATACGAGAAGGTGTGTTCTCGGTTGCCCAACGGAATTTGAATGGTGTCAAGTTCCACTCTCGGCACTGTCCGGTGATTAAATTGTCTGCCGACGTTTCAAGCCAGCAAAAATACCCGCTCGCCAGTAGGGAGATTTTGTTTATTGCGTTGAATGTTCGCGATAGTTGTGACCCAACTTGGGGCGGATGAATCAGTCACTTTTGAACCGGGGAGGCGTTGCGTTTTGTCTTTTGTTCATAGCCCAAACCGTAAGCTCCGAGGCGCCGGCCAAGCCATTTGTGTCTTACGAGGAACCGGTGGCTTCNTATCTGCANAGGATACAATCAGGGAAACGGCAGTTTGCGTTTGATCCCACTGCGGATTTGGCCNAGTGGCAAACGTCCGCGCGGAGTGCCTTGGTCAAACTGATTGGCCTTGAGCAGATGCGGGAGCAGATGGCTGGTTTCGAGCCGAAGGTCCTCAGGCAGGTAGCCGAAAACATGGATGGAGGTTTCACCCGTCAGTTGAACTCGATCGAAACAGAGCCGGGTATCCTTGTGCCGTTTTACTATCTGGTTCCGGCGAATGTGAANGGNCGGCGTCCGCTTTTTATTGCACCGCANGGCCACGACNNGTTGGGGCTTCACTCCTATTCCGGCNCGTACAAAAATGGGAAGCATCGTGAGGAGATCTTNGCTNGCGAGGGGAACATCGCCGAGCAGGCNGCGCGGCGGGGGTTCGTGGCGATCGCNCCGGCGACTCGCGGCTTGGCAAATGAATTACTCGTACCCGACCCAAAGGGGCGACACGGCAAGCGACCGTGTCGCGCGCAGTTGATTCATTGTCTCCTCGGCGGCCGGACGCCTACGGCGGAACGTGTCTGGGACATGCAGCGGATTTTGGACTGGGCGGAACAGCAGCCGGAGGTCGATCCACAGCTTATCGTCATGACCGGAAACTCCGGGGGGGGGGTGCTCACGGCGCAGACGGCTGCGATCGATCCACGGATTACGGTGGCGATCCCGAGTTGCTCTTTCACCTCGGTGGCGAGTGAGGAGGGCTATATTTTCCACTGTGATTGTTGTCTCGTGCCGGGGTTGCGAAACTGGGGGGACTGGAAGGAGTTTGCCGGGCTGATCGCTCCGCGACATTTGCTGCTGTTACATGGAGTGAAGGATGGCTTGCACCATCGCCCAACGGTGGAGGCGCTGGGGCTTGAGGTGCAGGGCATTTTCAAATCCGCAGGTGTGCCCAGCCACACGGCTCTCAAGTGGGGCAGCGGCGGCCACCGTTTTTATCCCAAGTTTATGTGGCCGTTTATCGACACGGCGCTCAAGCCGACGGGGCGTTAAACCAAGCGCTTGGCCAAGCGTTCTTGTTTTCGGAGTGGCGCTTGGGCAGACTTCGCTTCCCGGTTTACCGGTTGTTTTATGGCATTACCACAAGTCAAACTGGATCAGGGCATCCACGTGATGCATCTGTTTTACTCGATCGACCGCCAGCTTTGGGAGTCGCTGCCTGAGGGCGCATCTGCCGAGGCCGAGGCCAAGCTGCAGTCGCTTTGCGAGGCCAACGCCAACGCGTGTCATCCCTGCATTCGTACTTACGCCAATGTCGGCGGCAAGGCGGATCTGGCGTTTTTTATTCTCGGTGAAGAACTCGGCACGGTGGCGCAGTTACACCGGGATATCGAGGCCTGCTTCCCGGGTGGAGCGTTGGTGCCGGTTTACAATTACCTCAGCGTGACGGAGCTGTCTGAATACATGCCATCGGTGGAGGATTCGAAGCGTCGAGTGATGGGTGAGTTTCGGCTCGAGCCGGGCACGCCGGAATTCGATACCAAGTTGGACGAATTGGCCAAGATGCGTAAGGACTACGAGCATTACCGGCTGTACCCCGAGATGCCGGACTGGGAGGTCATGTGTTTTTACCCGATGCTCAAGCGCCGGGATGGGGCTGACAATTGGTACTCGCTCGATTTTGACGCCCGGAAAAAACTGATGGCCGGCCACGCGAGGGTCGGCCGCACTTACGCCGATCGGATCAAGCAGCTCATCACCGGCTCGACCGGATTGGACGACTGGGAGTGGGGCGTGACGCTGATGGCGCACCAGACTGATGCCGTGAAGGAGATCGTTTACGAAATGCGTTTTGACGAGGTGAGTGCCCGATACGGCGGTTTTGGCGAATTTTACATCAATCTCCGTCTTCAACCAACTGATCTTTGGGAGCACCTGCGGCTCTGAATGTTTAAATTTCCNCTTNGCCAAGCACGTTTTTTACTCGGAGGCTGCTTGGCCAAGTTGTAACTTTNGCGCGATTCAAGGTGGATAANNGCAACGAGGAAACCCAATCCGAAATCCCTGCCGTGTCCGAGCAGCCGGCAGTGGACGAATCGCTTGGCCAAGCGGGACCGCANCCGGTTCCCGAGGCCCCGGTCGAGGCCTCCACTCCCGACCCCNCACCTGCGGCCTGTCGTATCNCGGAGGTTGAGGCGTCGATTGAACCGGAGACCGCCACAGGAGGACCGGTTGAGGAGCGGCGCGGCTTCATCAAGTTTCTCTCCGTTTTCATCGGGGGCATCATCAGCGTCATTCCGTTTGGGGCTGGCATTTGGGCGTACCTCAATCCGCTCACTCGAGAGAAGGGCAGCTCCGGGGACGGCTTCATNAAGGTGACCACGCTCGACGCNATCCCGGCCAACGGCATCCCGGCCAAGTTTTCCGTGATCGCCGACAAGAAGGATGCCTGGAACAAGTTCAAGAACATCAGTATCGGNGCGGTGTACCTGCGCAGGGTGGATGGCAAGGTGAAGGCACTGCACACGGTCTGCCCGCATCTGGGTTGCTTNATCGATTATCGCGCGGGTGAAAATGATTTTTACTGCCCCTGCCACAACAGCAACTTCAAGTTGGACGGAGCCATTCTCTCAGGGGTGAGCCCGCGNGCAATGGATCCTCTTGAAATTGAANTGCGCAACACGTTGGAAGTCTGGGTGAAATTCCAAAACTTCCAACCGGGCCATGCTCATCCCGTACCATTGTCATGAAGCCGCTCATTGATTGGATCGATNATCGGACGGGGATTCGCAGCCTGACCAAGGATGTGTTGTTCGAGAANATCCCGGGNGGCTCCCGCTGGCGATACGTCTGGGGCAGTACGTTGACCTTTGCGCTGTTCGTGCAGTTCGTCACCGGAGTGTTTTTGTGGATGGGCTACAGCGCNAGCTCNGGCGATGCGTGGGAGTCGGTCAACTACATCCAAAACGAGATGNCCGGCGGTTGGTTGCTGCGCGGCATCCACCACTGGATGGCACAGGCGATGCCGATCCTNTTGCTGCTGCACTTAATGCAGGTGCTGGTTGACGGCGCGTACAAGGCTCCGCGTGAGGTAAACTTTTGGTTTGGCGTCATCTTACTCAAACTCGTNTTGGCGTTGTCGCTGACAGGCTATCTTTTGCCTTGGGATCAAAAGGGATACTGGGCAACCAAGGTAGCGACAAACCTTGTGAACCTTGTGCCGTTTGCCGGTCCGGAGCTGCAAAAACTCGTGGTCGGTGGAACGGATTACGGGCATCACACATTGACCCGATTTTTTGCGCTNCATGCAGGCGTGTTGCCGGCACTGATCGTGCTGCTGGTGATCGGCCATATCTATCTGTTTCGCCGCCACGGNATCACCCCGGCCGTGCCGAAAAAGAAAAAGGACGCCTACTTTTGGCCNGATCAGGTTTTCAAGGATGCCGTGGCCTGTTTGGCAGTGATGGCGACCGTCATGTTTTTNGTNATCTGGTATCACGGCGCACACCTGTCCTCACCGGCCGATCCTTCCGAGCCGTTCTCCGCCGCCCGGCCGGANTGGTATTTCCTATANCTATTCCAGTTTCTCAAGCTGGATGCGTTCGCAGGGAACAGGGAAGTTTGGGGTGCTATTTATATCCCGGGTATGTTTGTTGGCTTGATTTGTTTGATGCCGTTCATTGGCAAATGGAAGGTGGGCCATGCNTTCAACATTGGTATCATGTTCGTGTTTCTCGGTGGAGCCGGTGCACTGACTTTTTTGGCCAAGCAAGANGATGTCGCAGGGGGGAATAGTTCGACCTATCTCAAGGCTCTGCTCGATAATCATCGAGACGCTCAGCGAGCGATCGAGTTGGCCAAGCACGAGGGGATTGAGTCTACCGCGTTGAACCTGCTTAAGAGCGATCCTAAGACTCAGGGCGCCAAGCTTTTCGCCCAGCACTGTGCAAGCTGCCACCGGTACGGAGGGCACGATGGCTTGGGGCATGAACTGTCACCTGTAGCCACTCTCGCAGACCTGAAACTTCGCACCTCGGAGTGGGAACGCTTTGCCTCGTCGGAGGCGGTGCATCCGGAATGGATGGCTCGGAAGAAAAACTCCACCAATGAGTGGGCCGAAGTTCAGGCGATTATCGATGCAAATGAGGAGGCAGAATACGAAATCATTGCCAGCACCAAATCCAAGGAAGCTTCAAGCGCTCCGGATTTGAAGGGCTTCGCCAGCCGCGAATGGCTCACTGATTTGCTCACGCCGGACAAGTACATCAGCCACCGGTTTTTCGGTGGAACGGTACATCAGGAGGGAGACATGTACCGCCGCTTCCTGAAGCGTAAAGTCACCAAGTACGACGAGGAGGAAAAAGAGATGCTTGATCTGGTCGTACTCGCGCTCTCCGCCGAAGCCAAGCTCCCGTCACAGGCCGAGAAGGACAAGGCCGACGCCGAGAAAATCAAGCGAGGCATCGACCATCTGATCGACGACATCGCGTGTATCGACTGTCACGCGTTTCAGGAACCGGATCCTGACGTTGATGGGCCGGAGTTGACCGGTTACGGCTCGCGTCAATGGATCATCGATTTCGTAAAAAACCCGGAGCACGAGAAGTTCTACCCCGAAACCAATGATCGCATGCCGGCTTTTGGGGAGAAAAAAATCCTGACTGACGACGAAATCGGCCTGATCGCCGACTGGATTCGTGAGGACTATTTCAAGCCCGCTCCCTCGGAAACGGTGACAGCGCACTAGGCCGATCAACCAAACGTTTGGCCGTGGACACCACGAAAGCAATTCGGCATCTGAAAAAAGTCGACCCCGACTTGGCCAAGGTCATTCGACGTATTGGCCCCTGTACCCTTAAGCCGGATAAAAGCCGCACCATCTTCGCTTCACTGGTACGCTCCATCGTTTACCAGCAACTGTCCGGCAAAGTGGCCGGTATCATTTTTGGCAGATTGCATGACCTCTTTCCCGGGAAAAAATTCCCATCGCCCGAGAGCATCCTGTCGCTTCCAGTCGGCACCCTGCGAGGTGTGGGATTGTCGAACCAGAAAACGCAGTACATCCGTAACATCGCGCAGGCTACCATTGACGGCGTTGTGCCCGAATCCCGCAAGGCTAGCCGCATGAGTGACGAGGAACTGGTGGAAAAGTTAACCTCCATCAAAGGCGTCGGGCGCTGGACCGTGGAGATGCTTTTGATTTTCCGACTGGGCCGCCCCGACGTGCTGCCGGCGACGGATTACGGGGTGCAAAAAGGGTTCGCCTTGGCCAAACGCTTAGCCGATCTGCCCAAGCCGAAGGAACTCCTCGCCGCCGGCGAACTTTGGGCCCCTAATCGCACCATCGCCGCTTGGTACCTCTGGCGAACCGCCGACACCGCCAACTAAAAACCAAGCGCTTGGCCAAGCGGGAGTTTATTCGCTGTTTCCGCGGACCTGCTCCCATGTTTGGCGGATGGCCGGGACCAGCAGAATCGCGGAGAGGACGATCATCCCTGCGCTGATAAAACTGAGGCTGTCGATGGCCAAGCCGGATGCCAGCACACCGAACCCGATCAGTGGCGCCAACACCCCCCTTACCCCGGTGAAAAAAGTGTGCACCGACATGTAGTCGGCCACGCGGTTGGCCGGGGCAAGCTTGGTCACCCACATGCCCCACGCGATGTCGCCCCCGGCATGAGCGATCCCAAAAAAGATCTGCCCGATAATCATTCCGGTCAGGTTTTCGCTACTAAAAAAAACGAGAATGCCAACAGCAAAAAACAGGTTCAGCACCGAGCGCAGTAGGAAAAAATTAATACGGTCAAACAGCCAGCCCCACAGCGGATTGAGAAGAAGCCGGAAAACATTCGGGATGACCAGCGTGAGCATGGCGATGGTGAGGTCGGATTCCTGCAGGCCATAGATCGGGTTCGTCAGGTACTCGATGCGGATGGGGATCATCATCAGATTACCGAACCCCATCAGCATCCAGCAGATGAGCGCGTGGCGGAAGAGCTTATCGGTTTTGGCGAAGCGAAGCGTGCGAAACGGATGGCTGCCGAC
Organism: Verrucomicrobiales bacterium; assembly: GCA_002689335.1. Lineage (GTDB taxonomy): Bacteria > Verrucomicrobiota > Verrucomicrobiia > Limisphaerales > UBA1096 > UBA1096. The sequence goes on from NZFR01000084.1 coordinate 30,144, forward strand.
GTCACTCTCGAGCGGTCGCGAGGGAAAGTGTTTCAAAAAATACCACGACGCCAAAAACGCGGCACCGAAGATTACGAGTAGCCAGCGGTAATGCCCGATCCCTCCCTGCGAGTCAGCCCCGGCTTTTGTCAGGACATAGCCGGCGAGAAGACTGAACAGGCCGGCGCCGATCACGCGGAACCAAACGGTACGCGAAAAGTAGTGGCCACGTTTATCCGCCGGGTAATTGTCGCGATAAATCTGGGTGAGCAGCGGGATCGCACCGGTGGAGCAGGACATCGCCATGATGCTGCCGAGCAAAAACAACGGCAGCGACTCGATGGTGGCCATTAGGAAAAACAGCACCGCACCGAGCAGTGCCATGCGTCTGGCAGCAACTGCAGCCGGGAGTTTGAGGGTCTGAACCAACATAACCACCACCGGCGTGAGCAACAGGCCCATGCTGGCAGCGGTCGACACCAGCGCCTTGGCGATCGGCCCAGGGTCGCCGAATCCCTTGACCACAGTAAGCAGGAGAAACGTGGTGCCGGCGGTTTCGAGGATGCCGTTGCAGACGGCTCGGCGCTGCTCGAACTTGAAGGTGACTTTGGTCCGTTCGGCAAGATCCATCCGGGGAAGGCATTATCCAAAGAAACCATCGATTGGCCATTCCTAAAACCGCGCCTCGCTCTAACGCAGCAAACCGGTTACAACCACCGGCGTGTCGGGAGTGGTAGCCATTGTCGGTCGGCCCAACGTCGGGAAATCGGCCCTATTTAATCGAATTGCGCGCAGGCGGATTGCGATCGTGCATGATCGTCCGGGTGTCACGCGCGACCGGCTCAGTGCTGAGGTTGAGTGGCANGGGCGGCCATTCATGCTGGTGGATACCGGCGGGATCGGCNTGCTTAAAGGCGAGCAGGGCGGCGACGATTTTGCGCAGGAAATCGTGACTCAGGTGCAGGTCGCCCTCGACGATGTCGACGTGATTCTCTTTGTTGTGAGCGTACACGAAGGCATCGTGCCGATGGACCTCGAAGTCGCCGGGATGCTTCGCACTGCCGGCAAACCGGTGTTGTTAATCATCAACAAGGTGGACACCGCAAAGCACGACAGNGGGATCGATGTGTTTTCNGAGTTTGGCTTCGAGCACATGTTTCCTGTCAGCGCTCTGCACGACCGCGGGGTCGACACGCCGCTTNGCCAAGCGGTTGGTCTGTTGCCGAAGTCTTTGGCCAAGCCGGGCGAACCCGGCGACGACGAAGGCCAAGCGGACGAGGATCCACCGATGAATATCGCGATCGTTGGGCGGCCTAACGTGGGCAAGTCGTCGATCATCAACTCGCTCACCGAATCTCAGCGCGTGATCGTCAGCGACATCTCCGGTACCACCCGCGACGCGATCGACGTGCCGTTCGAGGTCGAGACCGAAGGGGTGCGGCAGCGATACAACCTGATCGACACCGCCGGCATCCGCAAGCGCCGTCGCATTAAGGACTCGGTCGAGTTTTTTAGCGTCAACCGTTCAGACAAGGCGATCGAGCGTTGCGACCTTGCNGTGATGGTGCTCGATGCGGCAGAGGGTGTCACCGAGCAGGATAAAAAAATCTGCGACAAAATNACCGAGGCCGGCTGCGCCTGCGTCATCGTGGTGAACAAGTGGGATCTTTATCAAGCCGCCGCCGAGAAGGCTCGAAAAGCCGAAGCCAAAAAGAANCGCGAGCAGGGCGGCCGAAAGTTTAGTCGCAAAAAACAGGAGGAGATGATGTTCGAGGAGTTCGGCAAATGGGTTCAGGCGAACCTGTTTTTCCTCGACTACGCGCCGGTAATTTTCACCTCCGCGCTGGATGGATTTCAACTCGATCGATTGCTTGAGGCGATCCGCTACGTGTCCGGCCAGTTGAACCAAACCCTCCCAACGAGCCTCCTCAACCGCGCGCTTCAGGAGGCCATCGAGCGCAACCCCGCACCCAGCTCGAAAGGGCATCGCTTCAAACTTTATTACGCCACACAGGTTGGTACCAAGCCTCCGACGTTCCTGTTGTTTGTGAACCGGAAAGAGTTGTTCAGTGAAAACTACTCGCGCTACCTCACCGGGGTGCTGCGCAAGGCGTTCGGTTTTGAGGGATGCAACATTCGGCTGGTAGCCAAGCCTCGCCCGAAGAGCATCGAGCCCATCCGCCGTACCACTCCGAAAAAGAAAACAGGCAAGAGAGCGTCCCTCCGCGAGCAGTCACGGCTCAAGGACATCAAAAAGAAAAAAAAGGCGACCAAGCGCGAGACTGCCAAACCAACCAAGCGCAAGGTGCAANGGAAAAAGCCGGGCGCGAAAGCCCAGGGCAAGGGGCGGGGTCGATCAGGCNCCCGTCCGTCGCGATAACTCAGCGAGTANTTTTGCGGTCACGCCTTCCCAATCGCCGGGAGCGNATTGTCGGAAAAGTCGGNTGTTCGGATACCACGGCGAATCCTCCCGCTGCAGCATCCAGCGCCAGTCCGGCGAGNGCGACAACATCACCCAAGTTGGTTTACCCAGTGCCCCNGCCAAGTGTGCCATCGCTGTGTCGATCGTCACGACCAAGTCCATCGCACTGACCAGTCGCGCCGTCGATTCGAAATCTGTGATTCGTGAGGCCAAGCGGGAAACATTCGGTGCAGATGATAGGATGCGGGTAGCTTCTTCGGATTTGTCGACTTGCAGGCTGAACCACTCGACCGACGATTCGGTTTGCTCGAACAACTTCGGGAGGAGTGCGCTTGGCAGCGAACGGTTGTTGAGCACTGCACGATCTCTTCCNGCCCAGACNAACCCCACCTTGAGTCGATCTGTTTTTTCAAATCCTNCCGCCGCTGGGGCGGTGAGATAGCGGCCGTCTGTTCCGTTTGGGATNTTTTCNGGTGTAACGCCAAACACCAACGGAGCCGAGAGCATTGGCAACTTGTAGTCTACATCCGAGACCGTTTCGCCCTGTTNGATAACCTGCTCGATGTTCGGCAGCGACTGCAACAGCGTTTTCAATCCGGGTTGGCATTCGACGACGACGTTTGCCCCGGCGTTTGCGAACAATGGTGCGAAGCGGCAGAATTGTAGCGTGTCGCCGAAACCCTGCTCGGCAAAAAACAGGAGTCGTTTTCCGTTCAGCGGTTCGCCCTTCCAGTTTTGAATGGTCGGATAACGTTTGGAAAAAACAGGGTTGTCCGTGGCCCAGCGCGCCTCGTAATGCTGCCAGCCGGACTGCCATCGGCCGGCCATCAGTTCGGCGAAGGCGAGATTGAATTGCCGGTCGGGGTAGTCCGGGTTATGTGCGACGATTTCCTCGTAGGCAGTAATNGCTTCGAGTGGCCGGTTTTGTGACTGCANCGCNACNCCGAGATTGAGCAGCGCCTCGGCGTGGGTGGGATGAACTTCCAACACGGCGCGGCACGCGGCTTCGGATGAAGGCGGGTTGTTTTGCTCAAGATGAAACTTNGCCAAGTTCACGCCCGCCATCGGATGGCCANGTTGCTTTTNNAGGATCAACTCGAAGCACTCCTGCGTGAGGTCGGTTTCGCCAAGTTCCTTGAGGGTTAAACCGAGATTTACGAGGGCATCAACGTAATGAAAATCGAGATCAACCGCGCGTTTGTAAGCCTGTGCTGCCATCANGTGGTCGCCCTCGTCCTGAGCCACTTGGCCGAGGTTGAAATGAGCTGCGGCCAATTTTGGATCGAGCGTTGTAGCCTTCCGGAATGCCTCACGGGCAGCTTCCGCTTGGCCAAGCCCGTAGTGGGCGTTGCCNAGATTAAAATGAAAATCAGCGCAATCCGGNTGCAGNTCGATGGCACGTTCGTATGATTCGATGGCGCTCTCCGCTTGGCCAAGCGCGGAATAATGAAGGCCAAGATCGTGGTGGTTTTCCGGATCGCTGGGCGCGAGCGCAAGCGCGTGTTGCAGGCAGTCAAGCGCAACCTCCGCTTGGCCAAGCGCACTCAACGTGCTGCCGAGCAAACGCAGAATGAGCGGATTGTCCGGGGCGGCTTGGTGGGCGGCTTGATAGTGTGCGATCGCCTGCTGCCCCTGACCTCGCTTCATCCCTGCCTCCGCTTGGTTGAGATGTTGCGTGGCAATCGGAGAGGGGAACAATTGGAGCGCTTCACGGACGGCGGAGAGAACAGATGCCCAATCGCCAATGGCTGGTTGCCGGAACAGTCGCATCGTCGGGTACCAAGGGCTGTCGTCGCGATGCTCCAACCAGCGCCACTCTGACCCGTGTGGCAAAAGCAGCCAAACCGGTTTACGAAGTGTGCCGGCCAAGTGAGCCACTGCGGTGTCGATCGTGATGATTAAATCCAGTTGTTCGATGACTTGCGCCGTCGCCAGAAAATCTGGCAACGCATTGTTCATCCAAATCGCCCACCTTGTCTGGGGGGGAGAAATGGGCGCCCGTCTTTCCCGTCAAAGATATCACCGCGGGGAAGCCGACGGAAGATAAGCTGACCGCGTTGGTCCAGACTTGGGTCCGCTGGGTGGATTCGAAGAACCCCAGCGCCAACTTCGTGACGGCCGTCGGCGTCACCCC
>NZFR01000085.1 GCA_002689335.1 Verrucomicrobiales bacterium
CCGCTCTTCCGATCTTCAAACGTGCCGAATGCAACCGCCTCGTTCCACGTGCCGGTGGTCGAGGAGGCGCCGTCGATTTTTAGGTTCATCCACGGGTTGTCCAATCCCTCTTTTTTGAAATCCTCCGAGGTGGCGTTGTCCTTTATAAAATCGATGACCTGTCCATCGCGGATGGTGGTCAGCATGTTATTCACCAGCAATGTGTCGGCGGGAAACGTACGCTCACCCTCGACCTGCCACGCGCCATCTGCCTTCTTGCTTACGGAGAATTTTTTTACGGTATCCACTGTGACGGAGGTGACCTCATCGAGTGGCCGGCGGAAAATGGCGCGGTTGCGGAATTGATCGTGCGGCAGCCGCAGCAACGTCAGCAGACCATCGTCCTGAATGGCAACACGCCCTCGTGTCGAGTGGGTCACCCAGATGTTTGGTTCGTCTTCGCCCTCTGGTTTCCGGAACGCCAACTCGACCAGCGTTTCGTTGCCCTTGGCCAAGCGCACGGTGGCGTCCGGTTCGGCCTCTGTCGCTGTGCTGCCCGGCGCAATCTGAACGATACGAGCCAGTTGCATCCGCTTGATCAGTTGCAGAATCACCGACTGATCGGCTCCGGTGTCGATCGGTTCCTTCATGCGCCACGTGCCGCTGGGTTCGCGTGTCAATAGAACAGTGCGGCTTTGGCCCCAGAATCGCAGTGAGTCGAAGTCGAGGTTTTCCGGAACCAAGCGCAGGTCGCGCCAGTCGTCTGCGTTGTGCGGAACCCAGTTGGCCAAGTCGTTATCGACGAGGATGGCATCGCGCTTGCCCAGTAGCCGAACGTAGGTTTGCCGCCCGAACAGCGCCGGGGCACCGACCTCGATCGACTGTTCCTGTCCGTCGCTGCGCCAGCGAACGACCGCCTTGGCATCGTCGTTCAAGCCGAACGTGGTTTCGTTTCCGGTCTCGGTCCAGTCCGCCTCGGCGATCCGTTGGCTGACGGTTGCTTCAGCGAGAAGCTTGGCCAAGCGCTGCAGCCTTTCGGGGTGGGCGGGGTAATCCGGATCAGCCACACGCCATTGGCCGTCCGTTCGCTGAGCGACGATGTTGGTTCCGCCCCGGTTAACTGTGAAGGAATCGATCGAGTCTGCGGCCAAACCGGGGAATAGCCGTTCTGCTTGGCCAAGCGCTTGGCCAACGGGAGCCAGCAGGCTGTTGATCACGCAGGCAAAGGCCAGCAATACTGCGAGCCCGCTCAGCCATTTTAGTTCCTTCGGGTTCATGATCGTTTCATCTGTCGCCGCCACCACAGCAGGCCAAGCCCGAGCGTGCCGCCCGGTANNACCACAAGCAGNACCCACGTGATGGANGTCATTTCCGCCCGCGAAAGACTNATCCNGTACTCGGTGACCGCGCGCGGCTCNATCTCCAANAGATGATTTCNCTCGAGCAGCCAGTTGACGGCGAGATTCGCAAAGTCGCGNTTGGCCCCCGCGTCGAATGCGCTGTTGCCGAGAAAAAGNGAATCCCCCGCGACGACCATTCGCGAGGGTGGTTGGCCTTNGTTTGNNTGAATCTTGGCCGCCATNAGCGGGATTTTGCCCTGCTTCTCAANCGCGCCCTGANTGCNCTGAGNNTGNACAANCGCNTGGCCNGAGTCGGACGAATGCGCNAGCACCGAGACCGGNGGNGGGTCGTCGTTTTCTTCCTNNGGNTNGGGAAAACCGACGGAGCGNGGNAGCACCATTTGCAGTCGACTGCCNAGGATCGGNTTGGTGATCGGGTGGCTGCCGAGATCCTCGACCAGCAACAAACCNCTCTCGCCGGANTGCTCGTTTTTCGAGTCGGAAACTTGGTTGATGCCAATTTCNAAATCGTAGTTGGAAAGGAATGACTCGAGGCCGCTTGGTCGCTGAAGCGAGTAAAAGTTGAACAGCGCAAACAGGTTGCCGCCGGTGCCGAGATAATCGCGTAGCTTGGCGAGTTCGTNCNGGCCGTANGGCGTGCGCGGNCCGGCGACNACCAGCAACCGGCAGTCGNCCGGNATGGNGTTGGTNCCGGCAAGCGACACCTCCTGCAGCAGNAAGCCNTTTTGNTGAAGCATGATGGCGAACTTTGAGTAGCCCCACTGGCNGCCCTGATCNCNGGCNTTGTGTTCGCTGTGGCCGGTGACGAAACCGACCTTGNTTTGCGTNCCCTCNNTCACGGCAACCATGGCCGAGGTGAAAAGTTGTTCGCCNACGAAGTGAGTTCGGCGAGCTTCNCGTTTGTCCATGAACTCGGAAAAATCGAGAATNGAAAGTTCGCTNTCNTTGACTGCCTTCACGCGCTCGNTGACGGCNANGAGNACCCGNTTTNCCGGCGAGTTGGCNGGGGAGCCGAGTTCCTGTTGGACCGATTCTGCGCGGGCGGGATCTCGGGCGAGATCGACCAGTTCCAGTTTCACCCGAGGGGACACGCGCTCGTACTCGACCAAAAGATTTTTCACNGGCTCAAACAAATCCGATTGGGTGTNGAACAGCACNACCACGCGGACGTCGTTCGTCAGCGANCCGAGGACTTTTTTCGTGAGTGGCGACAGGCTGTGATCAGCAGACTGGGTNAGCGCGAACTTCGTGGGATTGCGGAGTGNCAGTGTGTTCACCAGCAGCACGCACACNACGGNCANCAANGCCGAGAGCAACACCCGCCGCGAGATNACNCGCCGGATCGTGGGCGAAAAACTGGCAAACTTTGGCTGCTCTTNCATGCGTTATTTCCAGCGCCGACTCTCGACGACTTTGTGNGTGAGGTANAAAAACAGCCCGGTTAGGCTCANGAAAAAAACGATCGAGCCGAGGTCGATCNCACCGCGTGTGAACGACTCCATGTGATTGGCCAACGAGATGTGTCGNGCNAACTGCGNTAGCCAGTCGGNGCGATCCCCGGCGAAGTACGAAAAGAAGCCGGTAAAAAACAACGCTGCACCCAATGCAAAACCGCTCACGGCTGCGACGGCTTGATTCCGCGTCAGCGCNGAGGCGAAGCAACCAATCGACATGTACAGACTTCCGACCATCAGAATGCCAAGCGCCGAGGTGAGCATCGTGCCGAACCCGAGCACGGCGGATTCGCCTACGTAAAGCCGAACCACGATCGAGCAGGCCATTAGCGGCAGCCAAAGGATCATGTAAAAAATAAGTGCTCCGGTGAATTTCGAGAGCACAACCTGCCAGTCACCGATCGGGGCCGTCATCAGCGTTTCATAAGTGCCGCTGGCGTGTTCCATTGCAAAACTACGCATGGTAATCACCGGCGCGATCAACAGGAGGATCACCCAGAAAAAATAGGTACCGTAAAACACCTGCGTCACCGGCATCGGCGTCGCCTCTCCGTTCAACCCGGAAAGCACCACAATGAAGCCGAGCCCGATGAGAAACATTACAGCCGCGATGATAATGAAACCGGTTGGCCCCTGAAAAAACGCCGACAACTCCCGGCGAACCAGCGCGCGAAACACGTTCATCGTTGGCCCTCCTTCCTGTGGGTCAGGCTGACAAACAAGTCCTCTAGTGATGGAGCCTGCCGTGAGAGTTCGCGCAGCGGCCAGCCACGATCCGTTGCAGCGGCAAAAATGCGTTCACGGGTATCGCTGTTTTTTGCTCCGGAAAAACGACAGCGCACATAGCCGTCCGTTTGCTCGGCGATTTCCGCTTGGCCAAGCGCCAGATCCGTCGCCCACTGTTTCACCTCTGGCAACGGCGCGTTCACTTCGGCGGTCACCGCAGCGTCGGCCTTGGCCATCAGTTCATTCAGGTCTCCACTGGCGAGAAGCTTGCCCTGATGCAGAATCACCACGCGGTCGCAGGTCATCTCGATCTCGGACAGGATATGGGACGAAATCAGCACCGTGTGGTCGCCGGCAAGTTCACGAATCAACCGGCGGACGGCGCGCACTTGATTTGGGTCAAGGCCGGCCGTCGGCTCGTCGAGCACGATCAATTCCGGCTTGGCCAAAAGGGCATCCGCCATACCCACCCGCTGACGATAGCCTCGGGAAAGTTGGCCGATGAAGCGGTTGGCCACATCTGCGATTCCGCATTGCCCCATGACTTCGCTGACGCGTTCCGCCACGGTGCTGTTGGCCAAGCGCTTTAGCTGGGCACGAAAAGTAAGGTAGTCCGACGCGCGCAGGTCGAGTGGTAGCGGGTTGTTTTCCGGCATGTAGCCGATGCGTTCCCGGACACGATCCGGTTGTTCAAAAACACAGTCGCCCGCCACGCGTGCCGATCCGGAAGTCGCCGCCATGAAGGTGGTGAGGATGCGCATGGTCGTGCTTTTGCCGGCGCCGTTTGGCCCGAGAAAACCGACCACCTCGCCTGTGTTGACCGAGAATGACACGCCGTCCAGCGCCACATGTTGCCCGTAGCGCTTGGTCAGATTTTGTACTTCGATCATGGGCGTCGCCATCCGAAAAGCCGCCCCAACCTAACGGCCAACCCAGCCGGAAAGCAATCCGCGCGTGCCGACCAACAACTGGCTGGCCGTGGCAAACGNGGCNCCNTAAACTTCGTGNATGGAGGTGCTTGNCTGGCTNCTTGCCGGTGTCGCGGGTTACTTGCCCGGCTCGGTGCCGGCCGGTTTTATNGCTGGCCGACTCAAGGGCATTGATCTGCGCAAAGTCGGCAGCGGCAACATCGGNGCGACCAACGCGATCCGCAATCTCGGNACTGNAGTCGGGGTGNTTGTGCTTTTATTAGACGCGATGAAAGGGCTGTTGCCNTGCCTGTTTTTTCCGGCGTTGCTGATCGGTCTGTTCCCTGAAGGGAGCGCGCCGACGATGGAGANGCTGCGCTTNGTGGTGGGCGTCTCTGCNATTCTCGGTCACAACTACACCTTCTGGCTGGGATTCAAGGGCGGTAAAGGCATNGCGACCACGGCCGGCGTGGTGGGTGGACTTGCGCCNATTCCGTTTGCATTTTGTCTNNGTTCTTGGGTTTTGGCCTTTGCGGTGANGCGCTACGTGTCGCTGGCCTCCATCGCCGCAGCGGTGACACTGCCGATCGCCGCCGCCGCTTGGCCAAGCGACACGGAAAACCGCTTCGGATTACTCTTTTGGATTTTTCTATTTCTCGGGGTGATGGCGATTTGGAAACATCGCTCCAACATTCAACGACTCATGAACGGAACCGAGCACCGCGCTGGCAGCGGTAATGGGAACGACCAAGCGGAGGGCGCATCGTGAAAACGACCGTGCTTGGAGCCGGCGCCTGGGGTACGGCGTTGGCGCGGTTGGTTCACGTGGCCGGGGGGAAGGTGTGTCTCTGGGGGCGCGACGGTGAGGCCTTGGCCAAGCTGACCGAAACCGGCCGGAACGAGCGTTACCTGTCCGGGATCGAACTGCCCGTGGGCATCCCGACGGAACCGAACTTGGATACGGCCATCGCCGGGGCAGCGTGTATCGTTCTCGCGTTGCCGTCCAAGGCGTTCCGCGCTGTCACCACGCGCTTAGCCAAGTTTGACGGTGCGGCGGTTAGTGTGACCAAGGGGATCGAGTTCGACACCGGCTTGACGATGGGCGGCATCCTCGGCGAGACGATGCCCTTGGCCAAGGTGGTCGCGTTGTCGGGGCCGACGTTGGCCGACGAAGTATGTCGCGACATGCCAACCGCCGCGGTGGCTGCTAGCGGTTCCGCTGAAGCGGCGGCGACGGTGCAGCAGATTTTTCATCGCCCCACGTTTCGCGTGTACACGAGCGAAGACCTGATCGGGGTCGAGTTGGGTGGGGCATTGAAAAATGTCATCGCCATTGCCGCCGGGGCGTCAGCCGGGTTGGGCTTTGGCGACAACTCAAAAGCGGCACTGGTGACCCGTGCGATCGCGGAGATTCGTCGACTCGGCGTGGCGTGTGGGGCCAAGTCGGAGACGTTTGCCGGGCTGGGCGGGCTCGGTGATTTAACGGTCACCTGCTTTTCCAGCCTCAGCCGCAACTACCAGTTTGGCCGGCGGATTGGTGACGGTGAAAAACTGGAAGAGATTCTAGCGGCGTCGGTCTCCGCTGTTGAAGGGTTCCCGACCGCGCGCTCCGCGTGGCATCTTGCCCAGACGCAGAACGTCGACACCCCGATCATCGACGAGGTGTACGCCATGCTTTATGAGGGAAAGGACCTGCGCCAAGCGCTGCTCGACCTCACCACCCGCGTCAGCAAGGCGGAGGATTAAACCAAGCGCTTGGCCAAGCGCGGGTTAGAGCCAACGTTCGCGATTTTTCTTTCGGACGAGAGCATCGGCCTCGGGGATGCCCTTGGCTTTCATTGCTTCGCCGTCCCACTTGAGGTTGCGTTGTAACTTGAGCGCGACGATGCCGGAAAGGCCGATCTCGGTGAGGTGGCCGCCAATCTCAAACGGAGCGAAAGTCTTGCCGCCGTCGAGGATGGCATCCGTCCATTCCCGGTAATGGCCGTTCGCGCGCGGAAGTGTCTGCGCTACTTTTTTGGCTTCGCCGTGGTTTCCGCCGCCAACGAATTTTTTTTCGTCGTTCAGTTTGACGTAGCACTGTGAGTTCCACAGGCCGGAGGAGAGGAGGCCGTTTTCCGCCTCCACCACCGCACCCACACGCGGGACACTGCCGAAGGTACCCACCATCGCGTCGGTGATGTGCTTGGGAGGCATGTCCACGCCACCGGTGTAGTAAATCAGGTTCACTGCTGCGCGTTTGCCTTCGGCCGGAAAATGAAACGTGTGCGTCACCGTCTTGGCGTATGTCTCGAAACCGGCTTTCTCGACTTTGGTGATCCGTACCTCGCTCGGATACTTCAGGTTGAGCGCGCGCACCGGCATGTTAAATGAGTGACAGCAAAAATCGCCAACGGAGCCATTCCCAAAATCGTACCAACCGCGCCACTTGCCTGGATGGTACACGCCGGATTTGTAAGGGCGCAGTGGCGATGGGCCACACCAGAAATCCCAATTCATCCCTTTAGGAACTGGATCCTCGCCGGTTGGTCGAGCACCGCCGTTGGGCCATCCATGGGCAGGATGCCAGACGTGGACGTTGGACACCTGCCCCAGCAGCCCGGACTGAATCAGCTCGATACTGCGGCGCAGGTTGGGTGACGCGCTGCCTTGATTACCGGTCTGCGTCACGACCTTGGCCGTGCGGGAGAGGTTTCNGAGGTCGCGCGATTCGGCTANNGTGTGGGTCAGCGGTTTTTCGCAGAAAACATGTTTACCTGCTTTCATGGCGGCGGTGCAGATCGGGGCGTGCCAGTGATCCGGCGTGCCGATCACCACGGCATCGAGCGATTTCTCGTTTTCCAACATCAGCCGATAATCCATGTAGGCGTTGATGTTGCCTGCATTGTCCTTGTGGCGGTTGCGTGAGCGGTCGGTCTGATTGGGGTCGACGTCACAAAACGCGACTGCATTGTGCCCGANCTGAAGCGTATTGCGGACGTGCCCCTGAATCTGGCCGCCCATTCCGATGAAGCCGATGTTGAGTTTTTTATTCGCTCCGAAAACCGAGCGCGGAAGGATGGCGGGGGCCGCTGCCGTTGCCGCGAGAAAAGTCCGTCGTTTCATGGTTTGTCCTGTCATTGAACTGAAGTTGATCGGGCCGCTTTTGTCACAAATGCACGCCTAAGGAAAGCCCAAACCAAAAGCTCAGCCAAGTGGTGTTAGTGGGGTTTGGGGTTGGCAGGTTTTTTTGTTTCCGGGGATTAGGGTGCATTTGACGTTTTTGCAGGCCTCGCCCGCTTTTTTTTCGGTCATTTCGCAGCAATATTTCATACCTCAGCAGGGGTCGCCTTCACAGCAGGCATGAGCCACGACGCCGTGTTGATTCATTTTCTGCGCGGTCTGGTGTTNGGTTTAGGAGGCGCAACCGATGAGCAGCACCGCAGCGAATGTTTTGANGAGNATNNGTTTNATAGTCGATGGAGTCGCNGCNNATTAGACTAGGTTNGTGTTTTTTTATTTTCAATTCATTGCTTTAGCCAGCGGGTGGCTAGTGCGACNCTCCANTGGTATTTGCGGGCGTGTTCGCGGATGAGNAACGGGAGGTCCCATTGGNCGTCGAGNATGAATTCNGGGGCCAGNCGGTCGCGCAGGGTGTCGAGGGTTCGCGCTTGNCCAAGNNCTTGGCTNCCGCCGAGCCATTCGGATTTCGGGGTGTACTCTTCGAGCCAAGTACAGGGGGAGGCAATGACCAGTTGGCCTCCCGGTGAAACGAGGTTGGCCATTTGCTCAAGGCATTGGCTCGGGCAGGTCAAGCGGTCGATGAGGTTGGCCATGAGCACGATGTCGAATTGGCCAAGGCCGTCCCTCAGGAAGGTTGCGTCGCCTTGTTCGAACCGGGAGCGGGAGCGGTCGATACGGCTTGGCACTTCGGCGACGGCCGCTTGGCCAAGCTCACCTTCGACGGCGAACGAGTAGTCGAGCCGCCCGTCCTGCTGGAGTTGGGTGGCGGCGGCAATGAAACTCTCGGACAGGTCGATGCCGATGGCTTCAGTGCAGTGCCGAGCAAGTTCAAATGTGGAACGCCCCACGGCACAGCCGAGGTCGAGCGCGCGGGCTTCGGCCGGGAGTCTGTTTGCGTCAACACACTCGGTGACGCAGCGCGCCGGGTAGTCGAGCGCGTCGGTCGGCCCGCAGTCCCACGGCATTACTTCCTCCGGTTTGCCGTAGTGAAACAGCAGGTATTCGGAGAGAGCTTTTGAGGTCTCGTAAAATCCGTCAGTCATTAAATGGAGTCGAGGTAGTCGAGCAGGTCGGCCATTTGCTCCGGTGTTAACCCGGCGACGAGGCCAGGCGGCATGGAGGAGGCCGAAATCTTTTCGCGTTTTTTGATCTGATTGGCAGGTAACTCGGAGGCGACTCCGGCGGCGTTGCGGATGCTGATGGTGTCCGCGCTCTCCAGCGTGACGAAGCCGAGGTGCACCGAGTTGTCGTTCAGCGTGAACGAGTAAGTGTCGAAGCCTTGTGCGACGACGGCATTGGGGTTGAGGATCGACTGGATCAGTTCGCGGGTATTGTAGCGTTTTCCGATGTCGGCCAAGTGCGGGCCTTTTGGTGTCTGGCCATCGCGGGTAGTGTGGCAGACGGCGCAGCCTTGGCTGGTGAAAAGTTTCTCGCCGCGCAGGGCGTTTCCGTTGGCTTTGATGGCTTGCTCGGTCGCGGTTTTTTCGCCCAATGTAGCGATCCAGTTTTTGGGGTCACCGGTGGGTTGCGGAATGCGGATCGGGGCGTTGGAGGTACCGACCTTGGCGATTATCTGGCCAGAGGGCAGGCCGCTGATGTTGACTTTGTGTTTGGCGAGGATGGTTTTGGCGAGGTCGACCGTTTCTTTGGATGCCCGGCCAAGGGCGGCCTTGAGGCCAGCCTCGATTTTGTCGCTGCCACTCCATTTGNCGCGGTCAAAATACGGCCCGCTGGTGTCGGGACGCGTGCCCCACCAGCCCTGGGTGTAGTCGCCTTCGCGGTGATACAGGCGGATCAGCGTGGCGAAGGTGGCCAAATTTGGCTTGGCTTTGGCGCGGCTGACGAGCGTGTGCACAACGGTTTCGTCGTGAATGTATTTCAACGTGCTGAGTGCGGTGGTTCGGTGGTCGGTGTCGAGAGCTGCAAGCAGTGTGTCGACTGGCTTGATGGCGACCAACGCGCGCTTGGCCAAGTGCGGGATGACTGCAGCCGGGTTGGGCTCGTTTTGTTTGGGCTGCTTGGCCAAGCGCGGGGCGGTTGCGTGCGGCAAAATTGCTTTTGCAGCGGAGGCATCACCAAGGCGGCCGAGGCTGATGATCGCTTGGGCACGGACGCGGAGGTTGTCGCTCTTGAGGGCGTGGACGAACGGCGCAGGCTGAATGCCGCCGAGTTCGCGCGAGCGATCGGTGAGGGCACGCAGGGCAAATTCTGTGATGTCGGCCTGTTGGCTGAGTTGGAGAAGGTTCGCCTTGCCCTGGGCTCCGTCGAGCTGTTTGAGTGTAAAGATTGCGGCGACTCGGCCGGCGAGGNGTGTGCCTTTGTCAGAGGCAATTTTCACGAGCGCTTGGGTGCGTTCTGAGCTGCGGCCACGGCGAAGAATCTCAAGCTGCGAGTGGAGGTTTTGCACCTGACTCGGCCCGGTTAGCAGCCCGTACAATTCTGCGTCGCTAAGTTGGGTGACGTCTGGGAACGGTTCCGGTTTGAAATTTTTCGGCATGAGTTGGACGACGTAGCCGACGTTTGGTTGGCTATAGCTGAAGCCTCCGCCCTGCCAACTGGAGACGTACATCCGGCCACTACCGTCGACGTCGATGTCGGTTGGCCGGTTGATAGCGAGAAAGGTTTCCTGATGTGGATCGAACGTGGCACCGTTTGGGGTGGGGTTGTGGAGGAACACAGCACTGCGCCCCCAGTCGCAGGTGTACACGCCGTGGCTGAAAGGCTCAGGCCAACGGTTGTCATGATAAAACATCCCGCCGCAGCCGGAGCCACCACCGTAGTCGGCCAGTGCTGGCATGATTTCGTCCGCGAAATTTTTATACCACGACGGATACCCGTACTCGGCAGTCTGGATGATGTGCGAAAAACGAATATCCCAACCGCCGCCATCGTTGGTGTTGTCGCGGGTGAAGATGTTCATGTACGGGTCGATACAAGCGTCGAGAATGTTGCGCTGGCCCCAGTTGTAAATTTCCATCTCCGTACCGTCCGGGCGCACGCGGACGATACCCCCCCCCCGCCGGCTCAGTGTGCGGCCATCCGCACCAACCGCCTTGTAAAATCCGAAGTCGCCCACGGCGATGTAGATCCAGCCATCGATGCCCATGCGGATGCCGTTGGTGGTGTGGTCGGCGCCGCGTTTGCCGACGTAATTCGTGCTAATTCCCCTGATCAACCGCTTTTCCTTGTCGGCAACGCCATCGCGGTCGGTGTCCTCGTACAGAGTGAGGTAGGGCGGATGGAGCACCCAGAGTTTGCCGTTGTCATAAATCAATCCGCGCGGGTGATTCATTTTGGCGAAGGTGTTGACTTGATCCGCCTTGCCGTCGCCGTCGGTGTCGAGACAGCGCACTACACGTCCGCGGCCTTTCTCCTTGCCGAGCGAGCCCTGTTCATCGATGCCGACGAACAACTCGCCAGTTGCCGCAGCCGTAAGACAGACCGGGTAGTTGATCAACGGCGGCTGGGCGAAGACGGTCAGGTTAAACCCGTCCGGTGCGTTAACACGGGGCTCGTTGGTTTTGGGGGCGGCGTTGGTGCTTTTTTGGGAGGCTTTGATGACCTTGCGCGGTAACTCCGGCAGCGCGCCGGTGTGCGCTTCGAATTCCCAAAAACTACCCCAGTACGCCGGCTTGGACCCGAGGTGGGTGATCTTGAAATAGCGGGTATTCTTGGCGTTGACCTTGTGCGGCGTAACCTGACGAACCGCCTTGTTTTTGGATTGATCGACGAGCAACTCCCAGCGCTTGGCATCGGCGGAGCCTTCGATCTTGTATTGGTACGCGCCGTTGGCTTTTTCCCAAATGAGACGGACGTTTTGGATGTCCTGCGCTTGGCCAAGGTCTACCTGCAACCAGGAGCCGGGTGCGCTGTTAGCTGCGCACCAGCGGGTGGTGGGATCGCCATCGACGGCGTGTCTNCCGAAGTTGCCCTTGTTGGACTCCTCGGAGCTGGAGGTTACCTTTTTGCCGGTGGCTGAGTTCCGAGGAACACTATTTTTCTTGTTTTTTTTTCCGCCAGCCGACTTTGGCTTGGGCTTGCTGTTGAGGTCGAACGATTCGTTCTTCGGCTTGGCCACCTTCATGTCCTCACGCTTGACCGCCCAGAGAATTCCGCGGGCGACAAAATTGAGGTAGCGGGGATCGGCGAAGGTGACATTGTTGTGCCCGATGGAGGTGCTGAAGACGCGTGTGCCCTTATAGTCGTTCGTCCACGCGACGACCGCCTTGCGGTCGCCCTGTACTCCGCGNGCGACGACCTTGGCGTTCGGGAGTACNTGCACGTTATTGTAAAGTTCCTCCCGTTGGGTTGTCCAATTCTCGANGCCCTTGGTGATGAACGGGACGTTTTTCTCGAACTTAATCTCGATCGGNTGCTGCGGGCCGTGGCCGGTGGATTGCAGGCCGATGTACTCGAACCACTTTGCGTTGTTAGCANCGGGCTTGACNGGCTTGCGGAAATCGCCGGAACGGTACGAGTGCATGGCGCAGTGGAGGTTGACGCCGGGGATACCCTTTCGATGCGGNNCGAGCACGTTGGCGATGGTGTCCGCGTCACTGATCCCGGCGGCGCATTCATTGTGGATGATGATGTCGTAGCCCTTGGAGTAGTCCGGTTTTCCAAAAATAGGCAGCGGCGGCCTGGTGCTTTTGTCATCAGAATGCGCTTGGTCAATGACGATGTTGATCCTCCGCTCCAGGCCCTGCTTAAGGATGTCCTTTTGCTTGGCGTAATCGTGGCAGCAACCGCCGGTGACTAGAAGAGCACGCAGACTCTTGTCCGCGGCGTGGAGATTACCGGCCAAAAGGCCGGCTAGTNTAAGGATGCAAGTGAGGGCTCGCATGGTTGTCGTAACAAATCTTAAGGTTGTTTCAACGCGTCGCGAAGGTGCGCGGCGGGTTGATAGTTTTCAAGCACAACGATCGTCTTGCCGTCGCGGAGCATGCGCGCCTGACGGACGGTGATGTCAGGTGTCTTGCTTGGGGAAAACAGAATGTCGTCGTGGGTGGCGTTGTTGGCCTTGGCAAACTTGTCCGGGGTCAGGTCTCCTCCGAGGTGGTCACTCCGGCCGGTGGCGACGTNCAGAGTGCCGAGGATTTTTTCGTCCTGAATGTCGCGTCCCGAGACCGGCAACTCCTGCGTGCCGAAGCCGAGTTCACCGAGTTCACCCGTGACCGGGTCACTCGCGAGCTTAGCGTTGTGTTCATCGATGGTTGATGGCTCACCGCGCAGCAGGGTGGCACGGGTAATTTTGCCGTTTTTAACAGTCTGCAGGCCGAGTGTGCCGTCGGAGTACTGCATGACGAACTCGCCCTCGCCTCCAGTCGGGACGAAGTAAACTTCGCCAGCCGGGAGGTTGGCCACGTCTGGCTCGTCGACGAGACAGATGCCGTGGCTCTTTTGAGCCTCCTGTTGGTCGCACTCGAGTTTGAGNGTGTGGGTNACGTNGNCGTACTGGAAATCGATCTCGAAATGATCGGCACAGGTCAGGGCGAGGCGCAGTTTCTCCGCTTCCTTGCTGACCTCGTTATAATCTACGGCTAAACCGCTGCTCAAGATGATGTCGTTCACTCCATGAAGAGTTGCTCCGCGAAATCCTATGCGCTTGGCAAACGCTGTTAAAGGAGCAGTGGCGGAGTATGTTGAAATGCATAGAATAATGTCATATTTTTCGTATACATCTCGTTCTAAGCTTATTTCATTACCTTCCTTTGTTACTGCTGAATCGGGTAAGTCAAGGTTACTACCCCCAGTTTCCATATAGGCAAACATCTCACCTCCAACTAAGTTCAATTCACTCATAACCCCATCATGTAAAGATCTATAAAATGAATCGTGAGCGTGTTTTTGAATCGAAAACTTAGGATAGTTGACGAATTCGAAATTATTAAATAACTTTAGATCTGGGAGATCAATTAAAATGCAGATTTTTTCACCGATCTTCGGTCTAAAAGTATTTTTAATTAGTCGGGTAAGAGAAAATTCCGGAAATGATCTAGATTCCATAAGCTAAACTATCAATTAGACAAAAATCGGCAAATGTGAGAATTGTTACTTTGGATCAAGGTTCTGCTTTAGATCAATTGGTTTGATGCTTGATTTTACACCCTCTAAAGGTACCTCGAATTTGGCTATCCAAACTAATCCGTTNAGAACTGCTTTACGAAAATTGTCGTTCCCCCAGTTCAGGTGCTTGTGCCCTCCGGTAAAGCCGAAGCCTCGGCCGCCGTTCTTGCGGACGTACGACCACATCATCGTTTCTGGTCGGCCTTTATCTTGCTGAATGTGCTTGTATGGGCCTTTGGGCCAAACGTATGGGCCGTTGCGTACCTTGTCGCTCGGGGAAGCGACGAGGATCGGAGTGATTTTGCCCACGCCGTCCGTGCGGAAGCGCATGTTGAAATACCATTCGTCCACCACCTTGAACGGTTTGACGCCTCGGGAGATCGGATGCTTGGGAAAGGTCTTGAAGTCCGGAGCCCACATCGGGTTCACCGAGTAGGCGTGCTCGTAGTGGCCGCCGATCCAGTCCTGCATGTATTTNCCGGGATCGCCCTTGGGCACTTCGACCCCGTAGTGTGCGCAGCCGATGCCGATGCCCTTTTTCGCGAGGCCGTCGATCAGCTTGGCGCGNTCCTTCTGTATGGCCGGGTGGCCGCCGCCGCCGTCGGCGTAGATCAGCAAGGCATCGATGCCCTCGAATGCTGAGTCATCCTTGGGCCAGCCAAAGTCGTGCACCTCGGCCTTGATGCCCTTGACCTTGTTGAGGCATTTTTGCAGGAGCAACGAGCCAGCGCGAAACTCATGGTCGCCCGGGCCGTGGCTGGGACGTCCGGCGATGAGCAGGATTGTTTTGTCAGCGGCAATTCCGCTCCCCAGACCGCCCGACAGGAGAGCGGCGGTCAGCAATGCATTTTTTGCGGCAGAGTGCATGGGGAGAGGGAACGTCATTTTGACGAAAAAATTAAGCCAAAAATCGCTTGGCCAACTGGTTGAGGGCGGGTACGTTCCTCCACCGGCTAGACCGGTTTNGATATGTTTTGGGGCTTTCTCATAGTACTTTTGGCGGTTGGTGTCTTTGGCGTTTCGTTCATGATGGACGATTTTGACCTGATGGCGACTTACACGGAGATGGGAATCGGAGGCGCAATTGGAGTGGGTGTTGGGNTAATCGTGTTCGTCTACGTGGCTGGATTGGTTTACGGGATGTCCTCGATGAACGGCCGAAAAGCCCTGATGGGAATCGGGCTGTTTTCACTGGCTTTCGGTGGAGCGTGTTTCACTTATTACGATACTGTTTATGCGATGCTGCCGTTCATCACTTCAAAATGGATCGGAGCGCCGATACTCATCAACGGGGGGTTGATGTGTAAGTTGGGCTCATTCAAAGAGTAGCCAACGCTCATGGGTGTCTGTGTCCCATGATGTCTTCCATCAAAGTTTCCTCTGCTCCTGTTCAAAGCCTCTACGTGCATGTGCCGTTTTGCGCTACGAAGTGCGAGTACTGTGCCTTTTACTCTGAGGCCTCCAGCGGCGAGCAGATGAACAACTACGTCGAGGCGCTCCTCTGCGAGATGGAGTTGGTTGCACCGTCCGTAAAACCGAGCACCATTTTTTTCGGCGGCGGCACGCCTTCGATTCTCAACCTCGAACAATGGCGCCGAATCTTGGAAGCGATGGAACGGTTGGACCTCCTGGGGGCCGAGGAGTGGACGATCGAATGCAACCCCGCCACCGTCTCCACCGAGAAGGCAAAACTGTTTCGACAGTTTGGCGTGAACCGCATCTCGATGGGAGTGCAGTCACTCGATGCAAAACTACTTGAGCGTCTCGGCCGTATTCATTCGCGAGAGATGGTTTTCAAATCGTTCGATCGCCTGCGCGAGGCGGGCTTCGACAACATCAACATCGACCTCATGTTCGCCATCCCGGGCCAAACAATGGATATTTGGCGAGCCACCATGGCTGAGGCCATCGCACTCGGGAGCGAACACCTCTCCTGCTACGAGGTCATCTACGAGGAGGACACTCCGTTGTTTGAACAACTTAAAGCCGGGGAATTCGACATCGACGAAGTGTTGGCCTGCACGATGTACGACGCATTGATCGACACCGCAGCCGAGGCCGGTTTTGACCAATACGAAGTCGCTAATTTTGCAAGGCACGATGGCCCTCCTGCCGCCGAAGTGCCGTCACACGCCTGCCGTCACAACATTAACTACTGGCGCGGCGGCAAGTGTCAGGCTCTTGGGCCAAGCGCGAGTGGTTTCGTGGACGGACGCCGAATCCGCAACGTCGCCAACACTGAGCGGTACTGCGAGCAACTCGCGCTTGGCCAACGCGCCCACGAATCGGTTGAGCAACTAACGCCCTTGGCCAGCGCAGGCGAGACGGCAGCGTTTGGCCTGCGAATGAACGCAGGTTGGCCGTTCGCCGTCTTTAGCGAAGTCACCGGGCACGATCTTCGTGCCGGTTGGGCAGGGGACATGCAACGCTCAGTCGATGCCGGTTGGGCGGTGCAGACGGAAGAGCGATTTCATCTTACTCGGGAAGGCTTGCGGTTTGCCGACACTGTCGCCGAATGGTTCATCCGACTGGAGGAGTAACCGCGCTTGGCAAAGCGAGTGGCTATGGTGCGGTTACCGCGTGATATTTTCCGATCGCCGGTGCTGTAAGTTTCGTTGATTGGCCGTTTGGCCAGAGCACTTCGACTTCCTCGACTGCTCCCGCTTGGCCAAGCCCGAAGTGGGCGATGGGTGCGTGCTGAGAGCGGTACGAGTCTCCGTTGACGATGTAGCGCCACTGTTCCTGGCCGCCGGCCCGAAGCCGAACTTTTGTACCATTGAGCGACGGGCAGTTTTCACTGCGCGACAGGTGAAACCCCACCCACTTGTTTTCGCTTGGCCAAAGGTTGCGTGCCATCAGCAGCCCTTGAGTTGCTGGTTCCGGCCAACTGGAAAAGTGAGTAAAAATAAGGTCGAGCCGCCCGTCCCCGTCGATGTCGCCACTGGCCACGTTTCGCGAGTCAATCTCATGCGAGGTGTTCATTAGGAACGCCACATCGTTCAGATGCTCATTTTTCCGATTGAGCAACAGCCGGTTTTTCTCGTAGCCACCGTACGAGTAGCCGGCCCCGTACAACCGGCTTGAGGTGCTTTGAAAATAAACCTCCATCGCAGGGTTGCTCTCGGAGTTGGCGTGGTAAATGTCGTGACACCAAAACTGCCGTTCGTAGTCCTTCACCGACTCGCGACTTTTGTGGCCGTTGGCGATGAATAAGTCAGTGTCGCCGTCGTTGTCGGCATCGAACGACGTCACGCCCCAGGACCAGCCGGTGTTGGCCACGCGATCTCCCATCGGGCGTTGCTCGAATTTTTCGCCAGCCGCGAAATAAAGCCGGTTGCCAAACGTTAGATCTCCGAGCCGATCGAAGTAGTGGCGGTGCGTGGGCGGTTGCAGCTTCATGGAGATCAGCCGCTCGGCGGTCCACGAGTTCATGCCGATCATGATCATGTCCATTTTTCCGTTCGCATC
The DNA here is from genome assembly GCA_002689335.1 of Verrucomicrobiales bacterium. Taxonomy (GTDB): domain Bacteria; phylum Verrucomicrobiota; class Verrucomicrobiia; order Limisphaerales; family UBA1096; genus UBA1096. The sequence continues at coordinate 17,185 of NZFR01000085.1, forward strand.
GTAGTCGGCAAAACTGTGCGCCATGCCAAAGCCGTAGTGGTTGTCGACCTGTTTTGCAGTGACGTCAGTGAACTTGCCGGCGCCGTCGTTCAGGTAGAGATCGACTCCGGCGAAGTCGCTGACGACTGCAAGGTCAAGATCGCGATCGGCGTCGAGATCGACAAACGAAGCACTGTAGGAGCGCCGATGGCGTTTGGCTTCAAGCCCGGCCGCGGCGGTGTGGTCGATCAATTTACCACTTCCGTTGTTGAGCAAAAGGTAGCCGGGAAAACCGTCGTTCGTGTCGTAGATTGGGGCCGGCATTTGGCCTTTCACATAGGGCAGTTTGTACTGAGAAAACCAGACGTCAACATCTCCGTCCGCATCGATATCGCCGGTGGTTATGACCATCGGATCGAGCACTTTTTTCGGCGCAGCCCACACGAGTTTTGCCTCACCGGAAAATACTCCATCTTTTTTTCCATCAACAAGATAAACACCCTTGTGACCAATGGCGATACAATCCACCTCACCGTCTCCCGTAAGGTCGTCGAGGGTGACGTTGAACACAATTTCATCGAAGTTGGGGCATAGTATTTCTGGCTTTAAACGCCCCATGCCGAGGTTGCGAAAAATGCGATTTTTGCAACCGAGAATGACGTCGACCAAGCCGTCGGCGTTGAAGTCGGTCAGGATTAGTGGATCGATGAAAATGTTACCATCGTTGGGTGCGATATTTTGATTGTTGGCCGACTTGAACGCCGGTGCTCCTTCGCGCTCCAGCCACTCAAGGCTAGAGAGGTTGATGCCTTTTGGCCTGGCCAAGTTTTCGGGAGTGATCTCGGAGAGATGCCATTGCACCTCCACGTCGCCTCGAAGGATGCCGCGCTTGGCCAAGCGCGTATTCACGACGTGCAGCGAGATCCAAAAAACGGAACGCGCCCCTCCTTCAGCGCTTGGGTTGAAGCGGCGGTGACGCCATTCGCTTTGTTTTAGCGACCAGCCGTCGGATTTCCATTGGCCAAGGGCTTGGGCAAACTGTTCCTGCGTCCAAGTCGTTCCGCCCTTGGCCAAGCCTGTGCGGCGGATGCCGGACTCCCATTCCTGCACCGGTTGCGCTTGGCCAAACTGCACCGCCTCGACCGGCATCTTTGAGAGTATGTCGAACGCATCCGCCCCGGCGAGGAGGTTGTCCCAAAGTTGGATTATGGACTCGCCGTGATCGCGGGCGGCCAACTCGTCAGCCCAAACGGTCGAGTCCCATTGCCGGTGCTTGGCCTCGATTGCGGAGACCTGTTGCATCACTTTTTCATCGACCAAGCCTCCATTCGGGGGGGTGGTTGCCGGAGGGTTAGCGGGCTGAGGGTTGGAGGTG
>NZFR01000086.1 GCA_002689335.1 Verrucomicrobiales bacterium
CCGCTTCAGTTGGAAAAAAATACGATTCTAAACCATGTGCCACCCATGCCGATTACCGGCGGCTATGCGCGAGGGAAGACATCGACGCGGTGATCGTCGCCACCCCCGACCATTGGCACGCGGTGCAGGCACTCGAGGCGCTTCGGAAAGGGAAGGACATCTATTGCGAAAAACCGGTCACCCACTTTTTCGGCGAAGGCCAAGCGCTGTATCGCGAAGTGGCCAAGCGGAAGGCGATTTTCCTAACCGGCTCACAGCAGCGATCAACAGCCAACTTTCATCGGGGTGTCGAACTGGTTCGTAACGGAGTCATCGGCCTGATGAAGGAAGTAAAAGTCGGCTTGCCCAAGGGGCCGACCGAAATTCGAGGTGTCGCCACCGAGGAGGACCGATCTAAGCGAGAGGACTATCAACTTTGGACCGGCCCCGCGCCACTGCTGCCGTACGTGCACGCGCGGCATCATCAAAACTGGCGATTGCACTTGGCCTACGGCGGCGGCCAGTTGATGGATTGGATCGGGCATCACAACGACATCGCACACTGGGGGCTCGGCGAAGACGCCGGAGGACCGACCCGTGTTAAGGCCAAGAATTTTAACTGGAGCCCGGTCCCGTCGTATCACGCCCCGGTGCAGTACGAGGTTCATTGCGAATACGCCGGGGGCGTCCGGAGCAGCATCGGTACGCATAACACGATGGGGACGCGATTCATCGGCGAAGACGGCTGGGTGTATGTGAATCGCGGCAAACTCGAGGCGTCCAATCCCAACTGGCTCAAGCCCGGTTTCGTGTCCGGCGACTTCAAGGCATACAAATCGACGCATCATGTCCGTAACTTTCTCGACTGTGTGAAGAGTCGTAAGCCGGCGATTTGCACAGCGGAAACATCGCACCGCTCCATCACGCCCGGCCACTTGGGCTATGTCTCTGAGGCGCTTGGGCGCGCGCTGAAATGGGATCCGAAAAACGAGCAGATCGTCGGTGACACGGAAGCCGACACACTGCTCAACAAGATGCACCACCGCAGCCCATGGACGCTGTGACGTGCGCTTGGCACTTTCAACGATCTTGTCAAACGGAAGCAGGCTCATAGAATCGTCCTAAAGTTTTGTTGTGAAAATGAATCGGAGACAGACCATCCAGTCACTCGCCGGGGGAGGATTAATCCTACCCGGATTGATCTCCGATCTCATGGCGGTCGAGGAAAATCCCCTCGCACCGAAACGGTCGCATTTCGAACCGAAAGCCAAACGGGTCATCTTCATGTTCATGACCGGCGGCGTCAGCCACATGGACACGTTCGATCCCAAGCCGTATCTCAATCGCAATCACAACAAAAAAATCGGCAAGGGTAACCGGTTTTACAAGGGAGCCGATTGGGAGTTCCGCAGGTACGGCCAAAGCGGAACCGAAGTCAGCGATTTGTTCCCCCACATTGGCGGCATGATGGACGACATCTGCGTTATCCGCTCGATGAAGAATATCAACGGCGACCACTTCGGTGCGACCATCGGCATCCACACCGGATCCGCCACCTTCAANCGCCCCAGCATCGGGTCGTGGGTAAGCTACGGGCTCGGCACAGACAACGCCAACCTGCCTTCGTTCATGGTGATCGCCCCCGGACTGCCCTACGGCGGCGGGCAGGTTTGGGGTTCCGACTTTTTGCCGGTGCTCCATCAAGGCACACGCATCCTCCCCGGCAGGGAACCGATCGCGAACATGCNCCGCCGTGCCGCCACAGCCGAGATGCAGAAATCNGAGCTTGGGCTGCTCCAGTTTTTCAATCGTCAACACCTCGAGGGGCGCGAAAGCGATCCGCATCTCAAGGCTCGCATTAAATCTTTCGAAACCGCCTACGGCATGCAGGCCGAAGCCCCAGAAGCGTTCGATCTCAGCCGCGAAACCGATGCCACACACCGCCTGTNCGGGTTGGAGCGTGNCGACACAACAGGCTTCGGCTGGCAATGCATGGTCGCCCGACGCTTGGCCCAACGTGGGGTGCGCTTCATTGAACTGATCGACGGCGACACGCGGATTGACTTCAACTGGGACACCCACGCGAACATGTCCAACTACAACAAACTGGCGCGNAACGTGGACAAACCCATCGGCGGTTTACTGAAGGATTTGAAATCGCGCGGCATGTTGGAGGACACNCTGGTCGTATTCGCCACCGAGTTCGGGCGCGGCCCNTATCAACCGGCTCCTGGTNTCACAGGTCGCGGCCATCACGCTCGCGCGTTCAGTTACTGGCTGGCAGGTGCGGGCGTCAAAGGCGGGATGGTGCACGGCGCCAGCGACGAGGTGGGTTTTGATGTCGCCGAAGATCTCGTTACGGTTCACGACTTTCAGGCGACCATCCTTCATCTGCTTGGCATCGATCACGAACGGCTGACCTATCGCCACGCCGGACGAAACTTCCGATTGACGGATGTTCACGGCAACGTCGTCAAATCGATTCTCGCCTGACCCCCTCCCGATAGGCCAAGTGCTCTTGCGTAAGCCCGTTAATTCGAAAAAATATTGGGGTTTTTTGCTTTTTCTGCTTGCGAACACCAGAGGCGGCTCGTAAAACCGACTCCCAGTAGTGCAGCACTACTCTTTGTATATAACAAAAGCCCGTACTATTAATAACATGGCAGANAAACCGTTGACAAAATCGCAGATCGCCGCAGCCGTTGCTGAAGCGAACGACCTCACCAAGAAGCAGGCATCCGACCTCTTGGCTAACTTGGCCGAACTGGCCATCTCGAGCACCAAAGAGACTGGAGCTTTTACATTCCCCGGCATNGGCAAGTTGAAACTCGTCAACCGCAAGGCCCGCATGGGACGCAACCCCGCCACCGGCGAGTCTATCAAGATTCCCGCTAAGACCGTTGTGAAATTTGCCGTGGCCAAGGCCGCCAAGGACTCCATCGCTAGCTAAAGAATCTCTTTTCACAGGGAAAGCGCCCGCTGATGCTGGGCGCTTTTTTTGTCTCCATGAACCGGGAACAAAACCAGTTTCGCAAAATCGCCGTGGTGGGCTGCGGTGCGGTTGGTAGTTTTTACGGTTCCAAACTGGTGCAATCTGAGCAGCCCGTTCACTTCCTTTTGCGGTCCGATTTCGATGCAGTCGCCGCAAACGGAATGCAAATCAACAGCGTCGATGGNGACTACACCCTTCAGCCCGCCATCGCCCGTTGTCCTGAAGAAATCGGCCAATGTGACCTCGTGCTCNTCGCGCTCAAGTCCACGGCCAACCACCGATTCAGCGACTTGCTGGCCCCGCTGATCGGAGAGAAAACCGTGCTGTTGACTCTCCAAAACGGGCTCGGCAACGAAGCCGAACTGGCTGCGTTATTCCCGGGCCGGCCGGTGTTTGGCGGTATGTGTTTTGTCTGCCTCAATCGCACTAGACCGGGAGTNATCCAACACATTGCCCACGGAAANATTGTCATGGGNCGCCACGGTGGCCCNCCGGATGAACTCACCGAACAGATCGCTCAACTCGTTCGCAACACCGGAATCCCAGTCGACGTTTCCCCCGACCTCGAGCGGGCACATTGGGAAAAACTCATTTGGAATATCCCGTTTAACGGACTCGGTGTAGCCGGTGCAGCAGGACTCGNCGCCTTACTCAACGGCCAACTGACTTCGAACCAGCCCATCGGGCCGAGCTTGGCCACCGACCGACTGCTCGACGAAGGCCCGTGGGAACAGCTNGTCACCGAGTTGATGGACGAAGTCATCGCCACCGGCNGCGCNCTGGGGCATGNCCTCTCGCCTGACCTCGGTCAGTACCAACGTGATCGCACCCGAATCATGGGCGCCTACCGGGCCTCCACGCTGATCGATTTTGAAAACGCGATGCCCCTCGAATTGGATTCCCTTTTCTGTAAACCATTGGCCGCCGCCCGTGCAGCCGGCGTCACCGCACCGCGCTTGGCCAACCTCTGCTCCGTGCTTGAGCAACTGGTCGACCAACAAAAAAACTCGGTCGCCGACACATAATCAGCCACACTGCCCGAACCAAATGAGACAGCTTTCTGCTTACCTGATTTTCCTTTTCTGCCTGACTGCGGCTCCGCTTGGCCAAGCGGACTCGCGACCGAACATTGTGTTCATGATCGCCGATGACCTCGCTTGGGACGACCTCGGCTGCTCCGGCAACCCAAACGTCCGAACGCCGCATCTCGATCGCTTGGCCAAGGGCGGGATGCAGTTCACCAACGCCTTCCTCACCATCAGCTCGTGCAGCCCAAGCCGCGCGAGCATCATCACCGGAACCTATCCGCACCAGACTGATGCGGAGCAATTGCACTGGCCGCTGCCAGCGGACCGACTGACGTTTGTCGAGCTACTCAAGGAGTCCGGTTACTGGACGGCTGCCGCCGGCAAGTGGCATCTCGGCGAAGCAGTGAAAGATCGTTTTGATGAAGTGCGCGAGGCGGACGTGTCCGGTTTTCAACTCCCCACCGGCGAGGCAGCCAAGGAGGGAAAAATCATCCAAACCGTGATCGGTGACGCGCGCAGCGGCTGCGACCAATGGATACCAGTGCTCAAGGCACGGCCCAAGGACAAACCGTTTTTCCTCTGGTTGGCCGCGCTCGACCCCCACCGCGACTACGACGAGGGTATTTTGGAAAAACCACACAAACCGGAGGATGTTCGGCTGCCGCCGTATGTCGCCGACACCCCCAAAAGCCGGCACGATTACGCGCTTTACTATGACGAGATCACTCGGCTCGACCNCTTTGTCGGCAATGTGATGGCAGAGTTGNAACAGCAAAAAGTNGCCGACAATACATTCGTATTATTCATCAGCGATAACGGCCGGCCGTTCCCCCGTGACAAAACCACACTATACGACAGCGGCATTAAAACGCCGTTCATCGCCCACTGGCCCGGCCGCATCAACCCCGGTAGCCGGAGTGACAGCCTCGTCAGCTCGGTCGACATCGGTCCGGCGTTTCTGGAGTTGGCGGGCCTGTCCACGCCCACGGTTTTTGAGGGCCGCAGTTTTCTCCCGCTGCTGCGCAACCCGAAACTAACCCTGCACGACTTCGTGTTCGCCGAACGCAACTGGCACGACTACGAGGATCGCGTCCGCGCTGTTCGAAACAAGCGCTTCAAGTACATCCGTAATTTTTATGATGACCTGCCAAACACACCGCCGGCGGATGTCGTCCGCTCAATCGCCTATCGCGAAATGATCCGTCTCCGTGACCAAGGCAAACTCGCCGCCGCACAGAAAAACACATTCATCCAGCCACGAGCCAAGGAGGAGCTGTACGATATCAAAACCGACCCGTTCGAACTCCGGAATCTCGCGTCCGACCCAAAACAGGCCAAGCGCTTGAATCGTTTCCGCCGCGCCTTGGCCAAGTGGCAAAAGGACACGAACGACACGGAACCGGAGTTTCGCACGCTAGACGAATTTGGGCGGGAGAACGGCCAAGCGCTGCCGGTCCGTGAACGGCCCCGCCCGGACAAGGTCGAGATGACCAACCGGCTCCGCAAGTATTACCGCGATAAAGCCAAGCGCCCCTGAGCTTGGCCAAGCGGAAATCGGCTGGCCAAGCGGAGTGATTTGCGGAAGGCTCTCCCCACTTATGAATTCACGCATTCGGACCTTTGCGCTTGGCTGCCTGACTGCGGCCTTGGCCCTGACCACTGCTTTTTCTCCACAAGCGCTCGCCGCCAAAAAGAAGACGCCCAACATCGTCGTCATTTTCATGGACGACATGGCCTACGCAGACATCGGCCCGTTCGGCGCCACGGCCTACCCCACGCCGCACNTCGACCGGATGGCNAAGGAGGGCCGCAAGTTTACCGACTTTTACGTGACGCAGGCCGTTTGCAGCGCCTCGCGCGCAGGCTTGTTGACCGGTTGTTACAANGTGCGCGTGGGGATCTTCGGCGCGCTCGGTCCNAAGTCCAACAACGGCCTGAACCCCGACGAAGTGACGNTTGCCGAGATTTGCAAACAGAAGGGTTACGCCACGGCGATCTATGGCAAATGGCACTTGGGCCACCACAAACCGTTCCTGCCGATGCAACACGGATTCGACGATTACTTCGGNCTGCCNTACTCGAACGACATGTGGCCNTACCACCCCGGCGTGCTGCATCTGCCGATGAAAGAGCGCCTCAAGCGCTGGCCGCATTTGCCGTTGATCTACAAAAACGAGGTCATCAATCCACAAGTCTCCGGCAAGGATCAGGAACAGCTTACCACGCAGTACACAGAACGCGCGGTGCAGTTTATCGAGAAGAACAAAGACAACCCGTTTTTCCTATACGTCCCGCACTCGATGGTTCACGTGCCGCTGTTTGTCTCGGATAAATTCAAGGGCAAGAGCGGCGCCGGGCTGTTTGGTGACGTGATGATGGAGGTCGACTGGAGCATCGGGCAAATTCTCGAAACACTCCGCAAACACAAGATCGACAAAAACACACTCGTCGTTTTCACCAGTGACAACGGCCCGTGGCTCAGNTACGGCGACCACGCCGGTTCGTCNGGTCCACTGCGTGAGGGGAAGGGAACGATGTTCGACGGGGGCTGTCGTGAGAGTACGCTGATGTGGTGGCCCGGAACCATCCCGGCCGGAAGCGTTTGCAAAACTCCGGCAATGACCATCGACATCCTGCCAACAGTGGCGGAGTTGATCGGAGCCAAACTGCCGGCCCACAAGATCGACGGCAAAAGCATCACGAATCTCGTTACCGGCAAAAACGACAAGAGCCCGCAGGAGGCATACTATTTTTATTACGGCCAACANCTGCAGGCAATNCGCATGGNTAAATGGAAGCTCCATTTCCCGCACGGTTACCGCACGATGGCCGGAAAACCGGGCGGCACCGNCGGCATCCCAACAAAGTACAGTCAGGCCAAAATCGGGTTGTCGCTGTTCAACCTTGAAGAGGACATCGGCGAAACGACCGACGTGAAAGCCAAACATCCCAAGGTGCTCGCCAAGATGCAGGCGCTTGGCCAAGCGATGCGTAAGGAGCTTGGTGATCAGGGGAAAAAAGGTAGTGGTCAACGCAATGCCGGCCGCTTGGCCAAGCGATAGCCCGTGAACGACCCCGGCCCGATCCCATTCGGAGCGCGATTCTGGCGGCTCTGGAAACCGGTTTGGAANCTCCGCANCAAAGCCAACGGTTTTCTGTACCCGTTTTTGCTGATGTTCGCGGTGCTGGTGTTCATCAGCCCGTATATGGTTTTCAATCGGCTGGCATCCTGGGCGGATCACACACCGCTCAGTTCAGAAACGGTCGCTCAACGGGACACGTTGAAAGTTTCGCAACAGGACGAACGCACAGCATGGGATCCAAAGTCGCTCTTCAAGGACAGCGAAGGCCGATACTTTGATTACCAAATCCCGGTTGTCGATTGGTCGATCTGGTTCTACCTGTCCCTCTTCGCCTACTATTTTGGGTTTTATGCGGCGCGAAAAGACGAGCGCGGCCAGGCGGAGTCGCTGGTCATGGCGCAGGGCTGGGTTCTCTCAAGTTGGATCGCTTTCCCGTTCTTTTTCTTTTTGCCGGCGGACATCGATCTGCGATGGCAATTGAACCTTGAGCAGATGACGCCGCTTTACCAGTTTCTGTTCAAATCCTTCCACGCGCTGGACCGGCCATTCAACGCTTGGCCATGCCTGCATATCGCGCAGAGCTTCATCATTGCCGCCGGCGTGGCGCGATGGTGGATGCAGCGAAAATGGACGTGGGCAGTTTGGCTATTGTGGCCAGCTTGGCTGGGACTCTCCCTCAGCGTACTCACNACAAAACAGCATTTCATCTGGGACGCCATCATGGGCACGCTGCTTGCCGTAGGCGTCTGGTTTTTTGTGATGCGACCCGGTTTTCGGCACCTTGACGCCACCTCAAATGAGGCGCTTCCGCTGAAGCAATTAAGCTAAAAAAAAGCGGCCGCCGGCAATGGGATGGGGGTGGAGGTTGCCGACGACCTACGACCCATGGCTGGGATGGGAGGGGGACGCCACAGGTCGTTCACGGGCAAACCTAAACTGTATTTTTCTTAAAGCAACCCCCGAAATTGAAAAATATAACCGTGTATTATGGTCAATTAATCACCAGTTAAACAACCNCTTCTGCTTGGGCTGCAATGGGTTTATCCTCGAAATGATTCAGCATTCCNTGAAAAATCTGCAGACCGTCGTCCTCGCCTAACACACATTCGCTGGCTCGCTCNGGGTGTGGCATCATCCCGCAAACGTTCCGNGTTTTATTGCAAATTCCCGCGATATTGAGCAGCGAGCCNTTCGGGTTCGCTTCGTCGGTTTGCTCCCCGTCAGCGGTCACGTAGTGAAATAAAATCTGATCGTTGGCCTGCAAACTGGCCAAGGTTTCTTTGTCGGCGAAATAGCAGCCTTCCCCGTGGGCAATAGGTACCCGGATCACTCCTCCCGCCTCAATTTCCCTTGTAAACGGGGAGTTTTTCGTGGGGACGCGAAGGAAAACCTGCTCGCAACGGAACTGCAGTGAGCGGTTACGAACGAGCGCCCCGGGCAGAAGCCCGGTCTCGCACAGAATCTGAAACCCATTGCAAATCCCGATGACCAAACCGCCACCGTTGGCGAACTTCTTCACCGCATTCATCACCGGGCTAAATTGCGCGATGGAGCCGGTGCGCAGGTAATCCCCGTAGCTGAATCCTCCGGGGACAACCACGGCATCAGCATTCCCGAGCGATTCCTCTTTGTGCCAGAGATAATCCGCCTGCTGGCTCAGCACGTTGCCCAACACGTGGACACAGTCCTGATCACAGTTGGAACCGGGGAATTGGAGTACGGCGAAGCGCATCGGTTACTCGATGGTGAAGTGGTAATCCTCAATCACCGGATTGCTCAGCAGCTTGTGGCAGGCTTCGTCGATCTTCGGTTTCCACGCCTCGGCATCGTCGCCCTCAAGTTCGATCTCGAGGTATTTACCGACGTGAACATCGGTCACGCCTTGGTAGCCCATATGCTCCATCGCGGTCTGCACTGTTTTCCCTTGCGGGTCGAGCACCGCTTTTTTTGGGGTGATGACAATCTTGGCTTTCATTCCCTTGCGCGCGCCAAGCGCGGCGGAGTCATTGTCAGGCCAAGCGCGGCGGTGAACCAGTTTATTTTGTTCACAGCCGGAAAAAGCGCCTGGCCAAGCGCTTGGTTTACATCCTGAAAAGAACCGATTCTCGATTGAACCACTTGGTGCAAAAGAAAAGCAGTAGGCCGGCGATCAAGGTGCTGGAGCCAAAGATGGCCACCAGCATGGTGTAATCCATCGTTCCTTTCACCAGCTCCTTCATCGCGAGCGATATGTTGGTGACCGGCACGGAGGCCCAAAACCAATTCAGCTCCACTCCCGGCAACATCGCGAGTACGGCCGGGACGATCAGCACGATGCCAAACGGGGAGATCAGCGACGATGCCTCCGGGGAGTTGCGCGCAAAAATCGACACACTTAGCAACAGCGAGGCAAACATCGCCGCTACCGGAATCAGCATTAGCGCGAGCAGCGTCAAGTCTAACCAGCCGATCGAGCCGAGCATTGTCCCGAGAGTACCCCGGAGTTGACCGGCCTTTATTGCAATCCATGTGCCCAGACTGGCGATGTTCAGCAAGACCGCGATGATCCCGCCACAAAACACGGCAAAAAATTTACCGAGCACGATTTGATGCCGCGGGATCGGGGCCAACAAAAGCGTCTCCAGCGTGCCGCGTTCCTTCTCCCCAGCTCCTAGATGAATCGCCGGGTACACGACGCCCATGAAACAAAACGCGATGAAAAAATAGGGCAGCATCCCGCCGACACTGTCGCCAAGCACTTCGCGGATGTTGCCAGTTCCCTTTTCCGTCAGCCGGATGGGCTCCAGCACAGCGCGGCGCATCCGGCTGGAAGTNACCCCNAANTCGATCAAGCGCGCCTTGGTCACCTCNTCGTTATACTCGTCGACAATATCGGNCACGCGNNCCTCCACCCTGCTTCCGGANGAGGCGTTGTCGAAATGGAACTCGACAGTGGNCTGTGCTTTATCTTTTAGCCGCTCCGCTGCCTTTTCCGGGATCACGATGGCAAAATCGATTTCGTCGGAACGAATCGCCCCGACGATCGCGTCGGGCGTCTCGAGTGTTGTCTTTTCAAAGCGCTTAGTTTCCTCGAATGCCATGGCCAATTCCGGGGCGTGTTCTTCCCCAAAAATCACGTACTCGAGCACCTCCGTCTCGGCCTCTTCTCGCTGCTCCATCATGAATGTGATCATCGTGTTTAGCAGTAAGGGCACGACCACAATTGGCAGTACCACGATCAAAAGCAACGTCTTACGATCGCGGAGAATGTCGCGCATCTCCTTGAAAAATACCGTGGTAACTCCCGCCCTCATGCCTCCAACTCCCCCGGCTCTGCGCGGATGATTTTGAGGAACGCCTTGTCCAAAAACGTTTCGCCAGTCTTCTCTCGCATTCCTTTCGTATCCCCTTCGAAACACAATCGGCCGGCGTGCAGGATGGCCACGCGATCACAAAGTTGATCGACCTCATCCATGTGATGCGTCGAAAACAGCACTGTTTTATTTTGCGCACGGCACATTTCCACCACGGCCAAAACCGACTCGGCAGCGGCGACGTCCAATCCCGTGGTTAGCTCATCGAACAACAAAATCTCCGGATCGTGAATCAAAGCACGGGCGATGGAAACCTTCTGCCGCATTCCGGATGAAAACGTCTCATTGCGTCGATTCAGAAACACTTCCATGTCCAGCGTGCCGGAAAGCTCGGTGATTCGGTTTTGAATTTCATCGGGCCGCATACCGTGTAACCGACCATAGTATGTGAGCATCTCACGAGCCGTGAGCCGCCCATAAAGTCCCGTGTTGCCTGAGACAAAACCGATGCGCCGGCGAATCTCCATCGGGTTTTTTGTAAGATCACTGCCGGCGCAAAACACCTCGCCGGAGGAGGGCCGGAGCGAGGTGGACAGGATACGAAGCAGAGTGGTTTTGCCGGCGCCGTTTTGGCCAAGCAGGCCAAGCACACTCCCGTTGGCGATCTCGAGGTCAATGCCGTCCAAGGCAAAAAACATTCTTCCACGTTCCCGGGGATCGATCGTTTCCGAGACGGATCTCTTCCGCTTGGCCAAACGGAAGCTCTTTGTAATGGCAGAAAGCTGAAGCAACGAAAGGTTATACAAACAGAAATTTTATAATGCAGCAACGATTATTAATTGCGCTTGGTTGTGTGCTTGGCCAAGCTTGGTACGTGAAACTATCTTTCCATGGCGCGGTACGAACCACCACCGGTTCACAGCATTTGCTGGAGGTCGGCGGCACGCGGATTCTTTTGGACTGTGGGCTATATCAGGGCAAACGGCAGGAATCGATCGAGCGGAATCAAAACTTTCCGTTCGATCCCGATTCGGTGGACGCAGTGATCCTAAGTCACGCACACATCGACCACATCGGCAATCTGCCCAACCTGTACAAACAAGGGTTCGAGGGGAACGTCTACTGCACCTTCGCCACGCGGGATTTGGCGGCGATCATGCTGGAGGATTCTGCGGAAATTCAGATGGCTGACGCGGCTTATGTTTCCAAAAAGCACAAAAAGAAAGGGCTCCCTCCGGTTGAGCCGCTTTATACGCCGGAGGATGCTGAACGCGCTGTCCGGCAGTTTGTCGCGCTGGGTTACGATCGGCCGATTTCGGTGGCCGACGGCGTGACGCTGATCTTCCGCGATGCCGGCCACATCCTCGGCTCGGCACAGGTCATCCTCGACATCGACGAGGACGGCAACAAGCGGCGACTGTTGTTTAGCGGGGACATCGGCCGCGGCGACCATGCGATCCTGCGCGACCCGCAGCCAGTGGAGGACGTCGATGTGCTGCTGATCGAAAGCACCTACGGCAACCGCGATCACACGGCGCAG
>NZFR01000087.1 GCA_002689335.1 Verrucomicrobiales bacterium
AGCGCACCGACCTGTAAAAACTCACGCCGTTTTAAGTGACTCCCCCCACAAATGGAGGCCTGCTCTTCAGCCAAAAAATCTAACATAACTCAAAAAATTAGGCGGCTATCAAACCGCAAAGAGAACGCAGAAATTCTAACGCACCGACGCAAAGATGCACGTTGAAAACGGTGTCGGATTGACAAAGCACCGCTTGGCTGCGATTTCATCCGCACCGAATGATTCAAGTAATGAAACACAAAACATTTTCACTGGCACTTGCAGTCGCTGTGGCTTGGTTTGGAACGCCCTCTGAGACTCAGGCGAAATCCAAAAAAAGACCAAACATCGTGTTCATTCTCGCCGATGATCTCGGCTGGAAAGACCTTAGCAACGAAGGCTCGAAATATTACGAAAGTCCGCACATCGATCGCATCGCCAAAGAGGGAATGAAGTTCACCCGTGGCTATGCGGCGTGTCAGGTGTGCAGTCCGTCCCGCGCGAGCATCATGACCGGCAAATATCCGCCCAATCACGGCATCACCACTTGGATCGGCGACCGCGCCGGGGAGGCGTGGCGTGGGACTCGCCGGCACGACACTCATCTGCCACCTGATTACGACCGCGCGCTGCGAGCCTCCGAGATCACGTTGGCTGAGGCGTTACGCGAGCAGGGGTACAAAACATTTTACGCCGGCAAATGGCACATCGGCGGCAAAGGCTCCTGGCCGGAGGATCATGGGTTCGACATCAACAAGGGCGGTTGGGATGTCGGCAGCCCGCGCGGCGGGTTTTTTTCACCATGGAGCAATCCAACTCTCGAGCCCGGTCCCCCGGGCGAATCCCTTCCGATCCGCTTGGGCAAGGAAACCGCTCAGTTCATTGAGGCGCACAAAGATAAACCGTTTCTCGCATTCCTTTCGTTTTATTCCGTGCACGGCCCGATCCAAACCACGCCTGAGCTTTGGAAAAAATATCGTAATAAAGCCGAGGCTCCCGGTTTGGCCAAGGAGCGATTCAAGTTCGACCGGAGGCTCAACGTTCGCCAAGTACAGGACTGCCCGATTTACGCTGGGATGATCGAGTTGATGGATGATGCCGTGGGAATCGTTTTGAAAAAACTCGACGACCTTGGCTTGGCCAAAAACACCATCGTCTGTTTCACCTCCGACAACGGCGGGGTTTCCTCTGGCGACGCCTACTCAACCAGCAACACCCCATTGCGCGGCGGCAAAGGCCGACAGTGGGAGGGGGGCATCCGCGCGCCGTTTTACATCAAGGCGCCGGGAGTTGCGAAGCCGGGCAGAACAAGTGATGTGCCGGTTAATGGCATCGATTGGTATCCAACGTTGCTCGACTTGGCCGGCGTCAATGTGCCCGCCAAGCAGGCGGTTGACGGCGTCAGCATCGTGCCGTTGCTAAAGGGGAGCAAGATCGCCAAGCGCCCGTTGTTTTGGCACTATCCGCATTACGGCAACCAAGGCGGTGAGCCGTCCTCCATCATCAGCCATAACGACTGGAAGCTGATCTACTATCATGAAGACGGCCGCGATGAACTTTACCACTTGGGCGATGACCCGAATGAGACGACCGACTTGGCCAAGCTCGAAACCAAGCGAACAAAGCGATTACGCAAAAAACTGGACACTTGGCTAAAAGAAACCAAGGCGCGATTCCCCAAAAAAGATATCGAGGCCGACTTGGCCAAGCGCAAGGCCCGACTAGAGTCAATCGCCACAGACGGCAAAGCACGACTCGAAAAACAACACCTGAAATTTCTCTCCAAAGACTTCAAGCCGAACAAGGATTGGTGGGGTAGCGCCCCGGTGGATTGAGTCGCCTCAACGCGCCTTGAGGTTGGCGAGGTATTCGACCAGATCGACGAGGTCATCGAACGTCATTAACTGCTGGAGACCGGCAGGCATGAGTGATTGGGCGCTGGTGGTTTTTTTTCGGATGGCACTCTTTTTGTGAGTGGAAGTCACGCCGCCGACTTGGCGCAGGGTCAGCTCCTCTGGCGTGTCGCTGGTGGCAAAACCGGAAAACGCCTTCCCGTCGTTTCGCTCGATGTGAACGGCTTGGAACGCTGGCGACACCGTGGCGCTTGGGTCGAGGATGGATTCGTACAGCCCCTGTTTTGATAGCTTGTTCCCGATCTCCGAGAGGTCGGGGCCGAAGTTGATGCCATTGCCGGCGATTTGATGGCACTGCGCGCAGGTCGCCTGTTCGAACACCGTTTGGCCTCGTTCGCGGTTGCCGACGTAAACTAGCAACTCGGTCATTTGCGGTAGTTCAGTCGCACCTTTCAATGCCGGGATGGGGAAGTATTCCTTTGCCCGTTTGCGGATGGAGACGTGCATGATTTTGGCCAGCGCCGCGCCGGCGGTTGGCTGGAGATTGTCCGGGAATTTACCGCTTGCGGCCAAGTCGACCAGTTGNCCCGGTGATGCATTGGCCACGCCTCGGACCGCCGTTTCGCGAACGGCGATCGGTTTGCTTGGGTCGAGAAAAACAGAGGTGAGCAGAGCGGANGNANCACCATTTTTGCTTTCGGCCAAGGCGGCAACCAAAGCGCTGATTTCCTCGGGGGAACCATCCTTGAGCTTGGCTTGGATCGCGGCGGCGNAGCCGTTGTCGAACAGTACGTTCAATGCCGCTTGGCCAANCGCGGAGACGAGGTGCGTCATGGCCAGATCGACGAGTTCATTTTGACGTTCCCTCAGGCCAAGCGCGTCGACGACACTCACGAAGTACGTCGTATTTTTTGCCTGATTCAAGTACCGGTTCAACGCCACTTCGTATTCGCTGCGCTTGGCGGTTTTGGACTTGGCCAAGCGGAGGAACATCTCGCCCTTGAGCAGGATGTTTCGGGAGCTGAGTTTGCCGGGAAAACTGGCGGCGTGTCGGAGCAGTACGGTGTCCTTGGCTTCCCCATCCGGTTGGAAATCGAGCGCGCGGATTAGTCGCTTGGTTTCGTCGAGATGAATGCCCTGTTGCCCAAGCGCTTTGCTAAGCAGTCGGGTGGTTTTGCTGCCCCGGGAACGCCAAATAATCTGCCTATCGGCTGTCGTTTTTGTTGGGACGGGAGTTTCTTTCAACCAAGCGCTGAGGCACTCGTTCCAGCGGCCATCGGCAGCCAAACCAAGCGCCTCGAGAAACCAGCGATCGCCGGTGTGCCGCTTGGCCAAGCGCGTCCAAAGTTTCGGGGCGCTGTCGGCGTCGACATCCCTAAGGGCGATGGCTGCCTCGGTGAGCACACGCTCGGACGGGTCGTTGACCAAGTGTTGAATGCGTTTGGCCAAGTCGAACGGTATTCGTTGTTTAAGCTGTCGGGCAGCGCGCAGCCCAACCACACGAATCGACGCATCGGGATCATCCAACGCCCGGTCGATGAAAGCTCCTTCGGCGCTGTCGATCCGACTCAACAGCCAAAGGGCACGTGCGCGGTGGTGCGGTTTTCCAGCGGCGTAAAGCGGATCGAGATAGGGGATGGCGTCGTCGCCCATGTCTCGGAGTGCCTGCCACGCGAGNTGGCGGGTGTCGAGGTTCGGGCTTTTCAATGCGGTGATGGCTTGGTCGCCGTTTTTAACGCGCAGAGGTTCGTTTTTTTNGCGATGACCAATCGGGGCNATGCGGNAAATACGGCCGCGCTCGCTGTCGGCTTGGCGGTTCCATCCGNTGACCGGATCGTACCAGTCNCTGACGAATAGCGCGCCGTCCGGGGCCACGGCNACATCGACCGGCCGGAACCATTTATCGCGTTCACCTTTCACGAGGGGGATCATCTCGCCGGAAAATCCGCCACCGTCTGGCTTGGCCTTGGCCGCCCAAACGACGCCCGGACCTGCGTCGCAATGGATCACTTGGTTGTGAAAAATCTCCGGCAACAATTCGCCCTCGTACAGGGTGATGCCGGTCGGCGAACCGGCACCGGTTTGGACAAAGTTCGGCACAACGCCGGGGTCGTTTTGGTGCCAATGCCGGGAGGGGATATCCGCCGCCTGACTGATTCGGTGTTTTCGCCANCCCGCACCGGTCGTCTCTTCACGGTAACCGTAGTTGCCTCCCTCGAGGATGTAGTTGATGCGAACACCGTAGTTGCCGTCGTCATCGTTGTCCGACTGCCAAACGTTTCCGAATGAATCGACAGCGACCTCGTAGTTGTTGCGGAAGTTGTGCCCGAGTACCTCGAATTCGCTGCCATCGGGATTGCAGCGGAAAATCATCCCCCCCCAGTAGGGCGTGCGTGCGTTATTGAAACGGCCGATTTGACGGCGGTCGAGCACGTGATTGCCGGTGGTGTCGACGATCAGTTTGCCGTTTGCGTCGTGCACGAAACCGCCGTTGTTTCCCATGTTCCAATAAAATTTGCCGTCCGGCCCAAAAACAAACGAGTGAGTGGAATGGTCATCCTGAGCACGTCCGGTTTGGGTAAACAGCAGTCGCTTGCTGTCCGGTTGATCGTCGTCGTCCTCGTCCGTGAACACGATGACGTTCGGGGCGCAGGTGACGATGACCCGTTTTCCGAGCACGCAGATGCCCAGTGCGGCGTCCACGTCGCGGCCCTGATAAAAGACTTTTTGAGAGTCGGCTTTACCGTCGCCGTCGGTGTCCTCGAGGATGAGGATGCGATCGCCCCGTGGGCGTTTGTTTTTTCGCGCGTGAGCCCGATAATTGACCACCTCACAAACCCAGACGCGCCCACGGTTGTCGACGTCGATATTTGTTGGGCTGAGAATCTTCGGTTCGGAGGCGAACAGCGTGGCTTCGAGCCCGGGATAAAGGTCGAGTTGAGAAACAGCCTTGTCGGCCTCCCGGGAGGATTGGCCAAGGGCTGGCAGGCCTGCGGTGGCAAGGCAGACGGCAATCGCGATGAGTCGTAACAAGAGTTGCATGCGAAACGGCATCTTTAGCGAAGCGGATTGCATGAGCAACGCCAAACCGGCTTGGCCAAGCGGGAACGCAGGCTCGACGTAGCGACTGGTTTTTTTCATCATCCGCCCCCGTATATCAGGCGCTTGGCCAAGCGCTCAACAACGAACAATTCATGACACAACCACGGAGACAATTCCTGAAAACCTCGGCGACCATGGCTGCCGGGACTGTTCTGCTACCCGAAGCATTTGCAGCGAAAAAAAACAAACAACCGCGCTTCCAGATCGGGCTCTCACAGTATTCGCTGCGAGCCATGTTCAAGGACGGTTCGCTGGATCCGTTGGACTATCCGGCGTTCAGCATTGACCAGTTCGGGATTGATCAACTCGACCTCTGGGAAGGTGGTCTGCCGAAAGAAAAGCTCGATGACACCTCGTATTTGAAACAGCTCAAGCGCCGTGCAAAGAAGGCAAAGACCGAGCTGTTTTTGTTGATGTCCGGCGCTCTGGACGCAAACCCACAAAAACGAGTGGGAAGTTTGAAACAAATTCTGCCGTCGCTCTCGCGGGCACAGATGCTGGGTTGCGAGTTTGTGCGCGTGTTCTTACGCGCGCCTGGTAGTGATGAGGCGTTCGGAGTGGCGGCAAGTGTAGAGGCGCTCAAGCCGTTGTCCGATGCTGCGGCAGAGAAGGACGTCGTAATCGCTATTGAGCCGGGGGCATCGCAATTGAGCCAGCGCGGCGCGTTCCTCGCGAAGGTTGCGAAGGAGTTGAACCACCCTGCCTGCAAATTGATGCCGGACTTCGGTAAGTTGCGNAATAATGTTTATGATGGCACAGAGNCAATGATGCCGTTCACGGCGACGATCTCCTGCAAGATGCATAGTTTTGATGACAAGAGGGACCAGCCGGATTTCGACTACACGCGCTTGATGAAGATCATCGACAAGGCCGGNTACCGGGGCATTCTCGCGATCGAGTGGGAGGGGCACAAACTCAAACCGATCCCCGGTGTGAAGGCGTCGAAAAAACTGATCGAGTCGGCGCTCAAATCGATCGCCTGAGCATGCTCCGTCTGCTGCTCCTCAATTTGATTTGCGCCACGGCGGNNTTCGCNGNCAAGCCGAATGTCATCGTAATCTATGTGGATGACATGGGTTACGGTGATGCGTCCGGCCTGAACCCGGAGGCCAAGTTTCGAACCCCTCATATCGATCGCTTGGCGAAGGAGGGAATGACCTTCACAGATGGCCACAGCTCGGACACGGTGTGCACGCCTTCCCGGTACGGCTTGTTGACCGGTCGATACTCGTGGCGGACGACGATGAAGCGCGGCGTGATGGGCGCCGAGGGTGCGTGCTTGATTACCGAAGGTCGGATGACGCTGGCCTCGTTTTTGCGCGACAACGGTTACACGACCGGGATGGTCGGCAAGTGGCACTTGGGGATGGATTTCCCCGGCACAAAAGGCAATCGCGACTGGACGAAACCGACGCTTGATATGCCGCTCGACAAGGGGTTTGATTATTTTTGGGGCATCCCTGCATCAATGAATTACGGGGTGCTCGCGTGGTTTGACGGCCGCATGGCGAAGGTGCCGCCGACGTTGTTCACCCGCAAAAAACCGAACCAAATCGCACTGGACGATTATCGGATTAAACCGCCGTATCAGGACAAGCCGGTGAAGCCGAATGACCTCGAGGTCGCGCCGAATTTTGTCGATATCGACTGCCTTGATCGCTTTACCGAAAAGTCGATCGAATGGCTCGACTGTCAGGTGAAATCAGCCCGAGCCCGCGAGCCGTTCATGCTGTATCTTTCGCACACATCGCCGCACAAACCGGTAATCCCGCTCAAGCGGTTTCGGGGGCAGGGCGATGCCGGGGCGTACGGTGAGTTTATGATCGAAACCGATTGGCACGTCGGCCGCATACTCGATTGGCTCGATGAAAACAAATTGGCCGACAACACTCTCGTCCTGTTTACCAGCGACAACGGCCCCGAGAAAACATGGCGCAAGCGGATCGAAAAATTTGGACATCGCAGCAATGGGATTTATCGCGAGGGAAAACGCTCGATTTACGAGGGCGGGCATCGTGTGCCGTTTCTCGTTCGCTGGCCGGCCAAGGTGAAGGCTGGGAGTAAGTGGGATCGACCGGTTTGCCAGACCGATCTGTTGGCCACTTTCGCGGAGATGCTTGGCACAAAACTCCCCGACAACGCCGGGGAAGACAGCGTGAGTTTTTATCGAGCGTTAACCGGGCAGCCGGCTACGGAGCGCTTGGCCATGATTCATCACGGCGTGCAGGGCCGTTACGCGGTGCGCGAAGGAAAATGGAAGTTGATCATGGAAGGCGGTCGCAANTCAGCGAAGCGGGAGTTGTACGATCTCAAGGCCGATCCCGGCGAAACGACCAACCTCATTGCGAAATATCNGGCCTTGGCCAAGCGATTGGCCAAGCGCATCACCGAGATTGTCGAAAACGGCCGTACCACTCCCGGTCAATCTCAAAAAAACGACACCCCACTTTGGGACGACCTCGTTTGGATGCAGTAACGCCCAAGCGGGGGAACTAGCTGTTAACAATCTTGGGTTTAACCAATGAAGGAGCAGATGTACTCGCAGATGCCCTCTTTGATTTCGATGTCGAATCCACTGTTGGCGGGGACGTCGAAGTGTTGCCCTGCGGTGTAGTCGGTTGCTTCGTTTGCACCTTCCACCTTGACGGAGCAACCGCCGGCGATGATCTCCATTCGCTCGGCCTNTTCAGTGCCAAAGTGGAATTGGCCNGGATAAATGAGTCCGAGTGTTTTTTTGCTGCCGTCCTCTAGTGTGATGGTGTGGCTGACGACTTTGCCGTCAAAATAAACATTGGCCTTGNCCACTNCGGTTACGTTTTCAAATTCGGTGTTCGCCATGGGCGGGGNAGTNTTGTGCGAACAGNCGCGATGTCAAGACGGTTGAGTTCCGAATTGACGCANGANGGTGGGAGGCGTTTCATCCGGCNACCNCATTAATGAAACGTGCAATACTGATCCCGGCGCTGGTTGGCGCGATCCAACTTGGGTCGGCCGCTGAACAAAAACTGTTTAANACTCAGGAGTTGACCTCTCCGTTTTCAGACGCTGCCGAGGNNTTGAAGGGGATCACCGTTCCCAGAGGATTCACCGTGCAACTTAGCGCATCGGAGCCGCAGGTGCAGCAGCCAATCGCCATGGCGTGGGACAGTCGCGGCCGCCTGTGGGTGGCGGAGTGTTACACCTATGCAAATTCCCAGTTGCGTTTTGACACGCGGATGAAGGATCGCATCCTGATTTTCGAGGACACAAACAACGATGGAGTACTCGATAAACGAATGGTGTTTTGGGACAAGGGCTCACACATTGCCGGTATCGAGATTGGTTTTGGTGGGGTCTGGGTGGCAGCGGCGCCGCACATACTTTTTCTGCCGGATCGCAACCGCGACGATGTCCCAGACGGTGAACCGGAAGTGGTGTTGGATGGCTTCGACAGCGACCGAGTGCGGCACAATGTCGTCAATGGTTTGCGCTGGGGCCCGGACGGTTGGCTTTACGGGCGGCACGGTATATTGGCCACGTCCAACATCGGCAAACCGGGAGCGCCTGCGGCCGAACGGGTGAAGATGAACTGCGGCATTTTCCGATACCATCCAGTGACCAAGGTGNTTGATGTTGTGGCGGAAGGCACCACNAATCCGTGGGGGCATGACTGGGATGAGCACGGTCAGNTGTTTTTCATCAACACCGTGATCGGGCATCTCTGGCACGTTGTCCCCGGCGCGCGTTACAAGCGGATGTACGGCAATCACTTCGANAAACACCTTTACGAGTTAATNCCGCAAACGGCGGATCACTACCACTGGGATGNNGGAAATGAGGATTGGGGCGACCTCAAGCGAAAGGGCATGACTTCNNCCACCGATGCGGCTGGCGGTGGTCACGCGCACNGCGGAATGATCATCTACAACGGCGACAATTGGCCGGAGAAATATCGCGGTCGCGTCATGACGCTGAACCTGCACGGTCGCCGTATCAACCAGGATACGTTGCACCGCTCGGGCGCGGGATATGTCGGCAAACATGCCGAGGACATCATGCGAACCAAGGACGTTTGGTTCCGNGGAGTGGAACTTAGCTATGGCCCGGACGGCGGGGTTTATGTGCTCGATTGGTCCGACATTGGCGAGTGCCATGAGAACGACGGCGTGCACCGGACGAGCGGACGAATTTTCAAACTATCTCACGGCAAAACCAAGCNCTTGGCNAAGCCNTTGCACGAGNTGGATTCACTGGAGTTGGCCAAGCTNCAAACCCACAAAAACGAGTGGTACTCCCGCATCGCNCGCCGTTTGTTGCAGGAACGCGCCTTAGCCGGGTTAGACCTTGGCCAAGCAAGGGAGGTGTTGCAGAAGATTTATCGCACGTCAAAAACGGTGCCGCACCGGCTGCGTGCCATGTGGGCGTTGCACAGTATAGGCGCGGTGGATGAGGCGTGGTTGCTGGAAGAGTCGCACGACGAAAACGAGCACGTTCGAGTTTGGGCNATTAAGTTTCTCACGGANGCAGGCTCGGTCTCCGCCCAAGCGTTGACTCGATTTGAGGCCTTGGCCGAGCGGGAGCCGTCCGGTCTCGTGCAACTTTATCTGGCGTCCGTTTTGCGACTGTTGCCCTTGGCCAAGCGTTGGAATTTAGCCGGTGCCTTGGTCGCCAAAGAAACGTTCGCCAAGGACCCTGTCCTGCCGTTGATGATCTGGTACGGCATCAGCCCGGCGGTGGGGGAAGATCGGGCCGGAGCCATTCAGTTTATTTCAAATTGCAAAATCCCCAAGCTCCGCACCTTTACCGCCCGTCGCTTGGCCGCTGGTACTGGTGGGGACGCAAAATAGAGCAAACCGCCAGCCTCCCTGTGGGCTTGG
>NZFR01000088.1 GCA_002689335.1 Verrucomicrobiales bacterium
AAGGCGAGTCGACGCAGATTCTGTTGATCACCGACCGAGAGGTGCCGCTGTACAGGGAGATCTATGGAACTGAGCCGGAGCGGTTTCACCTTCTGCCACCGAATATAGATCATCGTAGTTTTGACGACGCCGACCGAGCGAACGCCCGCTTGGTCAAGCGCAATGAACTTGGTTTACCAGAAGCGAGCACCCTGCTCCTCATGGTCGGCTCCGGCTTTCGCACCAAGGGTGTCGATCGAGCGATCGAGGGCTTGGCCAAGCTNAACTCAACCAAGAGCCCNCCGGCACACTTGGCCGTNATNGGGCACGGCAAGGCAACGCGTTACGAGCGCTTGGCCAAGTCGATTGGTGTTGCGGATCACNTTCACATACTNGGTGGACGATCCGATGCCCCGGAGTGGATGCTAGCCGCCGACCTTCTCGTCCATCCNGCACGCAACGAAAANACAGGCACCGTCTTACTGGAAGCTCTGGCCAACGGCCTACCGCTGCTNGTCAGCGATGTCTGCGGGTACGCCTTCCACATCGAACGNGCGGAAGCTGGCTGCCTTGTGCCGTCGCCGTTTGACCAATCGCAGTTCAACCGACTNCTGCAGGAGACGCTAGACTCGCCCNAACTCAAACAGTGGAGTGACAACGGCCTGAANTACGCCGCAGAGGAAGATCTCTATTCGTGCCACGAAANNGCACGCGAATTGATCGAAAAATTCGTCGCCNCAAAAGCGAACTGATCACCCCTCGCTCTGGGTGGCAACCTGCATGAACGAGTGGGAAAAGTANCCGCGCAATCGGCTTGGCCACGTTTTAAAAAACTGCCCCGGCGGATTGATCCAATACGACTCCAACGTCCTGAAGCCGGACCGGTTCAGNAGATGGTTTAGCGTGATGGGGTCAAACCAACAGGTGTGCTCCTCGTGCACCTGCGGCAACTTGCGACGCCAAATTTTGCCACGTTGCTTGGCATAAAACGGGTTCGGGGTACTGACCACCAGCCGCCCTCCCGGCTTGAGGTGACGGTGCATGTTGCAGAGGAACTGCCCGGGGTTGTCCAAATGCTCGATGATCTCCCCGGCGATAATCGTGTCGAACTGTCGATCGAGATCGACCACGTGAACGTCGCCGCACACGGCATTGTACCCTCGCTGTTTAAGCACCTCGACACCCTCGGCATCCAAGTCCAACCCAACGATGTTTGGGTTAATTTCCGCCAAACGGAAAAAGAGAATCTTGCCGGAACGCTCGAATCGTTTTTCAGCATCCCCTCGAGCAACCCGTGCGTCGACCACGCCCAAGTCCAACACCTCTCGGTCCTTGACCAAGTTCGCGATCACTTCGAGTCGATCCGGAATCGACTGCGTGGGTATCCCTTCCTGCATCGCGCAAATCTAAAAACAGGGCAACCCCTCACCAAGTACAAAATGGAACGCCCACTCTGCGCTCCATTCGTTGATTACTTTTGAGCAACCCGCAATTCAGCCGGGCNNAANCCGGAGACTCGGCAGTAATGACGCAGAAAACGAATCCGGTTTTCTTTCGTGAAAAACGATTTGCTACGCAACCCGCGTTCAAGCCGGTTCAGATTGGAAACCGCAACCTTCGCGGANATGCTTCCGCTGAAACTGAGCCCGTCCAGATCGATCAACCAAGGTTGCTGTTCANCATCCACCAGCACNTTCGAAGCCTTNAGATCGCGATGCGCAAACCCTTCCGCGTGCATTCGNCCGATCAGCTTGGCCAAGCGCTTGGCCAAGTGGGGGGCATCGCCCGAGACATCGCACAAGTCAGTTGCNCCTTCGATCTTTTCCATAACNAGATAACTGCGTAGTGCCAAACCAAGCGGACGATGCTCCGCTAAGGCAATCACCCGCGGTGTCCGCACGTTGACCAATTCCAAATGATACCCCATTTGAAAAGCGCGCTTGGCCTTGGTCGGTCGAAAGAAATCCTTGAGCAGATTCAACGGCTTTTTGAAATTGTACCGCTTGAGCACCCACCCGCCGCTTTNCCCCACGGTGGAAGTGCGACCGGCCTTCAACAACGCCCCTCCAGTCAGCACCTCATCGGGCGCAGCTAAAACTTGGCTGAGAGATTCGTCCACCATCGGTTTACGAACCTGCCACTGAAAGCCACCATGCGACTGCGGCCCNAACTCCCGATTGTTTTTCAGACAACGCCTATAGCGAACGGCCATTTTTCCGCGNCGCNCCTNATCGCTNACCCNNAGTAACTCCGGCGACAGCGGCATGGAAAAATGAATATTTAGATATGCAATGTCCGCGTTTTGCTTCGCCAGATCCGGGTTTTGTTCGATGCAAACCCCCTTGAGNTCGGCCAAGCGCAGTTCGCCCGTGGCTGCGTTGACCAAAATATTTGCGGGATGTAAGTCGCCATGAACCATGCCCTTTTCATGGCAGCGGTTCACAAACTCAATCACACTTTGAGTATCAATCTCGCCGGCCAAGTGCAGCGGTTGACCATCGAACGCGCGAGTGACGAGGATGTCCTCCTGCAAGCCTGTGAGGGACCATTTTTCGCAAACTGCCAAGTGCTCGACCACCGGAATACCGAGNGACTGCATGGTCTGGGCGAGGCGCCACTCCCAACGTGCCGGGCATTCCTTGAACCAATATTTTTGAGGGCGCAGCGGAAAAGCCGAGTGCCGCGATCGCTTGACATAAAACGCGCCTTGGCCGGTCTCATGATATGTCACCAACTTTGCAGGAGACCGCTTGATCACCTTTGGCCCATGCGCATCGTCAATCCATGCATTCCAGCGGCCAGTGCCATTCTCGTCGCGAAGAAGCGATTCCATCAACGAACGGTCNACTCCCTCAGCCAATTCCCATTTCGTTTTCATGCAAACGCCTTATCTACCGGCAGCGGGATCCGGGGCTTCCCTGCCGTGGATGGATTGGTAAAGCCGTCTGGATTTTCGGTAGATTTNCCAGAGGACGCCCTGTTTTTCCCGAACCCGCTCACGGACGGATCCATCCCAGTAAATCCGAGCAAAACGCAACAGGTCGTTCCTCGTCAGGTCGCAGTCCATCGCAGAAAAAAACACCCCGGTGACATCCTTCACCCACCACCGTTTCGGCACTTCAGACCGGTGCTGCATGCGGTGTAAATCGATGAGATGCAGTACCAACGACTGAGACGGTTGCCATTGGCTCCAGTCGCGATCCTTGACGAGAAAATGGCACAAATAAAAGTCGCGATGATTCAGCCCGTTTCGGTGGATTGTTTTCGCGATATGCGCCACTTGGCTAATCAACTCTNGCTTCAACAACATCCGTTGACGCGCGGGAAGCTCANCCCAGCGCTGGGTCAGTTGCTCCAGCGAGATCATCCCTTCCAACGCCTCGGTGACCACGAACGACTCCTGATTGGCCGGCGCCTTCCCTCGAATTCCCCGCCCAACCACGTTGAGCGTCGGCACGCCCAGCGACTGTAACCGATCGATCGCCTGCCACTCCATGCGCGCGCTGGTTACCGGCCGCTTGAAGCCAAGCCAGTTTTTCCACACCTCACGCCACCCGCAGGCGCGGTGGATCTTGATGAAATAGTTTTTGCCCCCCCGCTCGAACTTCAGCGTGCGCCGNGTTTTAACATGGCGAAACTTTTCCCCTTCACAGTCCATCAACTGATCGAAGGCTGTGTCGTCCGGNAAAAACCGGNCCAACTCTGGGGCCAACTCAATCCACATCNNCCCGCCTTCCGGTTTTTGCTTCCGTCTCGAGAAAATCACCCAACCGCTCCATGACCGTTTCCGGTTGCAGCAATTGGATGGAGCGCCCNCCTTCCNGCGGACAACCGNCCGGCTGCAGNCANAGTTTGGGGGCGTCAAAAAACGGGCCNGTCACCNATGGATTCGTCGGTCCGAACAACACAGCCACCGGNGNTCCAACCGCGTTCGCGAGATGCATCCCGCCCGTGTCGTTCCCAACCACCANNCTGCAGGCCGCCAGTTCCTTGGCCAATTCGTTCATGTTTGTCTTTCCGGTTCGATCACGCACGNTCATGCTGCACCCGTTCGCCACCGCAGCCGAAATTTCACGATCGTTTTNCGTNCCAAACAAAACGAACTNAACANCNNNCAGCTTCCGNGATAACGCATCAATCATGCGACACCAGTTTTCCACGGNCCAACATTTTTGCGCNTTGTTCGACGAACCNGCGATGAGTCCCACCCNGTTTTCAATCCGTTCGATNCCCTCAAATTCGAACGNAGTTGCNTNGACNGAATCGANNAAATCAAACGATTTCAGAAAATCCTCCAGCAGCGANGTTTGGTGTGTGACGTCAAGTTCGTCCTGAAACGCATCCAGCCGATAAACCCCGGTCAAGAGTGGACGATATCTGCCGGGATACGCCATTCCCACTCGGTGATCCGCGCCGCCAAACCACGCCTCGAGATCGCCGCGAACTGAATTAGTGAACAGCACGTGGCACTCCGGCTTTTCGTCACGCCCCAAAGCTGAGAGCTCNCGAAAACTGCGAATCGTCCCCTTTTGCAGTGGAACGAATTCGTCGGCGATGGGAAATAGTTCAATTAAATCCTTGAACTGAGGCTTGGCGATGAGTGTCAATTGGGCCTCCGGTTGGTGTGCTTTGATGGCTCTCAAGTGAGGGAACGCCATGACAAAATCCCCCAGCCAATTCGGCATCCTGACCCAGATTTTTTTGACTGTGTTTTTCGGTTCAATCCCCATCAATTTGAATGCAGGCCGCCAGCCATTGCCGTGGAAATTTTAATCATTAAACCTTCTTCGCTTGGGGATATTATTCACGGGCTGCAGTTTGCGGAATCCCTTCGAAGCGGGATTGATAACGCAAGGATCAGTTGGGTGTCGAGAGAGTTATTCGCGCCCTTGGTCGAGTCCTGCCGAACCGTGGATCACATGCATATTTTTCATCGCAAAGGCTCCGTCGGCAGCTTCGCAAAGTTGATTCGCGAGATTCGCCAAACTCGATACGACTGGGTGCTCGATTTGCAGGGCTTGTTCCGCAGCGGTTTGCTTTGCCGGTTCGCCCGAGCAGACCACAAAGCCGGGCGAAGTGATGCCCGCGAAGGGGCACCTTNGTTTTACCAAACCAAGGTGCCGCTTCCCTCGGCTGGCCGGGAATCCCATGCGCTGGACATTTTGATGGAGTTCACTCGCCTCTTCGATCTGGAGCCAAGCACCCCTCCGCCGCTTGGCTTCGATAGCCAACTGAGCNATGAAAANNACGCGGCANTCGGCGAGCGGTCGGTCAAGCGGTTGATGCTTTTTCCAGAGAGCCGNCGAGTGGAAAAAGAGTGGCCTTTTNTTCAGGAATTAACTGAATCGCTGCTTNGCCAATCGCCGGAGTTGCAATTGGTGTGGGTCGCCACCCAAGCGATCGAAACACGGATCCCGACCTCTGATCGGTTCGTGAATTTGTCCGGCCGCACCGGTATCGACGAACTCCCCGGGTTGATCAACTCGGCCGACCTGATCTTGGCCAACGACAGCGGCCCGATGCACTTGGCNNCGGCCATGCACAAGGAAGTGGTCGCGCTGTTTGGACCAACANAGCCACAACGCTTCGGCCCGTGGGGCCAGTTGAAAAACGTCCTCACTGCCCCCAACGACGACCTAGCAAAACTGTCGGTCAAACAAGTTGCCAAATTTCTTTTGGGTAAACTCGGCTAATTCCCGTCGAGGTTTAGACGCAGACGGAAATACGACTGCACGCCGAATCGTTTCATTGTCACGAATGTGCGGTTGCCCACGGTCCACGGATCAAACGGCAACTCTCTCCAATGGCCTCCCGGCACAACCGNGCTTGTCTCCACTTTCAGCGGCAGGCCCATCTCCGTCCAACTTAGCGTGAACGTCAACCCAGAGGGCTCGGTGCTGATNTCCAGCCGAATGTCGTCCGGGTCGNACACCACAAAACTCGTCAGCGCCCCGTTGTTGGCCGGCACCACGTCCCCCTCGAACGCCGTGGCGCGGACGACGTTGGAAAAGCGCCCCTTGGCCAAGGGCAACACCTTGAGGTGAAACGCCTGTTCGCTGCCCGGCTCCACTTGGCCAAGTTCGTAGATCAACGTACGCCCGTCGAGCAGCATGCGCGTTGGCTNNGGATNNGCCGCAAGCAATCGCACCCCGGCCGNCANTTGGTTCGTCACCGTCACCTGAGTGGCCACGGTGGCTCCGAAGAAAACAAGACGGCTNTCGATCTCCACTGCTTGCTCCGGCCGAAACTCCCGCTTGGCCAAGCGCGACGTCATCTGNAGGTCGCCGGCGGCGGTGGCCGTAAAGATGCCTNCGCTCGCAATCTCGCCATCCNGCGTGATGATTCCAAGCGGCCCGGTTGATGCATTCGGCGGAACGCGTGCCATTAACTCCTTCGACGATTTACGCTCGAACTCCGCCACCCCGCCGCCGAATTTCAAAAAACGAATATCGTGAAAACCGCTTCCGAGGATCGTCACCATCGTCCCCGCCGGCCCGATCGTCGGTTCGAACGAATCAATGCGAGGCAGCACGGCGAACGAGTTGGTGCTGATCAGGCTCCCCCCGGTCGCGATCAGTTTTATCCCGCCGCCAATCCATTCCTCGCCCACGGTGAAACGTAATTTTGCGTTGCTCAACAATTCGAACGGCACCGATTGTTCGCCAATGTTTAAGGCGGTTAACCCATGAAAATTCAGCCCTTTGAATTCCACGCTCTCTCCCGGCTTGGCCGCCAGTTTCGCCGGCTTGGCCAAGCGCACCGGCATGAAAAAACTGTCCTTCGTCAACGTCTCGCCTGCCGCACTTTTTAATTTAATCGGGCCAGACTCGGCGTCCTTCGGCACGAACACATCCAGCTGAGTCGGCGCTGGCACGATGAATTTTGCCACCTTCCCACCTGCGAATTCGACACCGGTGGTTTGGTCGAGATTGAGGCCGTAAACTTTCACCTTCGTGCCGGTGACCCCGTGGTTTGGTTCGAAGCCGGTTACGTAAGGGCCGCTGTCGACGATCGTCAGTGGATCAAACGTGGTGTCGCCGCCGAACGAATTTTGCACGGTGATTTTTCCGGAGTCGGCGTTCAACGGTAAGTCCACCCGAATCTGCGTGGCGGCCGTCACGGTGAAACGTAACGCCATGTTGCCGAGCAGCACGCGCGTTGCCCCGGTGAAATTCGCACCGCGCAACGTCACCCACTTGCCGCGCTCAGCCAAGATCGGTTCGAACGACTCGATCACCGGAGCGCGGGTTACCGTCAACGCCACTTCGCTCAAGCCACTGCCGTGTGCGTTGGTTACCTGCACCAGGCCGCTCTGGGCATTCAGCGGCAAAGTGAAATTCAACAGCTTCGGCGACGGTGTGCTTTGCCCTCCCGCCTTGGCATTGCCGACGTAAATGGATTGAATCTGCCGAAAATTGACGCCGCGTAATTTCACCCGACTACCGGGAGCGGCCACCAGCGGAAAGATGTCCGTAACCACCGGCGCACGGGTGATTTCGAAAACCTGTTCGGTCACACCCCGGCCGAGTGCGGAAGCCAACGTAACCAAGCCACTTAGCCCTTCAGGCACGACCGCCTTCAGCTGCGTGTCGGCCACGACCGTGAACGCCGCTCGCACATTCCCAAACCAAACCGCAGTCACTCCTGCAAAGTTTACCCCGCGAACCACCACCGAGTCGCCGGGCGCACCGACCCAATCGTCGAGCCCATCGATCACCGGCCCCGGCCCCGCCAGCGTGAATAGCGACTCACTCGTGGCCGATTCCTCGTGCGCCACCGAGATCTTCCCGTCGGACACTCCCGGTGGAACCACCGCCCGAATCTGAGTCTTCGCCGTCACGGAAAACCGCGCCGGCACTCCACCAAACAACACGCTCTTCACGCCTGTGAAATTTTCTCCATCGATCGTGACAATCGTCCCCGGCCAACCCCGCTCGGGTCGGAATCCACTAATACGCGGCGCCACTTCGAACGGCATCGGCATGGTGATGTCGCCAATCAAGGTCTGCATCACAGGACGCTCCGTGGTCGCCCCGTTCGGGACCGTGGCGTGGATTTCAAAAACGTGAAGTTTCCCCTCGTCATCCACTACGCCAAGCGGCTCCCAGTCGGCGTACTCGCCACCGAACTTCACCGCATTAACCCACTTCAAATCTTCGCCGACAAACACCACCCTCGTGCCGGGTTGGCCGTGGCGCGGCTGCATATCGGTAACGATCGGCGCGGCAAACAGCGGCTTGGCCAAGCCGAACACCAGTCCGACGAACAACCAAGCGCTTGGCCAAGCGATGCGATTCGTTTTCCGGCAGCGGGACAAAATGATTAGGCGATTCCCAGTATTTTTTTACCCTCCTCCGTGATCATCGACTGGTGCCAAGGCGGATCCCACACGACCTCAACACTCGCGTCGTCGATGCCGGGCAGTGCGAGCATCCGGTTTTGTGCATCCGCCGCGATCGCCGGTCCCATCCCGCAACCGGGCGCAGTGAGTGTCATTTTCATCTGCACACGGCGGCCTACGTCGTCCGGTAATTCATCGATCACCAAGTCGTACACGAGGCCAAGGTCGACAATATTGACCGGAATCTCCGGATCGAACACCTGCTTGAGGCTCTCCCAAACCTCCTGCTCGGTGGCCGGTTCGCCGGTCTCCCGAGGCTTGGCGGACTCCGGCACTTCGAAGCCGAGCGCATCGGCATCCTTCGCATCGAGTGTTTGCCAGTTGCGGGAGTAGTCGCCGTCTGTGCCGGTATTGACAGCAAACG
>NZFR01000089.1 GCA_002689335.1 Verrucomicrobiales bacterium
GGTTGCATCGCTGAAATCGACTTTTTTCTCAGCGAAAAAATTCGTGGAAAAACCGAGCCTCAGCAAAGCCAAGCGTTATCTCAAAAGCGGGAGCTACCGCTGGAATGCCGGGATGTTCATCTGGTCGTACGAGACGATTGCGGCCGAGTTGCAACGCCAACGGCCGAAGCTGTTCGAGGTTGCCAACCGATGGCGATCAATCCGCAGCTTGGTCAAGCTCAACGCCGCCTTGGCCAAGGACTATCCTGCGTTGGAGAGAATTTCCGTAGACTACGCGATCATGGAAAACGCGCGTAACATTATTTGCGCCGACGGGGCTTTTGGCTGGGACGATCTCGGTTCCTGGCCGGCTTTGGCCCGTCACGTCCGGGCTGACAAATCGGGAAACACCACCATCGCCGAGTTGGTGCAGATCGACTCAGTGGACAACATTATTTTTGACGCGCGCACACGAAACCGTAACCCGATTGCGTTGGTGGGGGTGTCTGACATGATTGTCGTGCAAACGGACGACGCAACCATGGTTGCCTCGAAAACCGAGTCCCAAAACATCAAGCAACTCGTCGCCCAACTCGCAAAAGACAAACGATTCGCCCACTTGGTTTAAAGGCTTCGCAAAAAAGGGGGCGCCCTTAACTATGACTCAGTTTAGCCAAGCCACGAGGAGTGTCGCTTCGCGACCTTTCAGGATAGACGAGGGTTTCAACCCACGGCTATTGTTGTTTCAACGCTCTGCGACGATTCTTGGGGCGAAAACGTTTTCCTTGGCGAAAAGGGTCACCCATTAGGGTGAGGGTTAATAGGTGAAATAGAGTTGGGTTCGTATTTTTTTGATTCTTTCAAAATGGCTCTTGGAGCGTCTCAGGCTCCCCTCTCTGATTGGAGCCCCCTTTTGTTCTGACTTTTGACACGGTTTGGTTCGGGGGATAGACTGGCGGGACATGAACGAATCGATTCCGGAATTTTCTTTCTGATGACTTCGACGCTGCATTACGACAACGCGCGGATTGCGCAGCAGCTTTTCAACAACGAAGCAAAAAATCTTCAGGCGTTAAATGATCGGCTAGGGGTCAAGGCAACCTGTCGCGATGGCTGGATCAAACTAGAGGGCGAGGAGGCAAACGTGGCCGTTGCGGCGAGTTTGTTCCAATCTCTCGAAAGCGCGCTCAAGGCTGGGGTGGCTATTCGCAATCGCGACTTCGCTTACGCCTTGAACACCGTTGCTACTGAGGGGCCGGATGCGCTCGACGGTCTGTACACGACCACGCTGCAAACCTCCCCGCGTAAATCACCGGTCAATCCTAAGACGCTTGGCCAAAAACGGTACGTCGATGCCATCCAAAAACACGACGTCACCTTCGGCATCGGCCCGGCTGGCACCGGAAAGACTTTTCTCGCGATGACCCTTGCGGTGATGGCGTTGAAGGAGGAGAAAGTCTCGCGCATCATTCTTACCCGACCGGCGGTGGAAGCCGGCGAGGCACTTGGTTTTTTGCCGGGCGACCTTTACGAAAAACTGGCTCCATACCTGAGGCCGCTCCACGACGCGCTGCAGGATTTGCTGCCGATGGAGGAGGTGCAAAAGTGGATGGATCGCGGCATTGTGGAGATCGCGCCGCTGGCCTATATGCGAGGCCGCACGCTCAACAATGCGTTCATCATTTTGGACGAGGCGCAAAACGCGACGGGGGAGCAGATGCTGATGTTCCTCACCCGGCTTGGCTTTAATTCCAAGGCGGTGATCACCGGTGACCCGACGCAAATCGACCTGCCGTCAAGTAAGCGGTCCGGTTTGATTGAAGC
This sequence comes from Verrucomicrobiales bacterium, assembly GCA_002689335.1. Lineage (GTDB taxonomy): Bacteria > Verrucomicrobiota > Verrucomicrobiia > Limisphaerales > UBA1096 > UBA1096. Next base: position 1,804 of record NZFR01000089.1, read on the forward strand.
CAAGCGCGCGCTGGCCAAGGTCGATGGGATTGCGCTTTGCCAGTTTGAACGGCGCGACGTGGTTCGGCATCCGCTCGTGCAGCGCATTGTCGAGGCGTACGAGGTGTTGCGAAAGTCGGATTAACCGGCGCTTGGCCAAGTTGGAGACATGTCACTCACCGTTCGCAGCCGTCAGAAAACCCACCGGGTTGACGCCTGGCTGCTTCGCCGCTTGGCCAAGTGGACACTCGACATCACCGAGCCGGATGCTGAGCACCGACCAAGAGGGCACGAGCTTAGCGTGTTCATCGTGGGGCCGGTCGAGATGGCGCGGGTGAATTTTTCCAGCCTACAGCATGAGGGGCCGACCGATGTGATCACGTTTGATTATTGTGAACCGGGGCATGCGCCCAAGCCCGGGCCGATCTTTGGAGACTTGTTTATCTGCCCGATTGTGGCGGAGGAGTTCGCGGCGAAATTCAATACGAATTGGCCGGAGGAGGTGGCGCGTTATTTAATTCACGGGATCCTGCATCTGCGCGGCTTTGACGATTGCGATGCGGCTCGACGCAAGCGCATGAAGCGCGAGGAAAACCGGCTTTTGGACGAGGCAAAAAAACGCTTTCCCTTGAGCCGCTTGGCAAAAGGGCCTAAAACCAAAGGCAGATGAGTAATCAGAAGAGAACCTTCTTCCGCCGGGTGCGGCGAAATTTTTTCACCGGACTCGCCGTGGTGCTGCCGGTGATCATCTCCATCGGTATCGCGCTGTGGTTGTTTAANAAGGCGGTCGATGTTTCTGANNTTTTGCTTTATCCGTTTCGGTTCATNCCNGGTATNGAGCTGNCNGATATCTGGAAGGACGGCANTCCCGGGTCGGATTTNTACTGGTGGTGGAAGGTGGTCGCCATTGTNGAGGCGGTNGCGTTGACCGGGTTTCTCGGGTTTCTGACCCGNTACTACGTNGGCAAAAAACTGGTTCAACTGGTCGACTACATCATNCTGAANGTGCCGCTGCTCGGNAAAATTTACGGCACGGTCAAGCAGGTCAATCAGGCGTTNACCTCNGAAAANAAATCGAGTTTCAAACAGGTGGTGATGGTGGAGTTCCCCCGCAAAGGGTTNTACTCGGTAGGCTTTGTGACGGCCGAGCAGGTNAAGACGGAATCCGGTGAGAGCATCATCAGTATTTTCGTGCCCACNACGCCNAACCCNACNACNGGCTTCCTGCTNGTGCTGCCNGAAAGCAAGGTNACNCTGCTCGACATGTCCGTGGCCGAGGGCATCAAATACATCGTCAGCCTCGGTGCGGTGCCGCCGGAAAATGCCGCAGGGGTGCAGGCGGCGTTCAAGGCCGAGGCCGAGCGGATGCTGGCAGAAGATGGATGAACGAACGACNGGTCTGATCCTTCGNGTTTTTCCTCTCACGGAAACNAGTCTGNTCGTNCATTGGCTCNGCCCTGACATGGGCCGGATCNGCACGGTGGCCAAGGGGGCGAGGCGNCCCAAATCCGCGTTTCANGGCAAGCTNGACCTGTTTCACGTTGCNGAATTNAACTTCCGNCGCAGTCNCCGTTCGGNCCTGCANACNCTTCGNGANGTGGCGCTGAAGGAGACGTTTTCCAAACTACGAACCGATATNGAGTTNCTCGACTGTCTTGCCCGCGCAACCAAGTTGCNCGCNCNCGCGACTGAGGAGCAAACCCCGTTNCCNAATGANTACACNCTGCTGCTNGAGTTNGTGCGCCGACTGAACAANGANGGGGCAGGGGAGTTTTGGCGGANGGTGTTTGAGGTGAAGTTTCTCGCCAGCCAAGGGCTCGCGCCGGATTGGGAGCAGAGCGGGTTGGATCTNGGGAGTCGTGCCGTGGCGGCGAAGATGGCTGAGTCCGATTGGGAGAGNTTGGCCAAGCTCAAGCCTAGCGCCGTNCAAATGGATCGGCTTTCGCAGTNTNTCGAGCGATTCATCCAGCGGCATATCGGCGGTTTTTCACAGACCAAGCGAGGCTGATTCTTGCCTCCGCTTGGCCAAGCGGGCAAGGTGAGGCCGCTTCATGAACCGATTGGTGTGCCTCATTTTTTCGATCATGCTTCCACTTGGCCAAGCGCTTGGCGCGGAGCCGGTCAGCTTCATCCGTGATATCGCACCCATCATGGTGAAACAATGTCAGGGCTGTCACGGGCCGAAAAAGGTCAAAGGCGGTTATCGTGTCGATTCGTTCGCACACTTTTTGAAGCCCGGAAAAAGTGACGCACCGGCGATCGTCGCGGGCAAGCCGGCGGAGAGCGAGTTGTTTCTGCGGCTTACGACGGATGACCCGGATGACCTGATGCCGCAGGATGGCGATCCATTGCCAGCGGAACAGATTGCTTTGATTGAGCGCTGGATTTCTGATGGAGCGAAGTTCGACGGCCCTTCCCCCGAACGGTCCTTCGCCGGTCTGCTGCAGCCGATTGAACACCCTTCGGCTCCGAAAAAATATTCTGTTTCGGTGCCGATCACTGCGCTTGCGTTTGGGCCGAAAGGGCAATGTTTGTTCGTCAGCGGTTATCGAGAGGTCACAGTTTGGGACACGAAAAACGGAACACTGATTAATCGCTTGGGTAACGTCGCTGAGCGGGTTTACGATCTGTCCGTCTCGGCCGACGGAAGCCAACTCGCTGTAGCCTGCGGTCAACCGGGCCGGTTCGGCGAAGTGCGAGTTTTTTCGTTGAGCGTCGGCGGGTTGCGATCTGTTCCAATCACCACCACCGATGTGGTTTTGTCAGTGGCGTATAGTGGCGACGGCAAGCGACTTGCCGCAGGGAGCGCCGATAACCGGTTGCGATTCGTCGATGTCGAATCAGGGAAGGTCACACACGAGTTGAGCAGCCATTCGGACTGGGTCAACGCCGTGGCATGGAACTCGGATGATTCGCGATTGGTCACCGCGAGTCGCGACATGACGGCGAAAGTGTTCAACGCCCAAACAGGGGAGCGCATCGTGAGTTATCTCGGGCATCAAAAATACGTTCGCGATGTGGTGTTTCACGAAAACGGGAAGGAGGTTTTTTCGATTGGCGACGATCAGAAACTGCACCGATGGAAAATCGAAGGGCCAAAAAAAGTGAATGACTCCTCGTCCAGTCGGGGCACGGCGTTGGCTCTCGGCAGGCTTGGGAACGAGGTTTTGGTTGCCGGTGACGACCGCTCCGTGCGCGCGTTCAACATCAACATCAAGGATGAAAGCCGAAAGTGGGACGGCCACAGGGAGGCGGTTGTTTCTCTCGCGATTTCCCCGGTCACACGTCAGGCGGCGAGCGGTTCCTACGACGGCGAAGTCGTTTTATGGAACGTTGATNACGGNAAAGTGATCCGCCGTTTTCAAGCGACTCCCGGCCACGAAAAAGCGCCCCCCGCCAAGTGACAAAGGCGAGGGGGCATTTTGCTGCCGCTTTTTTGATGNNGTTAAGAGTCGAAGGTNAGTTCGTCGTTNGCCAAGCCGATGCGGATATTGTCGCCGGGTTTGAATTCGCCGTTGAGCAACCGGGTGGCAAGNGGGTTGAGTAGCTGCTCCTGCACGGTGCGCTTGAGTGGGCGTGCGCCGAATTGCGGATCGTAACCGGCCTTGGCCANGTGCTGTTTTGCCTCGTTGCTAATCTCCATGGTGAGTTGCTGGTCGGCCAAGCGCTTGGCCACGCCCTTGANTTGNATGTCGACGATTACTCCCAACTGTTCTTCGTCGAGACTGTGNAAAATAATNGTGTCGTCGATNCGGTTAATAAATTCGGGNCGGAAGTGCGCCTTCATCTCGTCGGAGACTTTTTGTTCCATGTCCAACTGATCGGTGTCACTCGTTTTTCCGTCGAGGAAATATTCCTGAATGATGTGTGAACCGATGTTGCTGGTCATGATGACGATCGTGTTTCGGAAGTCGACCGTACGACCCTGACCATCTGTGAGCCGACCGTCGTCGAGCACCTGCAGGAACACGTTGAATACATCCGGATGCGCCTTCTCGATTTCGTCGAACAACACCACGCTGTANGGTTTGCGGCGNACGGCCTCGCTGAGTTGACCGCCCTCCTCGTGGCCGACGTAGCCCGGCGGTGCGCCGATCAACCGCGCCACGGTGTGTTTCTCCATGTACTCGCTCATGTCGATGCGTACNATCGCGGTTTCGTNGTCGAACAAAAACTCGGCCAGTGCCCGGGCNAATTCGGTTTTGCCGACGCCGGTCGGCCCCATGAATACAAATGAGCCGATCGGCCGGTCGGGATCCTGCAGGCCGCTTCGGGCGCGGCGGACGGCATCGGCCACGGCGTGTATGGCTTNGGCTTGGCCGACGANACGTTCACTGATGCGTTCNTCCATGTGAACGAGTTTTTGGCGTTCGCCNTCGAGCATTTTTGAGACAGGGATACCGGTCCACGAGGCGACCACCGAGGCGACGTCTTCGTCGGTGACTTCCTCCTTCAACAACCGCTTAGTTTCCTCCGCCTCGTTGAGGGACTGTTGTATCTCCTTAAGTTTTTTCTCCAACTCGGGGATCGTTTCGTAGCGAATTTGTGCGGCGAGATTCAGGTCGCCTTCGCGCTCGGCCTTTTCCTGATCGCGATGCGCCTCCTCGAGTTGGCTGTTGACGATGCTCACGGCGTTGATCGATGCCTTCTCGTCCTGCCACCGGGCCTTCAATTCATCCGACTGTTCCTTGAGGTTTGCCAGATTTTCTTCAAGCTTAGCCAATCGCTCCCGGCTGGCTTCGTCTTTTTCCTTTTTCAACGCCGTCCGTTCGATCTCGAGCTGCATGACCTGTCGTTCGAGTTGGTCGATTTCGGTGGGCATGGAGTCGAGTTCCATCCGCAGCCGCGAGGCCGCCTCGTCGATGAGGTCGATGGCTTTGTCCGGTAGAAACCGGTCGGTGATGTAGCGGTCGGAAAGGGTCGCGGCGGAGACGAGCGCGGTGTCCTGAATGCGGATGCCGTGATGAACCTCGTAGCGTTCCTTTAGTCCGCGCAGGATGGCGATGGAAGCTTCAACACTGGGTTCGTCGACGTTCACCGGTTGAAAACGGCGCTCGAGCGCGGGGTCTTTTTCGATGTACTTGCGATACTCATCAAGCGTGGTTGCGCCCACACAGCGGAGTTCACCCCGGGCGAGCTGCGGCTTGAGCATGTTCGCGGCGTCGGTGGCTCCCTCGGCGGCACCGGCACCGACGAGGGTGTGCAACTCGTCGATGAACAAAATGATCTGCCCGTCACTCGAGGTGACTTCTTTGATGAACGCCTTGAGTCGATCCTCGAATTCCCCGCGGTATTTTGCTCCGGCGATCATGGCGCTGAGATCCATCGCGATTAGAATCTTGTCCTTGAGCGATTCGGGGACGTCGCCGCTGACGATGCGCCGGGCCAAGCCTTCGGCGATGGCGGTCTTACCGACGCCGGGTTCACCGATGAGTACCGGATTGTTTTTCGTGCGCCGGCTGAGCACCTGCATGACGCGTCGGATCTCGTCGTCCCGCCCGATGATGGGATCGATTTTCCCTTGCCGGGCAAGAGCCGTGAGGTCGCGTCCGTATTTTTCTAGCGCCTGAAATTTGTCTTCCGGATTGGCATCGGTGACACGTTGATTGCCTCGCACTTGGCCAAGCGCATCGAGCAGATTCTTGCGCTCGAGGTTGTGCGCCTTGAACACACGTCCAAGCGCTGTGCCCGCCTTGGTCAACAGGCCAAGCAGCAAGTGCTCCGTGCTGATGAACTCGTCACTCAGCGCGGTGGCCTCCGTTTGTGCGGCGTCGAATGCCTGTTTCAGCTCAGGGCTAAAATACAGATCTGCTGAGCTGGTGCCCTGCACCTTGGCCAAGCGGCCGATTTCCGCCTCGAGGTCGGACTGGAACTTGGCCAAGTCCACGCCGGTGCGTTGCAACAGGGTGGGGATTATACCGCCCTGTTGTTGTGCCAAAGCCAACGCCAAGTGTTCGCCATCGACCTGCTGCTGCGAGTGTTGGTGGGTCAGTTCCTGCGCCGCTTGCAGCGCTTCCTGTGATTTGGTTGTGAGTTTATCCAATCGCATAATGATCACGCTGACGGATGCCGCCAGCACTTATTACGGTGTATTTATAGCATAAAACAGCCAGTTGTGGGAAAGAAAAAAATGAGGCTTTTTTCGGGAGTGGAAACAAAAAAGCCGGGCATCTGCCCGGCTGAATAAATTTGTTGTCCGTTGTCTTATCGGCGCTCGGTTATCCCCCCCGGGATACCATGTTCCCAAGGACGCTGTTTGTTCCATGGTTGTGCGGACTTGTTTTCTGCGTCAGGCCCAAGGCAACCGCTCGTCAGGCCCAAGACGAACACCACCAAAAACAGGGCGGCGATGGAGCGGGAGGTCTTGGGATCGGTCATTGGTTAAAATTAGTTGCGCTCGGAGAAAACGGAGTCGCCGGTTTGGATGTCTCCGTTTTTGTAGTCCGGCATGATGTTGGCGATGCTGCGGTCTTTTTCGACGCTTAAAATCCGAAGGCGGCCAACCAGTTGCGCTTCGGCACCGGCTCCGCGGCCGACGAGCAGTTCACCGTGCTCGCGNACGCCCTGAGATTCACCGACGTTCAGCACGACGAAGTCGTATTGGGAGTCGACCGCCGTCACTTTGCCGGCAAGGTTCGGTGGCAGAGNNACTTTGACGGAGGTGCCGGTGTAGCGCGAAAGCTCNACGCTTAGTTTTTCAATGCGTCCNAGGAGAATNCTGTTTTCNGAAATGAAGTTNTCTCNCTCGTTGGTGACGGAGTCCAGAGTGGCTAAGCGATTCTTGATGGAATCGCGTGTGCCGTATTCCATCTCGAACTGGCGCCAGCGCTCACTNGTTTGGCGTGACTCAACGAGTTCGGATGTCACCTGACGCAAATTGGCTTCGTGCTCATTTGCGCGCTTGGTCTGGTTTNCGAGCTGAATCTGAAGGCCGCCGATCTGGTCACTTAAGCGGGAGGCGGTTGCCTTGGCGGCATCCGCTTCGTTTTTAAAATCGTCCCTCTCTTTCTCGGCGTTGGCTTGTGCCGTNAAGGCATCATCCCTCNCGGTTTCTGTCGAGGCGAGAGTGTCTTCTAAGCCGANGATTCGGGTTTGGACTTTGTCGAANGAAATCCAACCGGCGGCACCNAGGGCGAGTAAAGTAACAACTAAAAGTAAACGAACCATGCGTCAAGTTCCTAAAAGGGGAAAATACTATCGCTGCACCGGGGCGAAGTCAATGGCCGGATAGGCGAAAAATCCTCTTTTTTTGGGCGTTCTCAATCATAGCCAAAGGAATTCCGAGCTGGTTTTGGCTTGAAGCCGCTGATTGCCGGAGACCATGCGGTCTGCCATGACGTGGCCCAGCGCGAACAGGAACTCCGAAGCCAGCACCGGTTCGGTCTGAATCATGTTCCGGAACGCCTCGATGGACATGAAAAGCAGCGTGCAGCGGCTCAGGGCGATCACGTCTGCCGTGCGAGGTGTTTGGCTGAACATCGCCACTTCCCCGATAAAACTGCCGGCTTTGACGTCGGCCAGAGTGATGTCCTGCCCGCCTGCGACGATGCGGACGCGGGTTTCACCGGCGAGAATCATATAGAGGCCGTCGCCGGGGCTGTCTTTTTTCATGACCATGCCGCCTTCCTCGATCTCCATGATTTTGCAGTGCTGGATGAATTGTTCGATCTCTGCTTGGCCAAATCCGGAAAGGGCGTCGAATTGGCGCAAATCCTCGACGGTGATGGCCCCTTCCGCTTGGCCAAGCTCGACCACGGTGGGCAGGGGTGCCGTCTCGGAGTGGTATTGCGCGAGGGCATCACCCAGTGAGGGGAGGGTCTTGGCCGGTTTCCAGCTATTGATGCTCTCGCTGAACACCCATGTGTCGGGAGTCACCCGCCCGTCGGCCACCCATTCCAGCAGGACGTCCAACTTCACCGGGCCGTAGACCATGTTGTCGCTTGCCCAGACCTTGTATTGAATCTCCTCAGCTTCGTTTGCCATGCGAGAAATTTTGCCCTTGGCCAAGCGCGTTGGCGAGTAAAACCGATCAGGGCTGCGACTTCGGTTGCTTGAGGTTGTTGTAGAGGATCATCACCGCCGGGCCGCGTTGCTCCCATGTTTTGATGAGAAACTTCGGCGCACGAATCGCCTTGAACTCACCGTTGAGTGGAAGTCGGAGTGTTCANTCAAACTTTCCGCCATCGCAATAAAATCGTGACTAGGCTACAGGAAAATGACATTTGTGGTTCTNAAATTACTGCTTGCTACTACAGCAGAGGAAAATTAGTGTCCCGAACCCGACGATGAAAGACAGTGAAAAATTCATAAAAAAGAAGGGCGGCTTTACATTAATTGAGCTGCTGGTTGTCATTGCCATCATTGCGATTTTGGCAGGCATGCTTTTACCAGCCTTGGCGAAGGCCAAGGCAAAGGGCGTGCAGACCGTTTGCATCAACAACCTCAAGCAATGGGGGTTGGTGTGGCAGTTCTACTGTGACGAAAACGACGGCAAGTTCAGTCAGGGCATAGGTACCAGTAATATGAGCGGGGGTTGGTGGCGTGGCGAATGGGTGGCTGCATTGGAGAAGTTCTGGAGGAAGCAGGACATTTTAATCTGTCCTGCAGCGAAGCTTGCTCGGAGTGACAAAAGTGCCAATTATTCACTGAAGCCGGTTGATAAATACAAACAAGACAGATGGGACGCGGTCGGAAGTTACAACGCATCCTACAAGCATGGTGGTATTTCTCAACAACCTATACCTACGCGTTCAAGCTACGGGAACAATAACTGGGTTTATAATGCGCCTACAGCTATTCAGGGGCGTCCCAAAGACTGGCACTGGCGCACCATGGATCCGGGTGGTTACGACTTACACCGCATTCCTATGTTTATGGACATGATGTGGCGTGGAGGTGGACCTATGAAAAGTCGTATGTCGCCGCCTCAATACAACGGCGAGTGGAGCGGCTACGGTCAAGAGATGAAACATTTTGCAATGGACCGGCATAACGGAGGTATTCAGGGCGTGTTCTTTGATCACTCTGTCCAGCATGTGCCGATTAAGAAACTTTGGAAGCTTACTTGGCATCGTAACTGGGAAAGGGATTACGGTGGATGGAAGCCTGCTTGGCCAAGATGGATGGCTGGTTTTCCGGAGCATTGATTCGCCTTTAATAAACACTTTCGAGCCCGGACAATTGTCCGGGTTTTTTTGCGCTTGGCCAAGCGCTTGCCTTGGCCGGCTGGGTGCGGTTCAATCCGCGGAGCAAAACCAAACGTCATGAGTACAAAAACGATTTCTCGAAGAGGCCTAATCAAGGCCGCTGCAGCCGGAGCTGCGATCGTCTCTTCCGCAGCCACCGCCTACGCCCAGCTTCCCCGCAAGGCAGCAACAAAGGGCTATAAAATTAAAAACAAACGCATTCGCCAATCGATCATGGGTTGGACGTTTAACCCCATGCCCACGGAGGAACTTATCCTAGCGTGTGCCGACATTGGTCTAACCGGCATCGAGGGCATCGGGCGCCAGTTTTATCCGGCAGCACGAAAAGCCGGACTGGAGATTTCGCTGGTCGGTAGCCACGGATTCGCCAAGGGGCCAAACGACCCGAAAAACCACAAGATGGTGGTTGAAAAACTGATCGACGGTATCAACGTGGCCAAAGACGTCGGAGCCAAGCGCGTGATTACTTTTGTCGGCATGGAGGATCCGAACATCGACCGAGATCAAGCGAACGCCAATTGCGTGAAGGCATGGAAAGAGGTCGTCGGCCACGCCGAGAAAAACGGCATCACCCTCTGTCTCGAACATCTTAACTCCGTGGACGACAGTCACCCAATGAAAGGGCATCCCGGCTATCAGGGCGACAAACTCGACTTTTGTATCGAGGCCATCCGCAAGGTCGGTTCGACCAACCTCAAACTGTTGTTCGACGTGTACCATGTGCAGATCATGCACGGCGATATCATCCGAAATATCCGCAAACTCAAGGAGTACATCGGCCACTATCACACCGCCGGTAACCCGGGCAGGGCCGAACTCGACGACACGCAGGAGATCAATTATCCGGCCGTGATGAAGGCGATTCTCGAGACCGATTTCGATGGCTTTGTTGCACAGGAGTTTATCCCGACTTGGGATGACAAGATTGCGGCGCTGCGTCATGCGGCGGAGATCTGCGACGTCTGAGCTCCGTCGCCGCTTCCGGCCTTTCACTCGGGACAGCTTTTCTTTAGCATTTGTAGCGTATGCGGTTTATCCGAGACATTCATGCTGAAAAACAGGCAGCGGGGAAGCCGACCATTTCGTTCGAGTTTTTCCCGTTCAAGACGCCGGAGGGCGAAGCCACGTTTTTCGGCAAAACACTGCCAGCGTTGATGGCGGCCAAGCCGGACTACGCCTCGGTAACCTACGGCGCAGGCGGGAGTACCCGCGAAAAAACACTCGAGATCGTCGAGCAGATTCAAACCGAGTTTCGCCTGACGACCATGGCGCATCTCACTTGCATCAAACACACGCAGGCGGAGATCGACGCGATACTCGACGAGGCCAGACGCCGGGGCATCCGCAACATACTCGCGTTGCGGGGCGACCCTCCCCCCGGTGAGGATTGGTCGCAGACCGAGGGCGGCTTTGAGTTTGCCTCGGAGTTGGTGACGCACATGAACGGTCGCGGCGACTTCGGCGTGGCGGTGGCCGGTTTTCCAGAGGGGCATATCGACTGCAATGAAGGCCGCGAAGTCGATTGGCAGCATCTTGTCCGAAAGATCGGCTGCGGCGCGGACATGGTCATCACCCAAATGTTTTTCGACAACGCCGACTATTTTCGACTGGCCGATTACCTGAGTGAAGCCGGCGTGAAGACGCCGCTTTTTCCCGGGATCATCCCTGTGGCCAACGCGGAGCAGATCAAAAAATTCAGCGCGATGTGTGGAGCCAAGTTGCCGGAGGCGTTCGCGGCGCGGCTGAATGAATTGAGTGCCGACGCGGATGCCGTCGGCGAATACGGCATCGAATACGCCACCGAACAATGTCGCGAGTTGCTCGATCGGGGCGCGCCCGGTTTGCATTTTTATACCCTCAACAAAAGCAAGGCGGTGCTGCAGATTCTCAGCAATCTTGGCCTGAACTGATGGTGTGACGGGGTATGAAATTCTGGGGAATTCCGTTTCTGATTTTAGCAGTCACTTGGCCAAGCCGGTTGCAAGCGGTCGAGGAAAAAGCGCCGGAGTTGAGTGCCGGTTTGGCCGTCGCGTTTCAGGCAAAAGCCGGTGGCCAAACGGATCACACCGTGCGGCCGAACTTCATGCTATACGTGCCGGCAGGCGAGGCGGCGAGTCCGTTTGTTGCGCCCGGGCCGTTCACGGCGGAGTGGGAAGGCGTAATCCACCTTGATCTGCGCGACCGTTTTATTTTTCAAGCCGAGCTAAACGGGCGTCTTAAATTGGAGATTAACGGCAAGCCGGTGCTGGAGGAAACCGGTGCCGGTGGCATGACCGAGCCAACCAAGCGCATCCGCCTCAACTCCCGTAGCAACTCGCTCAAGGCGACCTACACGGCGCCGGAAAATGGGGACGCATTTTTCCGGCTGTACTGGTCCACGCCGGACTACGGCAACGAACCCATCCCGGCCAGATTTTTAAAACATGTTTCCAATGAAAGAACTGCCAAGGGAACCGCATTGCGGCGGGGAAGGCAGTTAGCGGCGGAGCATCGTTGTTTCAAGTGCCACGCCGCGGAAGTGACAAAAAGCGGCATGCCGGAATTGGCGATGGACGCACCGACGTTTGAGGGGATCGGTTCTCGGCGGGGCATCGACTGGATGGCCGATTGGGTGCTGAGTCCGAAAAAGCTACGGCCGACGGCGAAGATGCCTGCAATGCTGCACGGCGCGACCAATGCAGCAGATGCCAAGGCGATCGCTGCGTATCTTGGNACGCTCAAAAGTACTCAGCCGTTTTCGGTGGTAGAGGCTGACGCGGCAGCCATCTCGAGTGGCCAAGNACTGTTCAAGCAGTTGAATTGTGCAGCGTGTCACACGCTTGCGAGTGAGCCGGNTGTGTCGGGTAAACTNGCGCTTGGCCAAGCGCGACGAAAGTTCGGCCAAGCGGGTGNGTTGGCTGCTTATCTGAAAAATCCGCAGGCGCATTATCGCTGGATTCGAATGCCGAACTTCTCGCTGAACGACGCGNNGGCGAACGCGTTGGCGGCNTNTCTTTACTCGGAAGCGACACCGGNCGAGGAGAATCCGCCGCCGTCGNATGTGTCGTTGATCGNNAGNGGAAAAAAACTGGTTACNACAACAGGNTGTCTCAACTGCCACGAGCTNAAATCNGAGAACGAATTTTCGGTNGCCGCAATTGAGGACTTGGCCAAGGGCTGCCTTGCCGAGTCCCCGGCAGAAGCGTCGGTTCGTTTTGGATTTACTGCGGAGGAGCGCTTGGCTTTGCAAAAGTTTTTGAATGAGGGCAGGGCCTCGCTTGGCCAAGCGAATTTGGCCGAGTTCGCCCAGCGACAGACAGTCGACTCGAACTGCACTCAATGCCACGGTCAGATGGAAAATGTGCCNCCGTTTGAGGTGCTNGGGGGCAAGCTAAAGCCGGAGTGGGCGGAGAAACTTTTGGGCGGCACATTGGGCAAACGGCCNCGGCCTTGGTTGCATGCGCGGATGCCGGCGTTTCCGGCAAGAGCAGACGGCTTGGCCAAGGGCTTGGCNATGCTGCACGGGCACTCGCCTGTTACCCCCAAGGAGCCGGCAATCGATCTNGAGAAGGCCAAGATCGGCCGCCANTTGGTTTCGGCGAANGGCGGTTTTTTCTGTTTNAGTTGTCACGCCATTGGTTCGCTGAAACCCGCGCAGGTNTTTGACGCGCAGGGTATCAATCTCGCGCAGATCGGCGACCGACTATTACCGGAGTATTTTCGGCGTTGGATGAGCAACCCTCTCCGAGTCGATCCGCAGACGAAGATGCCGGCCTATTTTAATCAGGGTCAAAGCGCGTTGTTCGAGATTTTGGATGGCGACGCTGGGCAGCAAATCGAGGCGCTACACCATTACATCCGGCAGGGCGAGGCGATGGTGCCACCGGAAGCACCGGGGCAGTGATTTTTTGCTAAAGAATCGTGCGGTCGTGCCGATGCTGTAGTTGGTTCGGGTCAAAGGGATTTGATTCACGATCCACCGGGCTCCACTTTTGAGTCAGGTTTAACCGACTGAAAACCAATGGGTTGAGGTTGGCTTCAGACACACGGATGTGTCACCCATAACCACGGCGCTGGAGTGCGTCCTGATCATGCGTGTGTCGAACGAACAGCTTGATAACGATGGCGGAATCCGTCCGATTCCCGGAAACGGGCAGACGGAGACCGGCCCGCATCGTGCCCCGGTGAAGTCGGGCACGGTGTCGTTCGAGCATTCGGTGGACTGGGCTAAGGCGGAGGCGTTGGCCGAGGCAGAATTTGCGTTCCAACGTGCCGGGCTGGCTCGGAGAGTGGGTGACTCGGACTATCCGTTTCCGGAAATTCTCGACCACGTCGCCGGAGTTTTGGCACGTGATTTCCGTTGATCTTCGGTGACCTTCGCCGTATCTCTGCTGCACTTAATGAGCTTACAGGGAAAAACAGCATTGGTGACCGGCGGCGCGCGAGGCATTGGTTTTGCCACGGTGGAGCGACTGCTCAAGGATGGGGCGCGATGCGTGATTTGGGATCGTGACCAAGGAGCAATTGACGAGGCCAATGCCAAGCTCGACGGGCTGGGTGAAATCACCAGCGACACGGTGGATTTGGCCAAGCCGGAATCGGTCGAAGCAGCGGCTGGCCAAGCAATTGGTCGCATCGGGCACATCGATATTCTTGTGAACAACGCCGGCATCGCAGGGGTCAACAAGATGCTCTGGGAATGTACGCCGGAGGAGTGGCGTGAAGTGATGAATATCGACCTTTACGGGGTGTTTCTCTGCTGCCGCGCGTTCGTCCCCGGAATGATTGAGTCCGGTTGGGGACGCATCGTGAATGTGGCTTCGATCGCCGGAAAAGAGGGCAACCCGACGGCGTCGCATTATAGTGCGGCTAAGGCCGGAGTGATCGGCTTGACCAAGTCGCTCGGGAAGGAGTTGTCCGACACGAACGTCCGCGTGAATTGCATCACCCCGGCAGTGATCGAAACGGAGATTCTAAAACAGTGCACTCAGGCGCACATCGATTACATGCTCTCGAAGATCCCGATGGGCCGGGTGGGGCAGGCGGCTGAAGTGGCGGCGATGATTGCGTGGCTTTCTTCGGACGAAGTGTCGTTCAGCACCGGCGCGGTGTTTGATATCTCCGGTGGACGGGCGACGTATTAAGTCTTGATTCCGAACTTCGAAATTCCAGCTAGGCTTTCTTTTCGTTGTAGCTGGCGACAACGCGTTGGCTGAGTGCGGTGTCGGGGTTTTCGACGAACGATTGGTCCAACTCGAATTCCGTTTGGCCGGTGTTGCCGGAGATCAGTTTCANGCCAAAGTGCAAATCTCGAAAGTGATCTTTGCAAAAGTCGAATACGCTGAGTGACGATGCCTTGGCCAAGCGCGTGAGTTCCTTCCGGGCATCGTCGGTGAATTGAATCGTCAGTCCGTGTTGGCTCGAAAAGGACTCGGCAAATTCCTGCAGCGTGTCATCGACCTCCTCCTCGGCCTGCTCCGGTGCGTTGGCCAACAGCGATTCCATTGTGCCGCGCGGGTCGTTGACGAGCGCGTCATCAACGGAAAACTCCTTCACTCGCGAGGAGGGGAGTTCAAATTTCAAGTCGCGAAACACTTTCTCGCAAACGGTCATCAGGCCACGCGCGCCGGTCTCTTCATCGATCGCGAGTTCGGCGATGCGACGCAGTCCGGTGTCTTCAAACGCTGTTTTGATCCCGTAAGCGGCGAACGACTGTTTGTACTGGCGGATGATGCTGCCTTCGCTGGTTTTGAGAATCTGCTCAAGGTCATCGACACTTAGCGAGTGGCAGATGACACGCACCGGAAGGCGTCCGACGAATTCTGGCTCGAAGCCGTATTTGATAAAGTCCGGCGTTTTGGCGTACTCGAGTATGCGGTCGTTCTCGACGTTCTCCTGCTCGCCGCCGGCGAATCCGATGGTAGATTCCTTTAGTCGGCGATCGACGATTTTGTCGAGGTGGGCGAACGCTCCGCTCACGACGAAAAGAATATGTTTTGTGCTGATGGAGTTGCCGCTTTTTTTGCTGCCGCGCGCGCCATCCATCATCGCTTGGATTTGCCCGGGCCTGCACTTCTGTTTCCTCCATTAACTTC
>NZFR01000090.1 GCA_002689335.1 Verrucomicrobiales bacterium
GCATCGATCTAGCATACTGGAAAAATGTTTCAAGAAACTTCCAACTGATGGGAAAAAGGGGGAATTAAATAAATAATTTTTCGTTAGTATGGCATGGGGGTAAATCGTGACTTTTTGGTGCTTGAAAGCTTGATGAAAGATTTTTTAGTTGTTGCACCAACCTCGATAATTTCAAGTTTGAATTTTCCTTGGATTTTATCTCCTAAGAGAAAACCAATACCGACTACATCTTCACCTTTCAAAGTTGGTAAATTACTCAGTCTACGGCCTCTCCAAGAAGGTTTAAAATCTTTGAATGGAAGGTAGAAAGTCTGGACTAAATCTTTTTTGGTTTTGAATTCATTCGAGTAATTTGCCCACCTGGAAGCCTTCGACTGGATTCTAAATTGGTATTTTCTACCATCACCTTTAACCTTTAAGTAAATACCATCTTCGTTGGATAGATCATTGTTTTTGAGTTCGCATCTGATTGAGGCAAATCCTCCATTGTTTTCCAGTGAAAGGTTACCTTCAAAGACGAATTCTGAAGAATTACTTGTCCAACGGCTGGATGATCTTCCTCCCATGACTGTGTCGTTTACCACCTTCCAGTTCAATTTGGAAAGTTTGCCGTTTTGTTTAGAGAGTCGAATTTCTCCGAAAAGAGTTGTAGAAAAAGAAAATGCTATTAAGGCACAAAAAAATTTCATATAACAAATAATAACTATTTGTTCTCCTATGGCAAATCTTTATAAAAATCNTACTTTTAAANNGAAATTGNTCATGTTTGNCTTNANNTNAGAAGNCGNTTNTTNAAATNAATANANNTNTTNANNNAAAATATTTTAANGATTCCAATCTTGCTTTGAAATCTGATTTTGTTAATTTCCCNACCCCTTCGGGGCTTGGTCGGAGCGTAGCTCAGCTTGGTAGAGCGCCAGTTTTGGGAACTGGATGTCGGGTGTTCAAATCGCCTCGCTCCGACCATTTTTTCTTTCTCCCACCCACGTTCAACAAACTTGGTCAATCGCTTGACCAAGTGCGTACAGTTCATTCGATTTCTTTTAAATTATTGCCAAATTAATCGATTAAACAGAGATTCGGGCGGCTTGAAACATACATTATTCAAACTTTTAACGGCACTTTTGGTAAGCGCAACTGAGGCGTATTCCTCGGATAAATTTTGGGATCAATCGAAAGTGCACAGGGTTCACTTGGAAATTTCCAATGCGGAGTGGGAAGCCATGAAAGCGTTGGATCCAAACAAAAGGGTATCACAGGCAGAAAGGCCCAAAACACCTGAAGTGGAAATACGTGAACTACATCGGGATCGTTTTCCATGGGCGAAGGGCAGCATCACAATCAACGGGCAACCGCTAGAGGGAATCGGGGTACGCTACAAGGGCAACGCAAGTTTCAATCTCATGCGAGGCAGTCTGAAGCGCAACATGAAGATTAAATTGGATTGGACCAATGACGACCAGAGCTATAAATCGGTAGAGACACTGAACCTAAATGCAGGGGGGCTTGACCCTTCGAAGCTGCGGGACGCATTTAGTTACTGGCTCTTTCAGCAGGCGGGTGTTCCAGCGCCTCGGACAACATTCGCTGAGTTGACACTGACCATCCCCGAGCGACTTGAAAAGGAGACCCTTGGACTCTTCACGATTGTCGAGCAGGTAAACAAATCGTTCCTGAAAGATCGTTTCGGATCCAAAAAAGGCCTGCTAATGAAACCGGAAGGCATAGCCAGTATGGAATATCACGGTGATGACTGGATGTTTTACGCACCACTTTACCGCCCAGACGACACACCCTCGTCCGCGCAGTCCAGACGCGTGATGGACTTCGCCCATCTCGTCAATCATGGCAGCGAACAAGAGTTTCAAGATTCGATTGCCACCTATCTTGATGTAGACGGCTTCCTTCGTTTCATTGCCGTGAACGCGTTAATCGTGAACCTCGACACTCTGTTGGCGATGCCACAGAACTACTATCTCCACCTTGGCCGGGACACCAACAAGTTCGTCTTCTTTCCTTGGGACCTCGATATTTCATTTGCAAGTTGGCCCCTCGGGGGAAAACCGGCGGATCAGATGAACTTAAGCTTGTTTCACCCCCATTCCTCGGACGAACACAATCTCATCGACAGGCTGTTCGCTATCGAGTCTGTCAAATTGAAGTACGACAAAATAATCCGCGAGTTGGTTGAAGGCATCTTTTCAAGGGAGCAATTGATGAAGAAATTTAATGAGCTGGAAAAAACGGTTCGGGATGCACGCCAGAGGGATTCGACCGCGATAAAATCCCGAAACGAGCGAGGGTATCCCGCCCCGTTTGGTTTCCAACCACCCGGCATCAGGGAATTCATCAACAAAAGGTCAACTTCGATTGAGCTTCAACTCAACGGATCGGAAACGGGATATATCTTTAAACACGGAAGACCTGGAGGGCGACTGGGCCACATGGCAAAGGGCAATTTTGGCAGAGGCAGGCTCGCGATGCACATTATGATNCAAGCAGATATAAACGAGGATAANTGGGTCACAAAANAAGAACTCCATACCATGCTTGGCGGATGGTTCGATTCAATGGATCGTGAACAAGNNGGAATATTAAACAAGGCATCCTTCATTAAGTCGCTGCCTGAAGCCTTTTTCCAAAACAGCAGAAAGCCAGCCGGGCGAATCCCGGAACCCTACGTTGCCGAGGGCCTGTTCGCGCTGGCTGATTTAGATCAAGACGAGATGGTCACCAAAAAAGACCTCATCGCCTCCTTAAACCGGCTGCTTGAGAAAAAGAACCCGGCCGAAAGTGCAAAACTCGATCAACAAGCCATAATGATCGGCATAAGATCCCTGATCGGCCAGTAGCAACAACCTACAAAAGAAACCGGCGCTCAAACGTTCAGATCTTTTTTTTACGAATTTGACAAATTAACTAAAAAATCCAAAATTTGTCCGATATGAAAGACCTACCGCCCAAAATTGAACAATCGCAATCGAAGGATGGACTGACAGCAAAGGAGACCTGCAATGTAGTAAGTGACACCGTCGTTGGCGTGAATGTCAGAGCAAAAGATAATCTCATTCAAGGGTTAACATACTTTTCACTGTAATAGCTGGATTGGTTATCGGGCAAATGTATGGAGGCTTTTTACTGTTAGGCGGACTGGGCGGACTCATCGTGGGTTTTCTAGGGAGTGGCATCTTCTTAATGATTTACCGCGCGGTTAAACACGCATCTGGTAACCATGAGTGAATTATCCAAAGCGAAATGAGCAAATACTAATCACAATCGCAGCCGTTGTGTTGGTAAGGTGTGGAGAGTCGCAGCAGACGNCTCCTACACCAGAAGCGCCCCCCCTGACCCAGTTGCCGAAGCNCCTGCCATCTCGATTCACGATGCTGCNACAGACGGAGACATCGAAGCAGTTCAACAACACTTAGTTGCTGGTGCGGATGTGAATGTGAAAGGTGGTTTTGCGGATGGGACTTNTTTGCATTATGCGGTTTCAGAGNATAGCAAGAAGATCGTCGAACTGTTAATCGCCAAAGGTGCAGGGGTGAATGCGAGGGATGTAGATGGCTAAACACCTATAGATGTAGCCGACAATAAGGAAACCTTAGACCTCCTCCGCAAACACGGAGCCAAGACTGCTGAAGAATTAAAAGCCGAATAAAATGAGCAGCCAAAGCTTAGCCAAGCTCTTTAAAAAACCACCGCCGCCCCCGAACCTCCGAAGAGGAAAAAAAGGAGGCGACGATGGATGCGGGGCCAAGCTTGTGAAGAGCCTGGCTTTTCCACTAGAAGAACGAGTACCACCTCGCTCTGNAAAGAGCTTAATTGATCGTTTAAGAAATAGCGATTNTTATGCCATACATCGGTGCTTCGATAATTAGTTACACAGCAAAAAGTATTAGTAATTTTGCGCTTTTTATATTAGAGCATAATCTTGAGCCTTCAAAGGCGTCTTGATTACCGTTTTTGGAATAAGTCGGAGAGGATCAATTTCCGGATCAGGGTCTTCACACCGTTCCCTTCATCGCGGGCGCCCTTGGCGATGGACTGTATCGCTTCCATGTCGTCCACGGTCATGACCCTGCGCAAGGCGTAGGTGGCCAGTTGCTCGAGGAAAGCCTTGGCCAAGCGCTCGTCCCCCGCGAGGAGTTGTTTGAATTCGGCCGGGTTCGCAAAGTTGCGACCATCCGGCAGTTTGCCTGAAGCGTCGACCAGCGGATCGTCGCCTACCCCGCCCTGTACCCGCTCGGTGGTACGCCAACGTCCGATGGCATCGAAGTTTTCAAACGCCAAACCAAGCGGGTCGATTTTGGAGTGGCATGAGACACAGTTCGGATCGGTGGCATGCGCCTCGAGTTGGGTACGAATGGTGGTCTTGGGCTTGTCGCCCACGACCGGCTCCAACGGGTCGACGTTCGGCGGTGGCGGCGGTGGCGTATGCGCAAGAATTGCCTCGGATACCCACGCGCCCCGGTGAACCGGCCGGTGGCGTGTGCCGTCGGATGTCAGCGAGAGGATTGAGGCGTGGGTCAGCATACCGCCCCGCCCGGTTTTCTGGCCAAGCGTCACGCGCCTTACTCCGCGTGGGGGCGGCCCGGTCAACCCATAGTGGATGGCCAGACGCGAATTGAGCATCGTCCAGTCGGAATCTATCGCCTCACGCAACGGCAGGTTTTCGTTGAACAGCTCGGCGAAGTAGGCGGTGGTTTCCAGCACCATGCTTTCCTCCAGCCAAGGGTCGTACTCGGGATAGAGCTTGGGGTCGGGCTGAAACATTCCAACCCGGTGCAGTTGCAGCCACTGCACGGGGAAGGACTCCAAAAAACGGGTGATCTTCGGATCCTCCAGCATACGATACACCTGCTTTTCAAGTATGTCCGGCCGGTGCAATTTACCCGAGCGTGCTGCGGCAAAAAGCGGTTCGTCTGGCATGGAACTCCAGAGAAAAAAGGAGAGTCGACTGGCCAACTCGAAGTCGTTGACCATGGCCCGTTTTTCGTTCGGTGAACCTTCCTCGATGTTAAAAAAACTGCGGGACACCAGCATGCTCGCCAAGGCGGCTCGGTACGCCGACTTGAAGGATTCACCAGCCTCCTGTTCCGCCGCGATTAATTTTACGTATTGCTCCATCTCGGCGTCCGGCACCGGCCGACGCCAGGCGCGTTCGGCGAATTGCTTAAGGCACGACCGAATTTCATTGGCATCTGTCTTGTCTGTCGGCAGTAGGCCTTTGCGCTTGGCCAAGTCGGCTTCGGTTTTCAGTGGCCCTTCGATCTCGATCCAGTCGACTAGCAGCAACGGCATCACCGGCCGTCCCTGCTCGTCCACCACCTTGGTCCACGGGGAGGGATGCCGCGTTTTCAGAGTGGCAACCGCGTTGGTCGCATCGATCGTTTGGTTGCGAAACAGCTTGTAAGCCCCGTTGGCATGATTCCGGGTACGGGCATGGTTTCGGATGTCGTACCCCCCGGAGGGGAACAATCCCTCAAACTCGATCAGCTCAGGGTCGTCCTCGGTCGCAACCAAATCCACACCATCAAATGATCGCTTGTGGTGCCGATGCCAGATCGACAGGCGCGGGATGCGTCCGGAGAACGCCGGGAGGCCGCTGGCTCGAATCCGCAACCGGTACCGGCCGGAATGTTTCAAGTCAAAGCCCCATCCCTCGCCCAGTTGGAGGAGCCGCCGCTTACCCTCGCCTGCCGAGTTACGGTCGGTCTTGGTTCGGGTATCCGAATCGGCCAACGCCTGCCCCACCACAGCCTCAGCCGCCTCGAGATATCGTTCAACGTGCGAGGGCGCGACCGACAACTTTGAGCCGATGCGGTCAAACCCATGCAGCCGCGGATCCTCATTGAACGTGCCCGGTGCCTCGACGTCATACACAACGCCGAGAAGATCGTACACGGTATTAGCGTACTCCTGCCGGCTTAACCGGTAGTGTTCCAGCAAACCGCGCTTGGCNAAGCGCGCGGCAGACCCCTCGCGGATTCGCCGGGTCAGTTCATCGACGACCCCTCCGATCTCGTTAGCCGACGGCTGTTTTTCCTCCTCCGGCGGCATCTCGCCGGCATTGATGCGAAACCGAACCTCGCTCCATTTCTCCGCGATCAACGGATTCGTGAAGTCGGTCGANAGATTATCGAGTCGGAACTTGCCCTTTTGCTTTTCGCTNTCGTGACACNGGAGACAGTGCNCCTTNAAAAAGGCCCGGGAGGAGACATNAAGCCCACCGANNCCATTTGTATCGGATACAAGTACGCCGAACAGGGCAACGGTTGCCACAANTCGCTGGCTGTTTTTGAAAAGGATCACGGCAAGCGCAGCTTGGATGACACTTCGAACTCCTCGGGGCTCGCCAGCCATTCGTCAGCCGGCAGAAGCACATACGTCCACGGCCCCCTCAGGCGGACGATTCGGCCCAGCCGAAACCCTTCCAACATCTGCGGAAGCTTCACCCGCAGTTGAAACCCGCTGCTCCCCAGCGGAGGATTTTCAGATTCATTCCATTCCACCGTCTGGCCCCGAACGGAATATTCCTGATGATAACTCCATGTGCGCAACGTGTTGGCNGCGTCACAAACCTTNGGCGTCTTGCCCTGCTTGAGCTCNCTGTACAACACCGGAGCCATCCCCCCGAACAACGTGATCGTGACCTCGCCGCCGCCGGTGTCATTGTTCTTCACTGCGTCCACCCAACCGGGCAGAAACCGCGAGCGGATGAGCCGCAGATGCCGCTGACGCTGAATCTCCCGACAAGCCGCAAGGCTTTCCTCGTCCAGCCAAACGTCGGTGGTGGCCAGGCTGTCGAACGGCCCCCAAGTCAGGTTCACCTGNACTTCCTGNCCCGGCTTAATCTGATCCATGTCGACCAACTGCCGGTTTTTCCAAATCCGCGTACCGCCGTCGATGTCNAACAGCGCCGGCTTGTTGATGCTGCCCTCAATCTCCGGGCCGACCGGCTCTACNGAGAGCTTCAGGCGCGGGGCCGGGCCGGNACCCTGCTCNAAGCCAAGCACCTTCCACGACCGACCGCGGCGCGAATAAAAACTGGCATCGTCCTCCAGCAAAATGGCGTGGTTGTAACGAAGTGTCGGCGTCTGCTTGAGCCGTTCCTCCGTNAGCGGGATCGTTTCCTCCTCCCCCTCAAGCGGCAGCAGAAACCGCCCGTGCATGTGTGTTCCCGGCGGGATGTCGCGGATGTCAGCCGGCGCGCCGTGGTACCAAACCATCCCGTACGGCAGCATGGCAAAATAGTGCCGCTTTGCATGCTGACTTTTGCGGAGGGCACCCCGCCGGTTNATGGGATCGCTGATCACGAGGTCGCCGTTGTGATGGATACCCGCCCCGGCNGGGGGAAAGACACCCGGCTTGGGAACGTGATCCCGAATCGCATCCGACGACGGATTTTGTTCCGCCAAAATCTGGGTTCCGGCAAGGAGGGTGAGGGCGAAAACAACCACGCTTGGCCAAGCGTAGATTCTTCCAGTGCGGGTGAGGCAGCGCTTGGCCAAGCTCACGCCAAAACCTCCGAGACTACGGCGTTGGAATCCGCGAACGTCTCTTTTTCGACACCCACCCGCTGGGCAACGGTCAGCAGCAGGTTACTGAAGTGCGCCTCCGAGTTGACCGGGCTGTGGTACACGTTGATGCCGTCGCCATAGCCCTTGAAACTTTTAACCTGACGATTGAAGTCCACATGGCTCCCATGCCGGAACCCAATCTTGGCACCTCCCGCCAGCACAAGCGGAAGGCTGGTCGTCCCGTGGCTGTTGCCGTACGAGAGTCCGCTACCGTAAAGCGAAACGGTCGTATCGAGCAGCGGCCCGTCACCATCGCGCACCTTAGAGAGCCGGTCTAAAAAGTAGGCGAACTGCCGGACGTTAAACTCGTCGCTACGCGTGAGTTGCTGGAGGAGATCCTTGTCGCCATTGTGATGCGAAAGCGAATGGCGATCGCGGCTGATCCCGATCTCCGGCACCGCCGGGCCGGTTCCCTCGTTGCCGGTGTTGAATGTCACCACGCGCGTCATGTCGGTCTGGAACGCCAACACGATGATATCGTACATCGTCCGCAAATGTTCCCCGAGTCGCTCGAGATAAACGTTTTGACTGAGCCTCGACGCGGTGCCGGTATCGATTTTGGGTCTGGGAGTCTCAAGCCACTCTTCAGCACGCTTAGTGCGGACTTCCACCTCCCGCACCGCGGTCAGGTACTGGTCGAGCCGGCCCCTGTCCTCACGGGATAAATTTTTGGCCAGCACATTGGCGTCCTCAAGGACAAGATCCAGCATGCTTTCCCTGCGCTGAAGTTGGCGGCGTTGCTTTTCGATGCCTCCTGTTGGCTCTGTGAAAAGTGAATTGAAAGCGTCCCCCGACTGCCGGTGCGCAGGCAGGGCGATTCCATCCGCACTCACCGCAAGAGGCTGCCCCTGATTGCTGATCTGGAGCGAAGGAAAGCGTGTCTTCGACCCGGTCACACCGGCGATCAACTGGTCGACTGAGATTGTGTTCCGGTCGGTCGGACCGTGCTTGGCTGCAGTGAGCCAAGTCTGTGTCGCGCTGTGAGCGATGCCAAATGCGTTGGGATGATGCAGACCGCTGATCGGCGAGATGTTCCCCCGGTGCTTGGCCAAGGGTGCGAGGATGCGCGAGAACTCATAGCCCTGCCCCCCCTGCATCAACTCGTAATCATGCGTGTTCACCCCGTTTGGCAGGTAAATGAAAACGCTGCGCCGGGGCCGCTCAACCGCCTTGGCAGCACACAACGGCCGCATGCAATCGAGCAAAGGTAGGCCAAGCGAGACACCCAACCCGCGCAGGAAATGCCGGCGCGGCAACAACCATTTTTGCGAAAGAAAATTTGCCATAATCAACGCCTCTTTTTGCTGTGCGCCGAAGCTACTATCCGCGCTTGGCCTTGGCAACCCCGTCACACGAGCAATCGCATCCCGCTTGGCCAAGCGGGAGAACACTTGACCGATGACCGCATCGACTCAACTGTTTCTGGGATGTCTGACCAATTCAATTTCCATGCGCTTGGCTTGCGATACATGTTCGCATTGATGGCGATTTCAGCTTGGCTTCCCAAAATGGCGGCAGTCGATCTTCCAAACGAGGTCGCCGGTCAAAAACCGTTTTACGAAACTTGGGCCGAGGAAGTCCCGGTGATGGGCCACCTCGCCGTGGCCAAGGACGGCACCGTGCTCATCTTCAAGGAAAACCGCGAACAGAGTCGGGTTGATGTAAAACGCAGCGAAGACGGCGGCAAAACTTGGAGCCAGCCCATCGTCGTCGGCAAGCGTGTGAAGATCGATGCCGACATGTCGGACGACGGGCGTTACCGGGGCGACCACGTTGGCTGGAGCGAACTCGCAAACGTGACCCTCGATGAAACCACCGGGGACATAATGGTGTTCGCCGCCGGGCTAAAGCCGTCCGATGCGCTCTACCGCAGCCGCGATCACGGCAAGACTTGGGCGACAGAAAAGATCGTGATTCAGGCCGACAAAAACGGATGGCAGGGCACGACCTACTGTTGCGATCCCGGCATCACCCTGCGCCACGGCAAGCACAAAGGTCGACTCCTGATGCCATCACAGGTCTTCGTCGGCTCGATCAACAAGGACGGCAGCCGCACTTATTTGAACAAGGGGCAAGGCCGGAAATATTTTGCCAAACGCTACAGCAACGCGCTGTACAGCGACGACGGCGGCAGGACGTGGACCCCCAGCGATCCGTTCCCCATCCTCGGCACTTCCGAGCCCGGCCTGCTCGAGATGAACGACGGCAGCATTTACTACAACGCCCGCAACCACAGCCGGCCCGGCAACAAAATCATCGGCCTCAGCCTCGACGGAGGCCAAAGCTGGGCCAAATCCGGTGAGGACGACGAACTTTTCGACGGCCCACCGGACGACTACGGTTGCAAAGGTGCCATTCTTCGGCTTCCGTTCCACGATCGCGACATCATCCTTTTCAGCGGGCCGGGCCGGCGGGACAAACGCGACGACATCACGGTGCAAGTCAGCTTCGACCGCGGCGAATCTTGGCCCGTAAAACGCGTCATCAAAACCGGCCCCGGCAACTACACTTGGATGGCCGCAGGGCGAAAAGGCACGCCCAGCGAAGGCATGATATACCTGCTCTCCAACAAAGACTGGATGGCCCGCTTCAACCTCGCCTGGCTGCTGCAGAAGCCTGAAAACGTAACCGCCGGCAAATAGCGGTTGGCCTTTTTTGATTGCCATTGTACGAACGCTGATTCTCTATCGGCGGGTGTCCCGGTGCGTTGCCAGCCAACTGGTTTTTCTGCTGCTCGGTTTGAGTTGCGGCAGCGCGATCGGTGGCGAAAAAAACGCTGAACCATGGNGGGCCATTCAGCCACTGAACCGTCCGNAGATCCCGAAAANCAACACCCCACACCCCGGCTGGGGTGAGCATCCGATCGACCNTTTCGTCGCGGCCAAGCACACGGAAAAAAAACTGTCGCCTNCCCCCGCCGCTGNCCCGCAAACCTTTATCCGCNGGGCGACNTTCAACCTGACCGGCCTCCCGCCGACGCCCAGTGAAGTCGAGGCATTCGCGAAGGACCCCTCCCCCGAGGCAGCCAAGCGGTTGATCGAGCGACTCCTCGCAAGCCCCCGCTACGGCGAACGCTGGGCACGGCACTGGATGGACGTCGTTCACTATGCCGAAACACACGGGCACGACGAGGATGCCATCCGCGAAAACGCCTGGCCTTACCGCGACTGGCTCATCGAGTCGTTCAANGACGACAAACCGTACGTNNGATTCGTCCGCGAACAAATTGCNGGCGACGTGCTTTTCCCTGAAGACCCCGCCGCAACCCGAGGCATCGGTTTTTTGGCAACCGGGCCGTGGGATGAAAGTTCGCAGATGGGTATTTCGGACGGCACTATCGACAAAAAGATCGCGCAGTACCTCGACCGCGACGACATGATCGCCACNGTCATGTCCACCTTCGTCAGCACCACCGTCCACTGTGCGCGCTGCCACGACCATAAATTTGATCCCGTCTCGCTGGAGGACTACTACTCTTTACAGGCGGTATTCGCCGGGGTGGACAAGGTCGATNGGCCGTTCGACGCCGATGCCCGCTTNGCCAAGCGCCGNGCCCTGCTGCTATCCCGCCANCGAACGCTTGGCCAAGGCGAGGTGCCCGAGGNGATGTTCACCGACGCGGACTTGGCCCAACTCGAAGCCGATCTAAAACGCCGCCAAGCGTACTGGGCGGTCATCTCCCCAGCGGTCGTCGAGTCAAGCAGCGGTATCGATTTTGANCCAAAGCCGGACGGCTCGTTTTTGGCGCTTGGCCAAGCGCCGGAAAAAGACACCACCACCGTTACCGCCAAGCTGCCAATCGGNGNAGCGACNGCGTTGCAACTGGACGTACTGACCGACAAATCCCTCCCCAAAAACGGCCCCGGTCGCGCTGAAAACGGGAACCTGCACCTGACCGATTTCGTCGTGCGAGTGAACGGCAAGGAAATAAAGCTCGCCAAGGCCGAGGCGGACTTCAACCAAACCGACTGGACGATCGACCGCGCCATCGATACCAACCCCGACTCCGCTTGGGGCATCCACCCACAGCAGGGGCAGCCACATCGGGCGCTGTTCGTTTTTGAAAAACCGCTGGCGGCAGCGAAAGGCGACGAAATCCAGATCGAATTACACCAACTCCACGGGAGAAAACACCTGATTGGCCGCCCTCGCCTTTCGCTAACCAATCGGAAAAACCCGAAACAAAACGAAACTGTATCGTTACAGATTTCAAATATATTTAGAATCAGCCACGAAAAACGTTCAAAAGAGCAAAAAAACGCGTTGGCGTTCTATTTCGCTAAGGCCGTCAATGAGCGGGAAATGGCTTCGCTCAGCACACAAAAGAAGGTTTACGCCGTGGCCAGTCAGTTCACCGCATTGGGTAATTTTAAGCCTGCGAAAAAACCCCGAGCCGTTCACGTGCTACATCGGGGNAGCATCCATTCGCCCGGAAAACTTGCCCGGCCCGGGGCGCTGAGTTGCGTCGACGGGTTGGAAGGCCGCTTCACAATCGCCCGCGCCGAAGCCGAGGAGGATCGACGCGCGGCACTCGCCCACTGGCTAACCGACGATCGCAATNTGCTGCTTTGGCGATCAATCGTGAACCGAGTCTGGCACTACCACTTTGGCCGAGGGATCGTCGCCACGCCTAACGACTTCGGCCGTATGGGCGAGCGGCCGAGTCATCCGGAGTTGCTCGACTGGCTGGCGTATGAATTTCGGGCTCGGGGCGGATCGTTGAAGTGGCTGCACCTCACCATCATGACCAGTTCCGCCTATCGTCAACAGTCGGCACACAACGCTGAGTTCGCCGCTCGCGACGCCGACAACCGGTGGCTATGGCGGATGAACCGCAAACGGCTCGATGCGGAGTCGTACCGCGACTCGGTGTTGCAACTTGCCGGCAATATGAACTGGGAGATGGGAGGTCCATCCGATCGGCAATTCAATATGAGCAAGGGTGTGCACGTGACCCCGACCCTNGACTACATCGGCTTCGACCCCGACGCGCCGGCCAACCACCGGCGCAGCGTGTATCGGTTCGTTTTCCGNACCGTCCCCGATCCGTTGATGCAGTTGATGGATTGTCCGGATGCCTCGCAGCACGCCCCAAAACGCGAATCATCGGTCACGGCGCTTCAGGCGTTGGCCATGCTGAATAACCGATTTCTCGTGCGTCAAAGCGAGCGCTTGGCCAAGCGGCTTGAGCGCAAAGCCGACTCATCCNACGCGCAGGTCGATCGACTCTTCAGGCTCGTCTACCACCGCGAACCGGCTCCGGNCGAAAGCCGGTTGGTTTCGCAACTCGCGCGCGAACACGGCTTGGCCAACGCCTGCCGAGTGGTGCTCAACAGTAACGAATTTCTTTTTGTGAACTGACGTGAGACCGGCCCTTTCCAGACGCAGTTTTTTTGAAACCACGGCAGGCGGGTTCGCCGGGATGGCGCTTGGTCAAGCGCTCGCAGCCGAGGGAGCGGAAGGCCCGATGATCCATCACCGCCCCAAGGCCAAGCGGGTGATCCAACTCTTCATGAACGGCGGTGTTAGCCAGATGGACACCTTCGACCACAAGCCGGCGCTGGACGGATTGAACGGAAAAAAGTTCGACCCGGGCGACGGGCGGCTGGTCGAGTCGGTGACCAATTCTCCCGGGTTCAAAGTGCTCAAAAGTCCGTTCGGTTTTCGGCAGCAAGGCGAGTGCGGCCGCTGGGTGAGTGATGTGTTTCCGCACATGGCTTCAATCGTGGACGACCTCGCGTTTCTCATGTCGATGAACTCCCCCACCAACGTGCACGGCTTGGGCAGTTACATGCAAAACACCGGTTTTACGCTGCCCGGTTTTCCCTGCATGGGGGCATGGATTAGCTACGCGCTGGGGCGCATCAACCAAAACCTGCCTGAGTTCATCGTCCTGCCCGACCCGAACGGGTTGCCTTACAATAACCACGGAAATTTCACTTCCGGTTTTCTGCCGGCACAACATCAGGGCACGGTGATCGATGCCTCCGAGGATCAACCTGTCCGCTACCTGTTCCCCCCAAAAGAGGCCAATCATATTCACTCCGCCAGCGAGGCGGCCAGCCGCAAGGTATTGCAGGCGTTGAACGCGCGGCACATGGCACGCACGCCGGGCGACTCCCGGCTCGATGCCCGCATCCAGAGCCTCATGATGGCCGCGCGGATGCAGCTCAGCGTACCCGAATTGTTCGACCTCAAAAGCGAAAGCCCGGCCGTTCTCAAGTTGTACGGAGCTGACAACAAAACGACTGCAGACTTTGCCAAGCGCTGCATCCTCGGGAGGCGAATGCTCGAGCGCGGCGTGCGGTTCATTCAAATCTGGAGCGGCGCCGGAGGCCCGAGTAATAATTGGGACAACCACGCGAACATTCCCAGCGAACTGCCAAACATGACGCGGCAGGTCGATCAGCCGATCACCGCGCTCATCAAAGACCTCAAGGCGCGAGGGATGCTAGAGGACACACTTGTCGTTTGGACGACGGAGTTCGGGCGGATGCCCTTCAGTCAGGGCCAAGCCGGGCGCGACCATAATGGCGGCACATTCGTCACTTGGTTTGCCGGAGGCGGCACGCAAGGCGGCAGCTCTTTTGGCGAGAGCGACCNTTGGGGCTGGAAAAGCGAAAACGGCACGACCAGCCACGATATGTTTGCCACCATCCTGCACCTGCTTGGCGTCGACCACGAAAAACTGACCGTGCGTCACAACGGCATCGACCGNCGCCTCACCGACGTCCACGGCCATNTCGTCCGCGAAATCCTTGCTTAATCCACCTCAAGTCAGTAACTGTAGCCAAAAGATAGGTGAAAAGATATGCCTCGGCTATATGGGGGAGACATATATTTCACCTTTGCAACTCAAGTCCAACGAAAATTAGAAGTTAAAATTCAGGAAAATTTTGACGCCGTCTCTGTTAGTTTAACTGGATTTGAATGGGCAAATAGATTAGTCTTCACAAATGAAAGCGATGTATAAGAGGTTTCAATTATTGCCGCTTGGCTTGGCAATTTTAGTCGGATTTTCCACAGGGTGCGGCGGTGCCAANGGCAACATTCATAAGGCAGCGGTGTCCGCCGACTTGGCTCAGGTTAAGCGGCTTGTGGCCGGCGGTGTGGATATCAACCAGCAGGACAAAAAGAAACTAACCGCCCTGCACATCGCTGCCTACCACGGACAATCAGACCACATTCGCTTGGCCAAGTGGATGTTGGAAAACGGCGCAGATACTTCGTTAAAGGATTTTCAGGGCAACACACCGTATGACGTCGCTGAGGATCGAGGAAACTCGGAGATCGCCAAAATCATCGATTCTGCAGAAACTTCGGAAGGATCTGGTGGCAAGTCCGGAGGAAGGCGGCAGTTGATGGATGGGGGCACCGGGGTGTCGGAGGTCATAGATNTNTAGCGGTAACTCNCTCAATATTTACNGGCTTATTTATTTGAATGTTTTCTNGGTAGTTATGTTTTTAGATTTAACTTAATTATCCTTGTAAATTGATAAGGCTCTTTTAGGTACTGGCTCATTAGCTTTTTCAGCAGTTCACATAGTTGACAACTACAAGTCTGGGCAAGTTACTTCAGAAGCTTCACGAAATTATTCGCCTCATATCTTAACCCAGCATTCAGATGATCTCGTTTGCTCCACTCAACCGATTCTACTTAACGTAACGAATCCAATTAGAATTAGTTATTAGAAACTCCAAACTCTAATTCGATTAATTTCTTAAGTTTATCAGGTGCGAGTTTAGGCCCAATACACATTAACGAAGATGGTGTATCGGGAAGTTCATATGTCGGTATTTTATTTTGAATTAATTCAGGACCTACTTTTTCAAATAACCACCGGCATTCAGGCTTATTGACGAGATTAACCAATGCCTTAGCTCTTAAGACCCAATTTGGCAGTGCGTGCATTAATCTCTGCATTCTCTGATCATCTACTTTATCAGGAAGTGGAAATTGACAGCCGGTAAACCTGTGAGAAAGCTTGTGTGCTTCATCATCTAATCGCTTCTTTTCTGAACTGATAGCTGAATTTGAATTTAAGGACGCTCTCGCTCTAAATACTTTATTTTCGCTTCCCCGCACTTCTTCATTAATTATATCCACAAGATTTTGTAGATTTACTTCTCTTGAATTTCTTGATGCTCCTCTGATCGATTCTTTTACCCGCTTCAATTGAGTGTGGGGAACTTCATTTTTATGTGTAATATAATAAAAACCAGCAGTTTCAAGCTGTCTGCGCTCCAAAATTTCAAACTCATCCCGTTTGCCCCAATATCGAGCATCAATAACACCAACCTGATAACGAGGAAAAAATGTAAGTTGGTTTTCCAAAAGGGTAAATGTTTCTAGAAGAACTAAAGGGTCGGCTGTCCCGTTTAACTCAGCAATTAATAAATCGCCTTTCCCCGAACTTGCGGTTCTACAAAGTTGAACTAATTCTTCAAGACTCTCACAACATGCACAACCCGCTGCTAATGGAGCCACGCTGGAAAGTAATGAGGGGTCCAAGGTAGCAACGTCAACATCTGCATTTGAAATATCATTTAAAATTACATTTGCTTTGATATTTCTAGGGTTTAATTCATGCAGTATACTTCGAAGAAGAGTGGTTTTACCTGCCCCCAGAAAGCCAGTGATTAATAAAAATGGCTTTGGTTTTTTCATTTAAGCGAGGGGTTATATTTTATAACAACCTCCCTGACTTTAATTTTTGATGCGAAAACCTGACCGTTTATAGCTTGGTTGGATTTTCTGTGCCCTGATAAATAACTTCGGGATCAAAAGCTTTTTCGTCTTCGATAAATTTTAATATTGGCCCCTTCTCACTGGATGCAATTTCCCTATAGAAACAAGTTCTGTAACCAACATGGCAAGACGCTTCTTTGCCCCCTTTGGTTGGTGATGTCAGGGAAACCTTAAGGATGATACAATCCTGATCGTCATCCACTAATATTTGATGGACTTTCTGGCGCATTCCAGAAGTTTCCCCTTTAATCCAGATTTTTTGTCGAGATCTTGACCAATAATGAGAAAATCCGTTGTCAATTGTTAGTCGCAGCGCTTGCTCATTCATGTAAGCGAACATAAGGATTTCGGACGAATCAACATGTTGTGTAATACATGGCAGGATATCATTTTCATTAAACTTTGGAGCGAGTTCTATCCCCTCCTCAACTTGCTGAATTGAGCGTCGAGGACTAAAATCCCAACCTGAATCTGTCTCCAATTTATCGTTGGTATTCATTCAAAAAATTGCACTTTATTTAATAATCAATAAATATATCAATTAGTATTATTTATTAAAATTAATCACAACATTTGCTTTTGCAAACTTGACTTGCCTTATCAATTGAAGGCAAAGCACTACTTTCATTAACTCTGCTAATATTTACTGCATCGTTTTTATTCTTTGCAGCATAATAACCAAAAGCTCCAACAGATAATCCAACTAAAAGCAGAAATGCGATAAGCAATCTCATGTGCGAAAACCTATGCAATACAGTGCTTAAATGCAAATCTTTTGGAAAAAGGCTATAAATAACCCTTTGGATATATATTATTTATTTTATAATAAATTAAAGTCGTGCTCTACGAATCGACGTACTCAACTTTTGTTAGGATCGTAATAACAAACCCTCACCAATAAGGTGAGGGTTTGTGTGTTCCCCTTAACCGATTCAGACGAACGGATTCACCTGAAGTGAAGAACGAAAAGAAGAAAAGTTAATTTAAAGGTTATTAATGTGTTGTCATTAATCAGATCAAGTCATTATCAGGACATTCACAATCAGAAGAGTTTTTAGCATTACATTTTATAAAGCTAAGGTTAATAAAGTGGGATACGGCAAGCATTCCGCCTCCAGTTGCCGTCCCCATAAAGTGAGGCCAACTCAAGTCCTCAGAGCAACAAACTGGAGGCGCAGCTGCATGTGTCCCCATAAGAAGCGCCCCTCCAAAAAGCACCAATCCAACTAACCAATATTTTTGATACCTAAGGCTGGTCCTAATTGAGCAGGCCATCGCAAGACAAACGGACCCCCCCGCAAACCAGAGTTCTAACTCCCGATCGGCAATCCAAGTCCCAGCTATGAATGGCATGGCCATAATCAAAAACGGGAGACTTATGCAATGAACAGCACACAAGGACGAAGCCGTAAAACCTAGCCGATCCCAAGTAATAAATGATGTAACTCTAGCTAACATTGTCTACAGTTAAAAGTCTTCCGTAATGATACTATTCTTTAATCTTCAATCGATAATACTGATTGTTAAATAGTGCTTCGCGCTGATCAATGAAATCAACCGAACCCCCATTTCCTTTGACCTCACCAATCTCCTCCCATTTCTTTAAGTCATGGGAGGCTTCAATCTCGTAGGTCAACCCAGCTTTTGTCTCGAAGGTTAAAGAGAAGGGAGTTGCTCCGATCGAGTAAGCACCTATTGCCAGATCGTCTTGGCCATGAGAGTCGTCTTCATGATCCGCTTCTTCCACTTCAAAGAGTAACTCAAACTTATCACTTCGAGTCTCCTCCCCATTAGCAGCGAGTTTACCCGAAAGGTCGAAGCCAACCCGATACGTACCCGGCTCACTAAATGCCATCGACTGATGGGCATGCGCTCCTGCCTTCGTCACAAATTTGTCCGCCTCACTGATTCCATCAGCCGAGTTGAACATCACTACCGGACTCCCAAATGTATCGGTTGCATACAAATACACATGGCCCGGGCCATCCACTGACTTCAGATTCATCTGTACCTGATCTCCTTCGAAAATGCCCTCTTCCAGCTCATCCGTCGCGATTCCCAAAAAGAGCAAGCCCTCTTCTTCGTGCTGCGGCAACTCGTAGAACACATCTCCCGCCTGACCCAAGAATCCAAATGCAGGATCACTTGGGATAAGTTTCGCAGCTTTCGATTCAACTAATAGCAACACATCACTTGGCGTGTACATTACCATATCTCCGTGGTGGTGATGATGATGCCCTCCACCCCCTTCTTGGGCTATTGGCTCAATATCGGTCCCCTTCGAGTCATACAAGTAATGTCTGTCTCTCTCAAACTCCGTAGGCACATGCTGCGCATAGATTGCCAGTCCCGTGATTCCGGATGTATCAATCGTGAAGGTCGAGTCTGCTCCGGCTCCTACATGCAATTCAAAGCACGTTCCTCCTGCCGCAGGCTTCATCACTTCTCCAACCTCAATGACCTGATACGCATCCCCGGTAATAAGACCCTCAGCCTTCTCTTCCAAGGACTCCATTGTCTCCGCCGTAGGTGCGTCTGTCGGAATAAGAACCAGGCGCATTGTTGGATCCGCATACTTTCCTCCAACCTGTTGCATAGACCAAGTGTGCGTGGAATCAGAAACACTGAATACACCCGCCCACTCAAACGCTCCGTGGTCGTCTCCATCCTCATCACCATGGTCATCTCCATCCTCATCACCGTGGTCATCTCCATCCTCATCACCATGGTCATCACCCTCTTCAACGGCATGCGTTAGTAACTCAGCTGCCCACTGTCCCTCCTCGTAAACAATCTCCAAGTCTACCTCACCCTCGGACAAAATTGTCCTTTCCTTAGGTGCTTCTTTAACTTCGAAGAGTAGCTCAAACTTTTCACTTCGTATCTCATTTCCATTAGCAGCAAGCTTACCTGAAATATCCAAACCAACCCTATAAATTCCTGCTT
>NZFR01000091.1 GCA_002689335.1 Verrucomicrobiales bacterium
GAGGAGTTCGGTTTGCTGAAAGTCGTGGCCAAGTTCAAGCGGGTGGCCGGCGGAATCAAACGCAGCCCAGGCCTTGGCCAAGTGCTGGCAAAATTTTTTCAGCGCTTGGTGTCGTGGCTCGTAGGGTAGGGCGCTTGGCCAAACCCACTGAACGCTGAGTGGCGTTTCGCCCCAGCCGGTGGCGGTGCTTCCGTTGGCCAAGCGGGTGGTGAGTTGCACCCGGGCGCAGGTGACGTGGGTGAGTGTCTCCGGGCCGAACTTCAGAGCCACGCGAGTCTCGACCGGCAGAAAGAAAAGTTTTGTCGCAACAACGCGGATGTCGGTGGGCTTGGCCATCAACGTTATTTTTTATTCGGCTCCTTTTCGGCTTCCCTCTCTTCTGTCTTTTTCTTTTTGTCCTCCCAAAGGACGCTCCAGAGGCCTTTTCGGTTGAGCTTCGCGCTGACTTCGTTGAGGTTGCTTGAAAGGGTGACGACGTTTTCCGCGAGCTCCTCGTCGGCAAATAACTTGCCGGCCAAGCCTTCGCCGCGCTCGGCTGCGGTGATCAATTTATTCAACGACTCGGTGGAGTCCTTGATGTTTTTCATCGACTCGTTCAGGACCATGCGGTTGGTGTCGATGATGCTACGCAATTCCCCTCCGGCCGTTTTCAGTTCCTCGGAAAACTCGACGACGTTTCCGATGGCTGCCTGTATGGGGGGTGTATTGGTGGTGATGAGGAGGTCGATGCTGGCGATAGTCTTGGAGGCGTTTTCAGAAATGTCGCGCAGGTTTCGGAGTCCGAAAGCGAGGTCGGTCAGGGTTTGTTCGTCGAGCAACTTGCTGTCGATGCGATCGATGATGTTTGTGATTTGCGAGGTGGCGGTGTTGAGCTGGTTGACGACACCGGAGGTCGACCGGGCTACGCGCATGAGGTCGAACGATTCCTCGCAGGGAACCGTTGCTCCGTCGGAAAGCATGGATTTACTGTGATCGGTGGTGGGGATGATGCCGATGTATTTGTCGCCCAGAAAACCGGCAGTTTCGATGTGGAATTTTGACCCTTCACGAATCTGGTATTCTTCCTCGATCAACACTGTGATGGTGACTTCAGATTTGTCGGTGTTCAGGTTGATCTTGAAAACCTTGCCGACGGGAACACCGGCCATCATGACAACAGCGTTCCGAACGATACCGTCGACATTTTTGGTCGTGAGGTTGAGGGAGTAAGTCTTGGTCAGAGGGCTGATGCCCTTGGCGAAATTGAGAACGAGCAGGACCGCAATCACCAATGTGATGGCGATGAACATGCCGACTTTCCATTCTGTCTTTGTTTTCATGTCAGAACTCCAGGTCTTTTGGATCCGCGATACCGTTCACGAATTTGTGNACGATNGGATCGNTTGAGTTGAAAATTTCATCCGGTTTTCCGTTGGCGTGAATCACACCTTGGTGGAGCATCATCACGTGATTGCCGACACGGCGCATGCTGCGGGTGTCGTGTGTGACGACGATCGAGGTGCAATTGAGTTGATCCCGCATCTTGATGACGAGTTGGTCAATACTGTCGGACACCACNGGATCCAGCCCGGTGGTGGGTTCGTCGTAAACGATGATTTCCGGTTTGTAAACAATCGCCCGCGCCAGACCGACGCGTTTGCGCATGCCGCCGGAAAGCTCCGCCGGTTTTTTTTGCTGAGTGCCAGCCAGATCGACCAGTTCAAGAGCTTCGGCCACGGTGTTTTTAATTTCGGTCTGCGACATGGTCTGTTCACGGTGGAGCAGAAAACCGACATTTTCCTCGACGGTCAGCGAGTCGAACAACGCTGCGCTTTGGAACAGCATTCCGAACTTTCGACGCACTTTGATCAGTTGCCGTTCATTCAGAGTGACAATATTTTCACCGTCGATTTTGACGTCGCCGGAGTCCGGTTGAATAAGGCCGATGATGTGGCGGAGGAGGACGCTTTTGCCACAGCCGCTTCCGCCAATGATCACAGCCGATTCGCCACGGGCGATGGACAAATCAACCCCGCAAAGGACTTCCTGTGTCCCGAAACTTTTTCGCAGTTGGTTGACTTCGATCAATCCGAGTAGATGAGAATTTTGTTTAGGATGAGGGTCACGAAAAAGTTGCTGACAAGGATGATGATCGACGAGGTGACAACCGCCTGAGTTGTGGCTCGTCCAACGCCTTCTGCTCCCTGACCGCAATTCATGCCCTTGTAGCAGGAGACGGTCGCGATGATGCCGGCAAAAATGAACGCCTTGATCAGGCCCATCAACACGTCCTCTGACCACGTGTAATACACCATGTTTCTCCAAAGAAAAACCGGGTCGAGTCCCAGCAGATAGACTGCGACCGCCATACCGGAGACCATGCCAATCGCGATCGCTTCAGCTGTGAGCAGGGGTAGGGCGATAAACGTGGCCAATAATCGGGGTGCGACGAGGTAGTCTGTGGGGTGGGTGGCCAATGTTCGAAGGGCATCGATCTGTTCAGTGACTTTCATCGTGCCGAGTTGAGCGGCCATCGCGGCTCCGACTCGGCCGGATACCATCAACGCAGTGAGTACGGCGCCCAGTTCACGGCACATGGCCACGCTGACGACAGACATCACGGCACTGTCCATCTTGACCTTGTGAAATTGAATGTAGAATTGAGCGCACATCACCATGCCGGTGAATGCGCCGGTGAGCAGAACTACGGACTGGGACTTGACCCCGATGAAGTTGATCTGTTCGACGAGATCACGCATGCGGAAGCGCTTGGCGAAGATGGATCCCATGGTCTCCCAAAAGAGATAAGTGATTCGCGCAAGACTGGCCAAGGCCTCCTTGATGGGGTTGTCGGCAGGNTGTGCCATGTACTCGTCGGGCGTTTATTAGCAATCCNGCCGGCGTGAGGCGAGTCAACAAGTGCCTCTTGGTTGCAAAAAACCGCTTGGCCAAGAGCTTGGCCAAGCGGAGTAAATCAGGTGCAGTGGATTAGTTGGAGACTTTCGAATCCTCGCTCTTGGTTGAGTATTTCTTTTGTATGAACACCAGTTTGTCGTCTTTTTCCGTGATCGAAATGGTTTCCCCTTCGCGAAGATCGCCTCGGATAATTTCTTCGGCCATCGGATCCTCGAGATACCTCTCGACTGCGCGCCGCATCGGGCGTGCGCCGTAGCTGGGGTCGTATCCCTTCTCAAGCAGCAGGTTGCGTGCGGAGTCGTCCAACTCGAAATGGATGTCGCGCTCGGCAAGTCGTTTGTGGACTTTTTCGAGTTCGAGTTCGAGAATGTGCGTCAGCTCATCGCGGCCAAGCGAGCGGAAAACAAGGAGGTCGTCGAAGCGGTTTAGGAATTCCGGACGGAAAACCTTTTTGGCTTCTTCGGTCAAATTTTCCTTCATTCGCGCGTAGTCCTGCTCGTCGTCCGGAGCGGTAAAGCCCATGGCTGAACCTTTTTGCAGACGATCGGCGCCAACGTTTGAGGTTAGCAAAATGATGGTGTTGCGGAAGTCNACCTGGCGTCCAAAGCTGTCCGTAAGTTTTCCCTCCTCCAGAATCTGNAGAAGCATGTTCATCACATCCGGGTGCGCCTTTTCGGCTTCGTCAAACAGGACAACGGAGTAGGGGTTGCGGCGGACTTTCTCTGTGAGTTGACCGCCTTCCTCGTAACCGACGTAACCCGGNGGCGAACCGACGAGGCGGGATACATTGAACTTTTCCATGTACTCGGACATGTCGAGTTGAACGAGCGCCTTGCTGTCACCAAACATGTTCACCGCGAGGCTCTTGGCGAGGAGGGTTTTGCCAACGCCGGTTGGGCCAAGCATCATGAAGGCGCCGATTGGCCGGCCGGGATCTTTGAGGTCGGCCCGGCTGCGGCGCAGTGCTTTGCAAAGGGTTTCCACGGCTTCGNTCTGGCCGATGACTAGCTTGNNGAGNACGGATTCCATCGCGAGCAGTTTTTGGATTTCTCCCTGNTCCATNCGCTTAAGCGGAATACCGGTCCACTTGGCGACCACGTGCATGATGTCCTCTTCGTCCACCTTGACGCGGGCATCTT
This sequence comes from Verrucomicrobiales bacterium, assembly GCA_002689335.1. Taxonomy (GTDB): domain Bacteria; phylum Verrucomicrobiota; class Verrucomicrobiia; order Limisphaerales; family UBA1096; genus UBA1096. The sequence goes on from NZFR01000091.1 coordinate 4,035, forward strand.
CGCTGCTCTTTTTCCACTCCTCAAGCACCGAGTCGAGATTCTCCTTGGCCTTCTTTTCCTCGTCGCGCATGGAGGCGGCGGTCTCAAACTGCTGTTCCTTGATCGCAGCCTCTTTTTTGACACGCGTTTCCTCGATGTCGGCTTCGAGTTTTTTGACTTCGGGCGGGCGGGTCATGGCTTTGATACGGGCGCGGGCACCGGCTTCGTCCATGATGTCGATCGCCTTGTCCGGCAGGAATCGCCCGGTGATGTAGCGGTCGGAAAGTTTGACAGCCGCCGTGACGGCGTCGTCTGTGAGATNCATCTTNTGGTGGTCCTCGTAACGGGCGCGCAGGCCCTTNAGAATNTCGATTGCATCCTCGATGGAGGGCGGTTCCACTTTGACTGATTGAAAGCGTCGCTCGAGGGCGGCGTCTTTTTCGATATANTTGCGGTACTCGTTGAGGGTGGTCGCACCGACGCANTGCATCTCCCCNCGGCTGAGCGCCGGTTTGATGATGTTTGAGGCGTCCATCGTGCCTTCAGCNGAGCCGGCCCCGACGATGGTGTGTAACTCGTCGATAAACAGGATGACGTTTTTCGCGCGGCGAATCTCGTCCATCACCGCCTTGATGCGTTCTTCAAATTGGCCGCGGTACTTGGTGCCGGCGACCATCAACGCGAGGTCGAGTGTGATGACCCGTTTTTCACGCAAAATTTCCGGGACGTTCCCTTTGGCCACTTCCTGTGCCAAACCCTCGACGATGGCGGTTTTGCCAACACCGGCTTCGCCCAGCAGCACTGGGTTGTTTTTGGTGCGGCGACAGAGAACCTGAATGACGCGTTCGATTTCTTCGGAGCGACCGATGACGGGATCCATGTCGCCCTTTTTAGCGATCTCGGTGAGGTCGCGCCCAAACGCCTTCAGCGCCGGGGTTTTGACCTGTTTTTTGTTGCCGTCGGTTTCCTCCTCAACGCCGGCCGCCACTTCGTCGTCGCCTTCGAAATTCGGATCCAACTCGTGTAGGATTTCCTGTCGGCACTGGTCGATGTCGATGTCGAGGTTTCGCAGCACGCGGGCAGCAACGCCTTCGCCTTCGCGCAGCAGGCCGAGCAGGATGTGCTCTGTGCCGACGTAGGTGTGGTGCAGCGTCTTGGCTTCCTTCTTGGAAAGCTCGAGAACCTTTTTGACTCGCGGCGTGTAGGGGATGTTGCCTGCCAACTTTTGGTCGGGCCCGGTACCCACCTGTTTTTCAACCTCCAAACGCACAGTATCGAGGTCGAGCCCCATTTTTTGGAGTACGTTTACGGCGACCCCTTGGCCAAGGTTTATCAGGCCAAGCAGAAGATGCTCGGTCCCCACGAAACTGTGGTTGAACCGATCTGCCTCTTTCCGCGCGAGTGCCAGCACCTGCTGGGCGCGCGGGGTGAAATTGTTCATTGATTCGTCACTCATACCAACCCGCTCCAATTTGAACCCCAAACCCGAACTTGTCCAGCTTGGGGATGGCCGCTTTACCCGCTTGGCCAAGCGCTTGGTTTACTCGCTTTCCAAAGAGTTTTGTGAATCCTCGAGGGTTTTTGTGTCCGGCACCACTGGCCGTTCGACGTGCTTGAGCCGGCCTCGCAGCAGGTCTGCGCGCAACAGGTCGCGTTTCTCGGCTGAGAGCTTCCCATCGTTGGCCTTCTGCAAATGAGCCGGCTGGGTGATAATGATCAATTCATTGATCAACGCCTGCGAGGCGCCGGGGAACAGTTTCATGTCCATCCCGAGCCGCAGCAGCGAAAGTAAATTCATGGTCTCCTTGGAGGAGATACTGTGGGAGTTTGCGAGGATGCCGTAAGCACGGCCGATGTGGTTGTAGACCATCTTCGGTTTGCTCTCCATGAGCTTGATCCGGGCGTTCTCTTCGTGGTCGACGATCTGGAGTAGCACTTTGTTGAGTCGCTCGACGATTTCGCCCTCGTTTTCTCCGAGCGTCATCTGGTTGGAAACTTGAAAAACGTTGCCCAGCGCTTCCGTGCCTTCCCCGTAAAGCCCGCGTACGGCAAGCCCCAGTTTGTTGACGGCTTGAATGATCTGGTTGACTTGCTCACTCAAAACCAGTCCGGGCAGATGGAGCATCGCGCTGACGCGGATGCCAGTGCCCAAGTTGGTCGGGCAGGCGGTGAGGTAGCCGCGTTTTTTCGAGTAGGCGAAATCGATTCCGTTCTCGAGGTGCGTGTCAAACTGGTCGATGGCTTCCCAAGCGTTTTTGATCTGCAACCCGGGGAGGAGGGCTTGCATGCGGAGGTGGTCCTCCTCGTTGATCATCACGCTGATACTTTCGTCCTTGCTCAACACGAGGCCGCTGCCGGTGTTTTTAGCGGCGTGTTCGCGGCTGATGAAATGGCGCTCGACGAGAATCTGTTTGTCCAGCGTGGTTAGTTTATCCATTCCGGTCTCAAAACTTTCCTTCATGGACTCGATCTGCAGCACATTGTCCCGGATGTGCTGGAAGGTCTCGACGCGAACCGATTTTTTGGCCCAACCGGGGAAGGGTGTGTTGGCGAGGTTCCGGGCGAGGCGCACGCGGCTCGACCAGACAATTTTGTTCGAAGGCCCTTCGCGTTCCGCAGCGGTTGTTGGACAGGAAATGATTTCGTGAATGTTCATCGCGTCACGGGGTCTTTGCGTTGGCGGCGTAGTCCGACTTGAGGTTGGTGATCTTGTCACGCAACTCGGCGGCCTTCTCGTAATCCTCCTTAGCGATGGCCTTGTCCAGCAGCGTCTGGAGTTCGTGCAGTTGATCGACGTAATCCTTCGTCTGCTGCCAGACTGCGGGGGCCTTGCCGGTGTGGCGCGTGCCTTTGTGCATCGTCTTCAGCAGTCCCTCGACGCCATCCTCAAAATGCTCGTAACACTNNGGGCAACCNAGGCGTCCGGTTTTCTTGAAGTCNGCCTGACTGAAGCCGCACTGGGGGCATTTCGTGCTGGAAGTGTCGGCCTCCTCCATTTCCTGAGAGGCGCCAAGCCCGAGCAGCAGGTCGGCCAACGAAAAACCGGCAGGGTCATCCACGCCCTTGGCTTTCGAGCACGACTCACAAAGGTCGATTTTCTTTGTTTTGCCCTCGACCATCTGGGTCAGGTGGACGGTGGCTTCCTTTTCCTTGCAAATATCGCAGAGCATCCGTTTGGAAAATTGGTTTGCTGCCGCGCTCAAACAGAATCGATTCCGTGCTCTGACCCAAAAATAGGACAGGAGGGTTTGCCCGCAGCAACTCCAAAAACGTAGCACGAAACCTGCCATGATGAAAGTTGGAACCGGCTGGGCTTGAGCCTTGGCCAAGCCGTGTGGCGGGTTCAATCTTTTCCGGGCCCTGGCCTTCGGTTACCCTCTGGGCCGCTCTGAGTGAAGCTGCCGTTTGAATTAGCTCTGGCGCTGCGTTATTTGCGCCCCAAGCGGACGTTTGTGTCCGTCATCACCCTGATCTCCATCATCGGGGTGACGCTCGGCGTGGCGGTGTTGATTATCGTCATGAGTGTCATGAGCGGGTTCGACCTCATGCTCCGCGAGCGGTTGCTCAACTTCAATTCCCATATCAAGGTCTTCACGCAGGATCGCGTGATGACGGAGTACCGTGAACTGCGCGAGACCGTACTCGAAAATGAGTCGGTGACCGGAGTGGCGCCGTTCGTCATCGGGCCGGTGCTGGTGGAGACGCAGCCAGACGAGGGGCTCCCGCAAATCTACACGCCATACATCCGCGGCGTGGATATCGACCTCGAGTCGACGGTTAGTTCGCTCGTGTCCACCAACAGCCTTGTCGTGGGTGAACTGGATCTCGACGGCGGCCTGTTGGTCGGCTCGGAAATTCGTTCCCAGCTCAAGCTCAACGTGGGCGACTATCTCGCCGTGCACTCGGCGCGGAGTTTTCATCGCATCCGCGAAGCGCAGGAGGAGGGCAGTGAACTGGTACTGCTGCCGGACGACTACGAAGTGCGCGGGATCGTCGATGCCGGTTACTTCGAGTACAACGCGAACTTCATGCTGACGTCGCTCGAGAACGCGCAGGATCTGTACGACCTCGGCGATGCGGTGCACGGGTTGGGCGTGCGACTGAAGGACGCCTCACTGGCGGAGCCGACCCGGCAGCAGTTACTGAAAACCCTGCCGGCCGGGTTGGTGGTGCGAACGTGGGAGGACGAAAACTCACATCTGCTCGAGGCGCTGCGCGTTGAGCGAAACGTTATGTTTTACCTGTTGTTTTTCGTGATGATCGTCGCGGCGTTCGGGGCGGGTATCCCAACGCCACCCAGCCCACTGTTTCTCGGCCGTTTTGCGCCCGTTTTGCGCCGTTTTTCCGCCGTTCTTTTGTGCTGTCTGGCTTCCTGGCGCCAAGACGGAGAGAACGGGCGAAAAATGGCGGAAAATGGGCGAAATTTGGGGGAGAAACGGGCGAGAAACAGCGGTGGCTGAGTGGCGTTGGGCACAGACGATGAGCACACGGTGACGATCTGGGATTGGAAGACCAAGACGGTGGAGGCGCAGGGCTCGGCGTGCCAGGGGATCCCGCCGATGTGCTGGGGCATCGTGTGGAACCCGTTCCAGGGCGACGCCGGCGCGCACCCCGCGGACTTCGTGACGTACGGCATCAAGCACGTGATGTTCTGGACGATGGGGGGCGCCA
>NZFR01000092.1 GCA_002689335.1 Verrucomicrobiales bacterium
GTTGGGTGGTTGGAAGTTATCAGTCTTGGCTACTGGCCTTGAGTTGTCAATTGTTGGTTCTGGCCCCTTTATGGAGCGACAACCCGAAGGCGTTTAAGTGGTGGAGGGAGCTGGTTGAATTGCCAAGCGGCTTTCAATTCTTCACCCGTATTAACTCCATATACCCAAGAGGTTGATCATTTCTCTTGCAGTGCCTCTAATATTTAAGACGCGCTCATTGCCGAAATCTAAAGGGGTTGTGCCATCATCAATAAGCGTATTCACATCTGAATCGTTTCATTTTTTGAGTCCCGAACAGTTTTGAGCGTGACACTACAACAGTTCAGCGCCATAGGAAACGACTATTTATTCTTACCCGTTTAACCTGTCTCTTAATTCAGTTCTTTTTCCTGTGCGATGGCATAGAGATGTTTGCGGCCGCGCAGGAAAAGCTGGTTCCCAACGACCGCCGGCGAAGAGACGACCTGTTCGCCCAGGCTGTTTTTGGCGAGGATGCTTAGTTCGCGGGATCGTTTGAGGACGAGTGTCACGCCGCTGCGATCGGTCATGTAAATCCGGCCGTCCGCCCCGACCGGCGAACCGTAAATATTCGAGAGCCCCTTGAGGCGCTCGCGGTCAATGTACGTTTTGCCAGTCTTGGCATTTACTGCGGAGTAGAGCGCTTGGTTCGACTGTGTGAACGCGAGTAATCCATCGTACAAAATCGGCGAGGGCACGTAGGGCGGGCCGCGTTTTTTGGTCCAACGAATTTTGTCCGAGACGGTGATGTCGCCCCGCGCGCTCAACGGGATGGCCATCAGCGAGTAGCCCTTGTATCCGCTCATGCAAAACACGGCACCATCCTCGACAACCGGGCACGGGATGGCGTTGCCGGTGAGGCCGGTGGTTTTCCAGATCACCTTGCCGGTTTTCAAGTCGCAGCTGCGTACTTTTCCGGAGGCGGTGGTGATGACCTGTGTGCGGCCACCGTGCTCGACCACTGCCGGAGTGGCCCATGCGTTGCCCTCGTGCCGGTTGACTTTCCAAAGCTCCTTGCCGGTCTTGGCGTCNAGCGNCTGAATGGTGGACTGCNGTTTGTGGTCGCGCACGATGACCAGTTTGCCGTCGTGCACCACCGGCGAAGAACCCTCCCCGAGACTCGCGCTCACGTGTGCCTTGCCGAGGTCGGACTCCCAGAGTTGGNTGCCGTCCAGATCAAAACANAACAGCCCGGCGGAGCCGAACCAAGCAGNACAACCGCTCCCCGTCGGTGGTCGGCGAGGCCGAGGCGAAATTGTTATCCCCATGCGCCCCCTCGTGCGGGATGCGCCGGGTCGCCAACCGGCTCCACAGCATGTTGCCGGGGTTAGAGTCGTAACACAGCACCACAAATTCGAACGCCGTATTCGGGTGGGTGATACCGAACACGCGCTTGGGTTGATCCTCCGGTTTCGGCAAGTCCGGGTCGACTTCGCCGGTGGTGACCGCTGTTAGCACAAACAACTTGTTACCCCAAATGATTGGCGTGGAACTGCCCCTTCCCTCGATCGGCACCTTCCACTGGATGTTGGTCGAGGCACTCCATTGGGTCGGCGGCTTAGCGGTGGTAGAGACGCCGTTGGCTGCCGGACCACGCCAATGGTGCCAGTTTTCCGGCTTTGCATTGTTGAAATCTTGGCCAAGCGATGTNGTCAACAGGCTAAGCGATTGGCAAAGCAGCAGGAATAGTAAANGGCTTTTCANGCACCAAACCTACCGACGAACCCACACGCCGNCAATGCATCAATTNTGCCGCNCCTAANNAACTGGCTGGATTGACTAGCAATGTAATTAATTGTGTACTCGATAAAATGTCCCTACAGANTAAGNTATANNACACAATGTGTAGGAGTGAAACTTCGAGTCCTTCACAAAAACTTCGAGTCCTTCACAAAGGCGGAGAATTGCCTTTGTTTCCCGCGGTGNATTCCCCAATATCCGCGCGTTCTCTGGNAGGCCAAGTGCTTGGCCACGCGCAACCCAACAACCGATTCTCATGAGCGACTCGAACGACAATCTCGCAGCAGAAAAGAAACTCCTCGCCGAGGCGAACCAAAAACCGCTCCTCCCCCGCTGGGGCACATTTGCTAAGCTCTCCGGGCCAGGCTGGCTACAGGGCGCGATCACGCTCGGCGGCGGCTCGCTCGGGGGCAGCCTTTATCTCGGGGTGATTGGCGGATACGAGCTGCTTTGGTTGCAGCCGCTCATGATGATCTTCGGCGTGTTGATGTTGTCGGTGATCGGCTACGTCACTTTGTCCACCGGCGAGAAACCGTTTCGCGCAATCAACAAGCACATCAACCCGGTGTTGGGCTGGGGCTGGCTGATTGCCGCAATGCTCGCGAACCTCGTCTGGGCCATGCCGCAGTTCGGACTGGGCACGGCCGCCATCCAGCAAAACTTTGGCATTCTCGAAGGGGAATTCGGCAAATGGGTGTGCGTGTTTATTTTGTTCGTTATCGGCTCGGCGGTGGTGTGGGCGTACGACAGTGGGAACAAGGGGATTAAGTTTTTCGAAATCATCTTAAAACTGATGGTTGCAGTTGTGGTACTAAGCTTTATCGGCGTAGTCGTCGTGATGGCGAGCGAGCTGAGATGGGGCGAGATCTTCACCGGCTTTATTCCCAACCCGGGTCTGCTGTTTGAACCGGCCTCAAAGTTCACCGAAGTGATCGCGCAGTCGAGCGACCCGGACTATTGGAGAGAGGTCATCCTGAGTTCCCAACGCGATAAAATGGTGACCGCTGCCGCGACGGCGGTGGGCATCAACATGACTTTTCTGCTGCCCTACTCCATGCTGCGCAAAGGCTGGGGCAAGGAGCATCGCGGGCTGGCTTCGTTCGACCTTTCGATCGGGCTGTTCCTGCCGTTTTTCCTCGCCACGACGTGTGTGGTGATCGCCTCCGCCAGTCAGTTCCACACCAAGTTCGACGAAGGCCTGTTGGACGCCAGCAAAGCCACACCTCTGACGAAAAAACTGGAGGGTGCGTACACTAAAAATCTGGAGGCATTTCAGGCTCAGCTTGAGCAGGGCGCGGAAGCCAACGAGACTGATAAAGAACTCGCTGCCATGTTGGTCAGCCGAGATTCTGACCAACTGGCCGGCTCACTCGAGAACCTCACCGGCAATAAGGCGGTATCTCAAACCGTTTTTGGCATCGGCGTGCTCGGCATGGCGGTCTCGACTATCATCATCCTCATGCTGATCAACGGCTTTACCGTCACGGAAATGATGGGCGCGGAAATCGGCGGAATGAAACACAAGATCGGCTCCATCCTACCGGGTATCACCGGCGCGCTGGGCTTCCTCTTTTTGTGGGGCGATGCCGATGCAAAATTCATGCTCGTGGTCCCGACCAGTGTGTTTGGCATGGTGCTGCTCCCAATAGCCTATTTCATCTTTTTCATGATGATCAATAACAAGAGCCTGATGGGCACTTCACTACCGGAGGGCAATAAACGCATCGGCCTCAACATCGCCATGGGNGTTGCCTTGATCGCGGCGACCATCGGTGCCGGTTATTCGATNTGGGCCAAGGCTGGATTGTGGGGANTNCTTGCTGTGGGGGTCTTCGCCGGGTTNGCNATTGTTGTTCAATTCACCCGTCAAAAAACGAACTGATCGAGACGCAGCTTTTTCTTTTTGATGGGCTTATTCAATATTCTTGGTGGTAAAAACCCGCAACCCGGGGAGTCCGGGCATTTTGGGGATTACGACCTGCAGGAAGTCGTCAACAGCGGCGGGATGGCCGACATCTGGCTGGCGACCGACCCAGATCACCACACGGTGGCCGTGCGCCGGCTTCATTCTGAGTTGCTCAAGGATTCCAAGGCCAAGAAGCGATTCGTCTCAGGCTGCGAAATTCTCGAGAAGGTCTGCGACCATCCGTACATCGTCCAATACCTCGGTCATGGCAAGGTCAAGGGCGACCTTTTTCTCGCGATGGAGTACTGCGAGTTTCCGAATCTGAAGATTCTCATCTCCCGCAGCGACCCGGTGCTCGAGCAGTATGTCGGTAACATCCTCATCGACGTGGCCGAGGCTCTAGAGCACATCCACGACAAGGGCTTCCTGCACTACGATTTCAAGCCGGAAAACATCCTAGTAAGCCGCAACGGGAACGTCCGCCTGTGTGACTTCGACCTGTCACGCCCTATTCCCGAGACGCCCACCAAGATGCCGGACAACCCCGGCACCCCGGTCTACATGGCGCCGGAGCAATTGCGCGGACGCGAAATCGATCAGCGCACCGACATTTTCTCCTTCGGCGTAACGATGTACGAGACGCTGACCGGGAAGAAGCCGTTCGACGGTAACACCAGCAAGGAGGTGCTCATGCAGCAGAAGGAGCGTTCCCGTTTTTTCGCAAAGCCTCGCGACCTGAACCCGTCCATCCCGGTGGATGTCGAGCGCATCATCCTCAAGTGCATCGAGTTTGAAATGAACAACCGTTACCCACACATCAGCTACCTCGTGGCTGAGTTGCGCAAGGCCCTTTACGTCTGAGTTGCCTCATGGAATACCGAATCATCGGATCAGATTTACGCGAGTACGGGCCGGTTGACCTCGAGGAAATTCGCAAGTGGATCGACGAAGGCCGTGCCGATGCCAACACGCTCGTCTGCGAGTTGGATGACAAACAATGGATCCAACTGCGCGACCTACCAATGGTCGCCGGTGACCTGCCAAAGTCCGCCCCCAAGTTCAACGGCGGTCTGAGCAAAAACGGCGATGGCACGATCCAGATAAGCTATCTTTTACCCGCAATCCTCTGCACTCTTTTCTGCTGTCTACCGTTCGGTATCGCCGGAATTATTTTCGCAGCACAGGCCAACTCCAAGGCTCAAAAGGGCGACATAAACGGTGCCGGCGTGGCCGCTTCACGGGCCAAGCTGATGTGTATCCTGAGCTTTGTCTTTGGATTGCTGACCATCGTTTATTGGTTCTCCTCCGGTGAATTTCAGCGCCTGATGGATACCATGCAGGAGACGATGCCGCGTTAGTCGCGCTTGGCCAGACGGGTCAACGCATCGAACAACGCCACGCCGTTGGCTAAGTGATCCGCCGCTTCGCCGTCCTTTTCCAGCAACCCAAATCCCTCCCCGTACGCCGGGCCGTTGATCACGCACGCGTCGGTTGCGTTGTCGGCCAACTGGTGTTGCGCTTGGTCAAACGCGGAGGCACGGTCGCCGTCGACTTCGTATTTCCAGCCCACGAGTTGGGCATTGGAGAACCAGCCGCGAAGGTGGGAAATTATTTTTTGAGTCGGCCGCAACTCGAGCAGCAGGCCGCCTTCGCGGGTGCTGACCTTGCCCTCCCGGAGTGGCGTCAGCTCGCCGTCGGCTCCTTTTTGCAACACCGCGCCGGCTGCAAAATCGCTAACCGCGGCCGCATGAAAAACCGCCTCCGCTTGAGGTTGCCGCTTGGCCAAGCACTCCAGCTTCGCCGCCAAATCGTCCGTCGTGGTAAACGCCTCAAGGGCCACACCCTCCGACTGCTCAATGTGGGTAGCCAACGTTCCACGCAACAAAACCACCTCGTGCCCGGCCGCAGCCAAGCGCTTGGCCAAGCCGGTGCCAAGCCGGCCGGTGGAGTGATTCGTCAACCGGCGAACCTGATCGATCGGCTCGTAAGTGGGTCCGGCTGTGACGATGCAGCGCACGTCAGGGAAGTTTTTTGGAAGCCATCATCTCCCGGAGCTTGAGTGCGTTGCGCGTTGGCTCCTGACAGGCCGTGCCGGTGCAGAGATAAACTGCGGACGATTCCTCGACTGGCAGTTCCTTGGCGAATGCCTCCACCGGGCCAGCCACGCCGAGGACGACTTTGTTCGGCTGATACACTCCGTGCGCAGCGGCGATCAGGTCGCGTGCACCGGGCGAATCCGGATCGCCGGTGATCACCGCACGGCGCGGTTCGTGCACCAGAAAATCAAGCGCCTGCAACAGGTACGGCACGGCGCGGGGGGTGTTGGCCATGTTGTCGCTAAACAGGATCAGCGTCTTTTCCGCCATTTCGATGTATGCGGCGTTGTCGGTAATCTTGCCGAGGCGAAGCAACCCAAGTGCTGCTACGGAATTGGCCGAAGGCAACGCGCCGTCGTAATCCTCCTTCACCTGCAAGATGAGATGCGGCGTGTTCGTGCTCTGCCAAAAACCGCCGTTGGCGTCGTCATAAAAACGGCTCTTCATCGCGCCGGTCAGGTCGATGGCAAACTGCAGATGCTTCGGCTCCAGCGTGGCCTCGTAAAGATGGAGCACGCCGTCGAGCAGGAAGGCGTAGGCGTCGAGCAGTTGCACATCGTCGCGCTGGCCGTTACGCCAACGATGGTAAAGCGTCTTCGTTTCCGTATCCCAAAGTTCGCGCTGCAAAAACGCGAGATTGGCCTCGGCCGCCTCAAGATACTTGGGCTCGTTCAGCACGATCGCGGCACGCGCCACCGCACCGAGCATCAAGCCGTTCCAAGAGGAGAGCACCTTGTCGTCGAGGTGCGGCCGCACGCGTTTGGCGCGTTCGACGAAGATTTTCTGTTTCGCAGAATCAAGCAGCTTGCGTTCGTCGTCGGTCAACTCCGGCGAAACGATGCTGAGGACGTTTTGATTTTTCAGCGGCTCCGGATCGCTGTGATCCTCAAAATTACCGTGCTCGGTGAGTCCGTAATAACGCTTTGCGAGCGCAAACTCGGTCTCGGTGAGTAGCGCCTTTAGCTCTGCCTCCGTCCAGCAGTAAAACTTGCCCTCCTTGCCTTCGCTGTCNGCGTCTTCGGCGGAGTAAAAACCGCCGTCCTTGTGGCGCATGTCGCGGAGGACGTAACGCAAAATGTCGTGCGNAACGTCCGCGTGTTTTTTGTCACCGCTGACNAGGTGTGCGTCGAGGTAGAGATGNAGCAACTGGGCGTTGTCGTAGAGCATCTTTTCGAAGTGCGGCACGAGCCATTTTTCGTCGACCGAGTANCGCGCAAAGCCGCCACCGATCTGGTCGTACATGCCGCCGGCCGCCATCTTGTCGCAAGTGTGCAGCACCATGTCGATGGCATCCTGATCGCCGGTTCGATACGCATGGCGCAACAGCATCAAAGGCTGACTCGGCCGGGGAAATTTCGGGGCGTTACCAAAGCCACCGTACCGCGGATCATACTCGGCTTTGAACCGCGTCACAGCCTGTTCCAGCCAAGCCGGATCGAGCTTGATCCCCTCCCGCGCCTTGAGCACAACGCTCTCGCCAATCTTTTGGCTGATGTCCGTGGCGGACTCGACGATCTCCTTCCGCTGGGTTTTCCACGCCTCACCGATCTGCGTCAGCACATCAGTAAAACTGGGCCGGCCAAACTTGGACACCGGCGGATAGTACGTGCCGCCGTAGAAAGGCTTCAGTTCCGGCGTCAACCAAACGTTCAACGGCCAACCGCCGCTGCCGGTCGTCGCCTGCACAAAGGTCATGTAAATCTTGTCCACATCCGGCCGCTCTTCGCGGTCCAGTTTGATGCAGATGAAATGCTCGTTCATCACCTTCGCCGTCGCCTCGTCCTCGAACGACTCACGCTCCATCACGTGGCACCAGTGGCAGGTCGAGTAGCCGATACTCAAGAGGATCGGTTTGTCCTCCTCCTTCGCCTTGTTGAACGCCTCCTCGCCCCACGGATACCAGTCGACCGGGTTGTGCTGATGCTGCTGCAGGTACGGCGACGCCTCCTTGGCCAAGCGGTTGGTGTGTTTGTGTTTCGCGGGTTCGGTTGGCTCGGCTTCGGAGGAGGCATTCACGGCGGCTGGTTCTGGGGATTCAGGCTTGGCTTCGGCGGCGGGGGACGAGTCCTCGGCTGCGCTTGGCTGACACCCGACCAGAGCCAGTGTCAGGACAAAACAAAACGGGGCAAGTTGCAGACGGAGCCTTTTCACGGCGGGCGACTGTACCTCCGCCGCCTTGGGCCGCAAAGCCGGAAACCTTCAACCCAGTTTGGCCAAGCGCTCCAAATAAGCCGCAGCCATCTTTTGAATGTTGAACGTCTCAGCCACCGCAGTGCGCCCCGCCTCGGCGCACTTGGCCAAGCGCTCCCGGTCGACGAGCAGATCTCCGATCGCCTTGGCCAAGGCCTCTGAGCTGCCCTTCCCGCAAATCACACCAGCCCCGGTTTCCTTGACTATCTCTGGAAAACTCGCGTCATCTGGCACAACCACCGGCACGCCGCTGGCCATCGCCTCAACCAAATAAAGCCCGAACGCCTCGCCGTACAACGCCGGGACACTCAGCACGGTCAGTTCACGGAAAAACCTGAGCTTGGTTTCCCGATCAATGTTTGGCTGAAACGTGACATCGCCCATCAAGCCGGCCGCGCGCAGCTTCTCTTTTTGCTCCGCAACAAACGGCTCATCCATCGGCTGGCATCCGCCGCCCACCGCAAGTTTGAGACCGGGTACACGATCCGTTTGGCGCAACCGAATGAACGCATCGACCAACGTATCAAGCCCCTTCTCAGGACACATTCGGGTGAAAAAACCCAACACCGGTGGCGACTTCGGCAGGTCGCTCACGCGAAAACCATCGAGGTTGATGCCGTTGTAAATCTGCGCCAAGTGATCGCGCGGAATCGCGGCACGCTGCGCCATGACATCGGCGTAGTAACGACTCGGCGCGATGAAAAGTGACACATTGGCAACGCGCCGGCGAATCTCCTCCCACGACTCCTCCCGCTCGGGGCTGGGCAGCGAATCGAGAAACGCATCCTCGCCTTCGAGCAAGCAAACCACCGGCACCCCAAGCGCCTCGCGCAACCGTCGCGCCATGCCAATCAACAGCGCATTGGAAAGGCAGACCACGTCCGGCCGATGATGCTCCTTCAGCCACGCCACCAGTTGCTCCAGTTCGCGCACTTGATTTCCCTCCTCACCTCGGATCATCGAAAGCGTCAACTCCCCGACCTCCTCGCCTCGCGTTTTACCGGCAATCCGGCCGACGCTGCGCATGATGAATTCGGCGTTGAGTAGATTGCGCAGCCAGTTCGGCACCTTGCGAAACAGTTTAAATTTCTGCGACAGATAAACATTCAGGCCGCCAAAAAAAATCGGTGTGCCTTCGGACTGGTTCGCCTCGTCAAGCGTGAGCGGCAGATAAAGCGGGATCATCAACGCATCGTGCCCCTCCCTCCGAAACTCCGTCACGAGGGCATTGTCGCGAAAACAATTCCCGCAATACATCCCTCCTGCGCCGGGTGTTATCTGGACAATTTTCAAGCCGCTAAACTCCGTGAACGGCCGACAGTCTTTCCGAACCCAAAACCAATGACCAGCAGAATTGCACGTTAACCCGGAATTGGGATCACTTGGCTAAGCGTTGTGATGGTGAGCGACTCTCCAAATTGCCCTCTTGCGTGAGTCTGGTGTTGGGCGCAGGTTTTTCTGCGTAATGGTTCCACGACAAAAAATCGAGTTCCGTAGTGTTTTGTGCGCACTGCTCTTTCTTTCGATGATGCTCAAGCCGCTGGGAGCGACGGTTTCCGTTGGAGTGTCCAAGGTGGATGTGACGCCGACGCACCCGGTTTTGCTAGCCGGTTACGGTGGGCGGACGACTGAGCACGAAGGCGTCGACACGCCGCTCTGGGCACGCGCGATGGTGATCGGCCAAACCAAGCCGGCGGTGATCGTCGTGCTCGATAACTGCGGCGTGACTCAGGCAATCAAAGACCGCTTGGCCAAGCGCTTGGCCAAGAGCGATGTGGGGCAGGTCGGCTCGTCGTTGCCACCACACACACNCACAACGCCCCGACGCTTGTCGGCTACGCACCCATCGTTTGGAAGGGACGCACTAATCCAGATCAGGACAAAAGGGTCGAGGCGTACACGCAGTTTGCCATCGACCAAATGGAGCGTGCGGTCGCCGAAGCACTGGCGCGCCGCGAGCCAATGACGCTGGAGTGGACGCAGGGTCGCGCAACGTTTGGCGGAAACCGGCGGGTCATCAACGGCGGAATCTGGGCCGGNTTTGGNCATCAACGGAACGCCCCGGTCGACCACAGTCTGCCGGTGCTGGCGGCGCGTGATGCNGACGGTGCAGTGCGTGCGGTCTGGGCGAACTACGCCTGCCACTGCACGACGGTCGGTGGGCGCAATCGCATCAGCGGCGACTGGGCCGGTTTTGCCAACACATGGATCGAGAAGGAGTTCGGCGATGCGGTGTCGCTCATGACGATCGGCTGTGGCGCGGATGTCGGGCCGCAACCCAGCGGCAACCTCGCCATTGCGGAGGATCACGGTCGCGCCATCGCCACGGAAACCAAGCGGCTGCTCTCGGAGAAAACCGCCCCGCTAAAGGGCGCCCCCACCTTCACCGCCCGGNAAATCAGGCTGCCCTTAGCCAAGCCCAAGCCACGCGAACATTGGGAGGAACAACTCAAGTCGGGAGGGTTTCATCACCAACTGGCCAAGGCGATGTTNGCCAAGCTCGACGCAACCAGGGAGATTTCGGCAGAGGTGAATTACCCCGTGTCGGTTTGGAAATTCAGCAACGATCTGGCGATGGTCTTCCTCGCCGGCGAAGTCGTGGTGGACTACTCGGTGCGGCTCAAGCGCGAACTCGACTGGTCGCGACTCTGGCTCAACGCTTGGGCCAACGACATGCCCGGTTACATTCCCTCGCGCCGTATCCTCCGCGAGGGTGGCTACGAAGCCGACTTTTCGCAGGTCTACTACGAGCACCCCGGGCGCTACGACCCCNCAGTGGAGGATCAACTTGTCAACACGATTCNNGAAATGGTNGGNNCGGAGTTTGAGGCNAAGCCCGGGCAAACACCGTCGCCGTANCACAAACCGCCCAGTGGCGAATCTTTGGCGTTCAAGCGGCTCGCGAGTTGGGTTGGCGGCGACCGTTCGGAGGCGGAGCGAAAGTTGATTCAAAAACTGCAGCGTTACGC
The DNA here is from genome assembly GCA_002689335.1 of Verrucomicrobiales bacterium. Taxonomy (GTDB): domain Bacteria; phylum Verrucomicrobiota; class Verrucomicrobiia; order Limisphaerales; family UBA1096; genus UBA1096. The sequence continues at coordinate 10,920 of NZFR01000092.1, forward strand.
GCGCATCGCTCAACCGGCCGTGGCGCGGNTGACCTCGACCGATCAGGAGGATACCGAGTGGCACAATTTCGCGGGCGACTTCGTGCAACGGANATTTATCCGGCAACAAAAACTCGGGACGCAACTCGCTTGGGCAACCCCGCCGCTTTCCAAGCTGGCCGGCGCCGCGCTGGTCTACAGTTTCAGCGGCGGAACCGGCTGGATCACTGAACCGAAAACAGACGGCTTCGCCCTCGCCATCGGCGGCGAGGAGAAACTCCGATTCGACGTCACCAAGGAAGCGACTCGCTGGGTTTCGAAAGACGGCGCGGTCAAGCTGATCTATCTGCCGACTTGGACGAGCAACGTGGACTCGGGTGGATTCTTTTTCGTGGCGCTAACGCAAATCCCGGTCAACGATGACGGCGCAGTCGAGTTTGCCGTCCGTTCGCTTGGTCAAGGCTCCAAACGCTGGTTCGCCCTCGACACTAAACAACCTGACCTCGCGCTCCTTCAAAAACTCACCCAAGCGCTNGGCGGGGACACCAAAACTTTTTAAAATGTGGAAGATGAACGTTTCCCGATGGGNATCGGNTTTNGTTTTTACGAGTGGCCAGCCTCGGCGACTTATATTGCGTAAGTTTCTTTTCCTGCTGACNGCAGCGGCGCTTNGCCNGGCGCAGGTGCCCGCCGCCGNTCNCTTCAGCGGTCTNGACTTCAAGTCGCTCGTGCGCGAGTCGGATCCGCTCCCTGTGGAGGAAAGCCTGAAGGCCTTCGATGTCCCCGATGGGTTTGTGATGGAACTGGTTGCCGCCAGCCCCGACATCGGCCAACCGATGAATCTCGCCTTCGACGAACGCGGGCGNCTTTGGGTTTCGAGCACGCTTGAGTATCCCTACCCCGCCCCGCCCAATCGCAAGGGGCGTGATACGATCAAAGTGTTCGAGGACACCAACGGCGATGGGCGTTACGACAAAATCACCACCTTTGCCGANNGTCTAAACATCCCCACCGGACTGCATCCGTACAAGGATGGCGTCATCGCCTGGAGTATTCCTAACATCTGGAATCTGCAGGACACCAATGGCGACGGCCGCGCAGACACACGCACCAGGCTGTACGGGCCGCTGGGCTATGAGCGAGACACNCACGGCATGCACTCGTCGTTCACGCGCGGNCTCGATGGTTGGNTGCACATCACACACGGNTTCAACAACAACACCACCNTCAACGCCACCGATGGCTCCAGCATCCAGATGAACTCCGGCAACACCTACCGCGTGCAGCTAGACGGCNCGAGTGTGCAACAGTTCACCTTCGGGCAGGTCAACCCGTTTGGAATGTGTCTCGACGCACTCGGCAACTTTTACACCGCCGACTGCCACAGCTCGCCGATCTACCAACTCATCNGCGGCAGCTACTACCCAAGCTTCGGCAAACCGCACGACGGCACCGGCTTCGCNCCGCTCGTCATCCGGCACAACCACGACTCCACTGGCCTCTGCGGCATCGTGTTCAATCAATCCAGCCACTGGCCGGAGGAATTTCGCGACAACATCTTCGTCGGCAACGTGATCACCAGCCGAGTGAACCGCGACAAAATAAACTGGCACGGCAGCAGCCCGAAAGGAGTCGAAAANNCNGACCTGATCCGTNCACGCGACCCNTGGTTTCGCCCCGTTGACCTTCAGTTCGGGNCGGACGGNGCNCTTTACATTGCCGACTTTTACAACCGCATCATCGGCCACTACGAAGTGCGGCTCGACCACCCCGGACGCGACCGTGAGATGGGCCGCATCTGGCGCTTGGTTTACAACGGACCAGAGGCCAAGCGCTTGGCCAAGCCGGTCGACCTGACCCAAGCGAAGCTCCNTACCGCCATCGACGAGCTGTCGAGCCCACTACTCGCGCGGCGGATGACCGCAACCGAATATCTCGTGGACGACATCGGCACACCGGCAGCCGAGCCGCTTGGCCANGCGATAGCTAAGAGCGATGCCTCAAGCGAACTCAAAGCACATGGTGCCTGGGCGCTTCACCGCTTGGCCAAGCTCGANGAACCCACGCTGTTNCGCTTGGCCAAGGATAAAAAAACGCTCGNCCGCAGTCACAGTCGGCGTATCGCCGGCGCTCAGAAAACCTGGACACCAACGGTTCACAAAATGGTCCTCACCGGTCTCGAGGATGAATCACCGCACGTCCGCCGCGCCGCTGCGGACGCGCTCGCCCTGCGGCCTCACGCCGAGAATATCCGGCCACTGCTCCGAGCGCTCGACTCNGTTCCCGAGCGCGACGAACANCTCCAGCACGCCCTGCGCATCGCCCTGCGNAACAANTTCCGNTCCGCTGAGCGCTTGGCCGATTTTGACGATCTCAAATCAAATAAAGCCGCTCTCCGGCACTTGATGCGGGTAGCGCTCGCAGTCGAATCTCCGTTCGCCGGAGAGCTGCTGCTCGCCAACCTCGAAACTGCGGAACTCGGAATAAACGAGATGGCGAAAACCCTCCGTCACATCGCCCGCAACACACCGCAAGGCAAGCTCGAACGGTTGGCGGTGGTGGTGAAAAAACAGTTCGAAGCCGACATCGACTTTCAAGCCGAACTGCTGCTCGCGATCAACGAAGGCCTCGTGCAGCGAGGGCTGACAGCAGAAAAAGCGGTGCTCCATTGGGCTCGCGAACTGGCACAAAAACTCCTCGCCTCCGCCAAGTCTGTCGAGACCCATTGGCGGGCCGAACCGGTGGAAGGCACGCCCCCCTCGGCTCTGCCATGGATCGTTGAAACCCGGGGTGTTCAGCCGAAGGCGTCCAAGTGGAAAAATCATCCGCACCCCGAACACCCAACGCTCTCACCATGGCTGCTACAGGCACGCAACTCTAACAACGGCAAACGAAACGAACGCTACGTCACTAGCCTGCCGCCCGGCGGTGAATCGCTCACCGGTATCCTGCGCTCGCCCCCGTTTTCGATGCCGGACGAACTACGCTTTTTTCTTTGCGGTCACCGTGGTTTTCCGAACGACCCAGCGCACGACAAAAACTACGTCCGCCTGCTGGACGCCTCCACCGGAGCCGAACTGCAACGCGCCTACCCGCCCCGTAATGACACCGGCGTTCCCGTCCGCTGGAAAGGCGACACCGGTCAATCGGTCTATCTCGAAGTTGTCGACGGCGATACCGGCGGAGCGTTCGCTTGGCTCGGCATCGCCCGACTCAACGTCGACCTCGAGATCTTCGTCGAACGCAAAATTATCTCCAGCCTTCGACCCGGCGGCGAGCGGTTGACCGGTATATTTCGGTCAGCCGATTTCGACACACCGGCCAAGCTTGCCTTTACCATTATCGGCCATAGCGGCAACCCGGACCGCCCGGTCAACGGCAAAAATTATTTCCAACTCGTCGACGCCATTTCGGGTCGTGTGCTGAAAAAGACAGCGCCGCCACGCAACGATGGCGGCGTGGAAATGGAGTGGGATCTGCGCGAATTTGCCGGCCGCCGGGTACGGTTGGAAATTGTCGATGGCGACACCAACGGCAGCTTCGCCTGGCTGGCCGTGGGTGGTTTTGAGCCGAACGTCGCCCCCATCCCTGAGCACGATTTGCAAATCATCACGCGCCGCCAAACCGCCGTGGCCCGCGTGGTGCACGATTTAAAATTGGGAGAAGTCCTCAATAGCGCCGAAAGCATCGCCCATAACCCCGCTGCCTCAACCGAAGCCCGCTCGCTCGTGGCCCAAGCACTGTTAGCCAACGGCACCGCACCGCAGCAAACCAAACTAGGCGACCTGCTGATGGACAAGACCGCGCCGGAGTCGTTGCGTTTGGCCATCGCCAACAACAGCACACATTTGCCCGCCGTGCAGGAGTTTTTGCTGAAAGCGCTTGGTCAAGCGCCAGCCGAACTGCAGGTCAAGCTCGCCCGTGCACTCGCCCAAAACCAAGCGGGAGCCAAGCGACTGCTCACTGCGGTGGAGAAAAGCCAAGCGCCGGCCGGACTACTACTGGACATTCACATCCGCGACCGATTTCCGAAAGACCGTGTGGCTCCGCTTACAAAAAACACCCCAAAACCAAGCGCAGAAGTTGAACGGCTAATCACCGATCGCATCGCCGAGTATCGCGAAAAAGGAGGGCACGCCGAGTCGGGTAAAAAAATCTACGCCACCTACTGCGCCGCCTGCCACAAACGAGGCAACATTGGTGCCGACATCGGCCCGCAACTTGAGGGGATCGGCAACCGGGGCATGGAGCGACTGGTTGAGGACATCATCGATCCGAACCGCAACATCGATGTGGCGTTCCACTACTCCATCGCCGCGCTGAAAGACGGCCGCGTGATCACCGGCCTCAAACGCCGCGAAGTCGATCAGACCGTCGTGTTCGCTACCATCGAAGGAAAAGAAATCGTCATCCAAAAAAGCGAGATCGAAAATCAGGTCAAGTCCCCAGCCTCCATCATGCCCACCGGTTTCGGCAAAGCCATCCCCGCCCCCGACTTCCGCGATCTGCTAGAATACTTGCTAACAGAGTGAGGCCTGTCATTACGAAACACGGCTTTTAGGGATACTAACCCGCGAAGTGCAGCCGCTCGCCTCTTCTTAATTTTGAGCGCTATTTCTTAGCTTCGACTAGCTCATTGCATTCGTTTAAGGCTAGGAGGGCGAAGGTGGTGCCGGCGTGGGTGATGAAGTGGTGTTTGTCGTTGTAGGTGGAGCGGGTGAACCATCGCCCACTCTCCCGTTGGTTGGCCTTGAGCCATTGGACCCCTTTGCGAATCGCCGGGTGTTCCGGTGGCAGGCCGGATTTGCGGAGGGCAAAAACGACGAAGCCGGTGCCGTAGCCGTCACTGCGGTTGCGAACCTGCTTGGTGCCATCGGCTCGCTTCCAATCGCCCAACGTGGCGATGGCCCAGCCGCCGTCGGCTTGTTGCAGTTTCAGGAGGTCTTTTTGCCATTGTGATTTTTTTTTAACCGAGACGGTATTGGGGTCGGCTTGACTGAGCCAGAGCATCATGCCTTTTTGATGCGCCAGTGTGGGCTGATTTTTTTTAAGCCACGAAAGTAGTTTGGCGTAGCCGGAGGCGGCGTCTTTTGAAGCAGAGTAGTTTTCGGGGGCGCTGGCGACAGCGATTGCCGCAAGGGTGACACCGTAGTGGTCGTCGGATTCGTACGGGCCCCAGCCGCACTTGAGCCAGTCCCACGAGCCGTCGTCGCGCTGGGTTTTCCAAGCGGCAGCAAAGGCGTTGCAGGTGACTGTGGAGAGTTTGCCCGTTGCTGAGTCGTCGAGCGCGAGAGCGGCGGCAGTGGCCACCACGCCATGTGGCCCCGGTTTTTTCTCGGCCCAGCCGGTGACATATTGCTCGAAAAACCGGCGGACGGCGGCGTGCGGAGCGGTGTTGGCCTTCAGTTTGGCCCGGCCGAGGAGGTACGCGCCGTTGGTGTGGCAGGTGACGCATTCGCGGGAACGCTGCCAGTCCAGTGAGGCGCGGTCGATGAAGTCCACTGCCTTGGCCGCGGAGAAGCGCTTGGACAAGGGCTCTTCGGGGGTGTTGGGGGCCGGTTTGGTGAGCTTGGACAAGCTCGGTTGGGCAAAAGAAACCCCGCTGCCAAAAAGCAGCAGGGAGATGGTAAAGCCGATTATCCGCAGGAACCTCATGCCGGGAAGCGTGCCATCCCGGCCCCGCTTGGCCAAGCGCTTGGTTTAGAATTCCAAGCCGGTGACCCGGGTGTAGGCCTCGATGTATTTCTCGCTNGTTTTCTGGACGATTTCCTCGGGCAGTTCCGGGCCNGGAGGATTTTTGTCCCANTCGAGGGTTTCGAGNTAGTCGCGCACGAATTGTTTGTCGAAGCTCGGCTGGCTCTTGCCNGGNTCGTAAAGATCAGCNGGCCANAATCGGGANGAGTCNGGCGTNAGCACTTCGTCGATGAGGATCAGTTCGTCTTCGTANATGCCGAATTCGAACTTGGTGTCGGCGATGATGATNCCCTTCGTGNCGGCGTGGTCGCGGCCGCGTTTGTAAAGTTCGATGCTCANNTCGCGNGCCTTTTCGGCNATGTCGCTGCCGACGATTTTAACGGCTTCCTCGAAGCTGATGTTTTCGTCGTGCCCCTCTTCNGCNTTGGTNGCCGGGGTGAAGATCGGCTCGGGCAGTTTGGAGGAGTTATCAAGGCCGTCCGGCAGGGAGACGCCGCAGACGGTGCCCTGCTTCTGGTATTCCTTCCAGCCGGAGCCGGCGAGGTACCCNCGTACGACNCACTCGATGGCNAGCGGCTGGGCCTTTTTCACGACCATCGCGCGGCGGCCGATCTGTTCGGCGTATGCGCTGACGGCTTCTGGCAGCGGATCATCCGCCTTGGCAAGCAGATGGTTCGGCACGAGATCGGCCACGCGGTCGAACCAAAAGTGCGAAAACATGGTCAGTACTTCGCCTTTTTGCGGGATACCGTTGGGCAGCACGACGTCGTAGGCGCTGATGCGGTCACTGGCCAGCATCAGGAGACTGTCGCCGAGGTCGAACATTTCGCGGACTTTGCCGCTGCGTACCTTGGGGACACCGGGAAGATCGAGTTGGAGTAGAGTGTTGCTCGACATGGCGGCGGATGATGCTTGGCCCAGAAAAGTTTTCAAGCCGATGTTATTCACAGTCGGCATTTTAATGAAGTTGGCGGGCGGAGCGGGGGGCTCAGGCTTGGGCGGCAACCGGCGGTTTCTCCGGCTCGAAATCGATCTTTTTGCCGTCGCCCCAGAGGTTTTCGAGGTCGTAAAGCTCCCGGAATTCGTCGTTCATCACGTGCACGATCACGTCGATAAAATCGAGCACGATCCACGGCGTCACCCGCGCGCCATCGGTGGAAAAGGGGCGAACGTTGTGGTCTAGCCGGAGTTTCTCGGTGATTTCATCGACGATGGCGCGGAGGTGCGGCTCGTTGGAGCCGGTCACGATCACAAAATAATCGGCAACGGAGGAGAGTTCACGGAGATCCAGAAGAGTGATGTTTTCGGCCTTGCGATTGTCGGCCAGCCGGGCACAGGTGAGTGCGAGGGTTTTGGATTCCATAAAAAATCAGTCGGGCTGAACCGGCTCTTGGCCAAGCGCAGCCACCGGGAGGAGGCTAAACCAAGCGGGTNTTTTGTAAATCGCAAATTGGCCAAGNGNCTCCCCGCGCTTGCGATTTTTTCCCAATCGTCTTGAATAGGNGCANCGCACGACCGGTCATGGCTTTGCGCTTNGCCGAGCGGAAACGATGAGCAGCTACACACAAGTACTGGTGGAGAAAGGGTTGGTGACCNTNGAGGACATNGACANCGCCGAACGCACGCGCGACGACNAAGGNCTGCGGCTCGATCAGGCGCTGATCCAAAACGGNGCGCTCTCGGAGCGAGACTTTCTCAAGGTNATGGGCGAGCGGCTGGACTTCGAGATCGTGGATCTGCCAAACGCCACGATCGAGGACGNAGCCATCCGCTCCCTGCCCTCGCGGTTTGTNTACCGCAACCACCTNGCCCCCATNGCCCGNGANAANGGCANNCTCAANGTNGCGACGAGTGACCCGTTTGACCTTTACGTTTTTGATGAGATNAAANTGCTGACCGACCTCGAGGTCAGCCCGGTGNTCGCGCCTCGCGACGAAATCGACAAGGTGATCAAGGATCACTACGGCGTCGGCGGCGACACNGTNGANGAGATGGCCGGNGACGACGACNTCACNCTCACCGGCTCGGAGGATGACAGCCAAGANCTNTTGCAGATGGCGCAGGAAGCCAGCGTCATCAAGNTGGTGAATGAAATCATTCTTGAGGCCATTAANGAGCGGGCGAGTGACATCCATATCGAGCCGTTCGAACGNACCCTCACCATCCGCTACCGTATCGACGGCGTNCTGCAGGANGCCGCCGTTCCTCCGCAAATCAACCGCTTCAAGGCGGCCATCATCAGCCGCGTTAAGATTCTCTCCAACATGAACATCGCCGAACGGCGATTGCCGCAGGACGGCCGCATCAAATTTTCCGTCGGCAGTCGGCAGGTGGATGTTCGTGTGAGTGTCATCCCGATGATTTTCGGAGAAGGCGTGGTGATGCGGATCCTCGACAAAACGAACGTNCTCTACAGCCTCACCGAGTTGGGACTGGACGAGNGAACATTCNAACAATTTGAAACTCTCATTGAAAAACCGCACGGGATTTTTCTCGTCACCGGCCCGACTGGCAGCGGCAAAACGACCACGCTCTATGCCGCGCTCAACGCCATCGTTGGCCCGGAGAAAAAAGTGATCACCACCGAGGATCCGGTCGAGTACAACCTCGAGGGCGTGAACCAGATCCCGGTCGACCACAAGGTCGGCATGTCGTTCGCCATGGGGCTGCGCGCCATCCTGCGTCATGACCCAGACGTGGTGATGATCGGTGAGATTCGTGACCTCGAGACGGCTCAGGCGGCAACTCAGGCGTCGCTCACCGGCCACCTCGTTTTATCAACACTACACACCAACGATGCAGCCTCCGCCGCGACGCGATTGATCGACATGGGCGTCGAACCGTTCCTCGTCAGCAGCACACTCAGCGGCGTGATGGCCCAGCGCTTGGTCCGTGTCATTTGCCCGACCTGCAAAACNGAAATGAACCCGAAAGAGGCTGGCCTGCCGAAAAATATGAAGTGGCCCGAGGGCGACAAAGTGTACACCGGCAGCGGCTGCCGCGCCTGCCGCAACAGCGGCTACAAAGGGCGAACCGGCCTGTACGAACTGCTCACTATGAACGAGGAACTTGGCGAGCGCATCATCGACCGCGTCGCTTCAAGTGAACTTGTGCGCATCGGCCGAGCCAACGGCATGCGGTTGCTGAGTGAAGACGGCTGGTTCAAGGTGAGAAACGGCGTNACCACACCNGAAGAAGTCCTGCGNGTGACCGCCGCNTAACCCCGTCATGCCNAAGTTTCAATACACGGCANGAAATCTGAGNGGGGCCAAAGTCTCNGGCCAAATCGAGGCCGANGCCNTNGGCNNCGCCACCCGCTCGCTCGAANNCCGNGACCTGTTCCCCATCGANGTCTGGAANGTGGAGGANAACGAAAACACGACTTCATTCCGACGGCGCATCAGTTCCCGGGATCTCGGGATCATGTACGGCCAACTCTCGGACCTGCTCGGGTCCGGCGTGCCGTTGCTGCGCGCGCTCAAGTCGCTCGTCAAATCGACCGTCAACAAACGGCTCGCCGACGTATTGCGCGAGATTCACAACCAAGTCGCCGACGGCAAGTCGCTGCACGAATCGATGTCCGGCCATCAGGACATCTTTCCCACCCTTCACACAGTGATGGTACAGGCCGGCGAACGCGCTAGCTTCCTCGAGGAAGTGTTGTCCAGTCTCTCAGTTTTTTTGGAACGCCTCGACGAGTTGAGAAACAAAGTGCTTGGCGCACTGGTTTACCCGACGATGCTTGTGATACTTGGCACGCTCGTGATGATCGGCGCACTGCTTTTCTTCGTGCCCAAGTTTGAACCGATGCTGGCTGAGGTAGATAAACCGATGCCCACCGAGGTCGTCTTTTTTCTAAGCGAAACCCTGCGCAATCATTGGCTAATCCTAGCAGCCGGGATCGCCGGAGTGATCTCTTTTTTTTGGAGCGTACTCCAAAGCCAAGCCGGTAAACAGGCGATCGAGCGTTGGCGACTTAAGATTCCGGTCGCTGGCAACGCACTCAAGATGGTTTCCATCACCCGTTTTTGTCGCATCCTCGGAACGATGTTGGCCAACGGCGTACCGATCCTCCAGGCACTGGCGATCAGCCGCGACGCCACCGGCTCCACGTTGCTCGCGGTGAACATCGACGATGCACTCGAAAACGTCCGCGCCGGCGAACCCCTTACCGCGCCACTCAAGGCCGGTGGCCTGTTTCCGGAACAGGTCATCGCGATGATTTCTGTCGCCGAAGAATCGAACCAACTGCAAAAAGTTCTTTTGCAAATTGCCGACTCAGTCGAACGCCGCACCAATCAACAGGTGGATCAGGCGGTGCGGTTGATCGAGCCGGTGATCCTCTGCCTGGTCGCCGGCGGCATCGGCTTTCTCGCGCTTGGCCTGCTGCTGCCCATCTTCACCATGGCCAGCTCACTCGGCGCCTGACCCCTTGGCCAAGCGCTTGGCCAAGCGGCCACTTTCCCGTAACATTTCAGACGTTTTCGGCGTTTAAGTCATGTTAGGCTGCTTATTTAACCGGCGTCAAAACAAACCAATTCTTTTTTAATATGAGCAAAAATAGCTCCCAAGCGGCATTTGCTGCCATTGCTCTCGGCGTTTTCCTGAGCACCGCCCCCCAACCGGTGGCTTCGGAAAACCCGTACCTCGCGATCAGCAAACGCAACGCATTCAGCCTCTCCAACGAACCCCCAAAACGCAAAGACGCTGGCCCACCGCCGGAACCGCCCAAGAGCGAAGACATCAAATTGACTGGCATCTT
>NZFR01000093.1 GCA_002689335.1 Verrucomicrobiales bacterium
AAATTTTGTTGCTTTGGTTCAGGTAGCAAACAGACAATCTTTCAGTTGCCGGAGTGTGCCGGTTAGTGTGCCGATTTGGTATCGGGAAATTGCAAAAATGCGCCAGTTTTAACTCTGTCTCAAGCTAAGGCATTTGCCGAAGAAATGCAGTAAGTCCGGCCCCTTTTTGGGGATTCCCACGATGCCCGCGTGGCGGAATTGGTAGACGCGCATGATTCAGGTTCATGTCCCAGCAATGGTGTGCAAGTTCAACTCTTTCTGAGGGCGCCACTTGGCTTGGCCCAAGTGCTTTTTTATTCCCAAGTTAACTGAAATCTACGGCTGTGTTGCAGTCGGGGGCTTCGTATCTGGGGTTGCTCATTCGGCGGGTGACGTAGTGTTCCTGCATCGGCTCGTCGGCGAACGGGCGGAGCAGTGATTTGAGTTCAGGTGCCGGCGTGTTGGGGGCAAGCCATTTAGCGTAGTCGTCGGGGTGGACGATCACTGGCATCCGGTCGTGCACGCGCTTGGCCAAGAGATTGGGCGTGGTGGTGATCAAGGTGAACGTGTGTAGCTTGGCGGGTTCCGCTTGACCAAGGTCCAACCCGGGGAGCCGGGGGCTTTCTGTTTCGACCAGTTCGGTAAAGCTCTCCCAAAGTCCAGCGAGACAAAACAGGTCACCGTCGCGCATGGAGTAGTACACCGGTTGTTTGCCGTCTGAACGAGTTTCCCATTCGTAATAGCCGGTGACCGGCAACAGGCAGCGCCGTTTTTTGAACGGTTGTTTGAAACTTGGTTTTTCGTCGATGGTTTCGGCCCGAGCGTTGGCCAGTTTGTGGGCGATGGCGCGGTCTTTGGTCCAAGGGGGGATGAGTCCCCACCGCAGGGTGTCGAGCCGGATTTCTTCCGAAACCATCCGCGCCACCAGTGCATCCTGCGTGGGCGCGAGATTGAGCCGAGGGGAAGCGTTGTTGTCTGCGGCTTTGGCATTGACCTTTTTTTCAGTCGATCCTTTTTGGAACCTTGGGCAACACGACAGCACATGAGTTCAGAGGGACGATTAAGCCGCGACCACCGGGGCTTGTCGAGTTCAGTGAAAGGTAGCTCCATCGGCTTGTGAATTAAACTTCGAGAGTTGCCTTGGCCAAGCGGGGTAGGTATTTTATCGACCTATCAAGTTGCAAATAAAAAAAATCATTCTTCCTGTTTTGTTGTTAGCACTTGGCCAAGCGGCGATTGCCGGCGACTGGCCGCGCTGGCGTGGTGCCAATCACGATGATATCAGTGCCGAAACCGAGCTGCTCCAAACTTGGCCAAGCGACGGGCCGAACCGGCTTTGGCTGTCGAAAGACATTGGCATCGGCTACTCCGCTCCGTCTGTGTCCAACGGCAAATTGTTCATCCTCGGAACGAAGGATGAAAANGAGNATTTGTTCGCCAAATCGGTCGAGACNGGTAAGACGCTTTGGGCGGTACCGTTGAACGGAGTNTTCAACAACAACTGGGGCAACGGCCCTCGTGGCGCGGCAACGGTGGATAGCGACAAGGTTTACGCGCTCGGAGCCAAGGGTGGATTGGTCTGCGTCAATACGGCTGATGGCAANGTTATNTGGACGACTGACCTGACGGANGNCCTCGGNGGCGAGGCNCCNTACTGGGGCTACACGGAGTCGGTCTTGGTAGATGGNGATTTGGTGATCTGCACACCGGGCGGAGGNAAGGGNACGCTCGCTGCGCTNGACAAAAATAGCGGCAAAGTCGTGTGGCGAAGTCGCGAGTGGAAAGACGNTGCGCAGTATGCCTCACCGGTGCCGGCCACGATCAACGGCAAACGCCAAATCGTGCAGTTGACTCAAAAAACATTGGCCGGAATTTCGGTGTTGGACGGGAGTGTGATTTGGAAAAATGCATGGCCGGGCCGCACGGCGGTGATCCCAACACCGATCATTCAAGGCAACCAAATTTACATCAGCTCCGGCTACGGGGTGGGCTGCCGCAAGATCACCCTNAGCAGTGACAACAGNGTGAGGGAGGATTACTCNAACAGAAACATGAAGAACCATCATGGTGGGGTGTTGTTGCTGCGCGGTCACCTTTACGGCTACTCCGATGGTCGCGGTTGGACCTGCCAAAACCTCAGAACTGGCGAGGTGGTTTGGGACTCCAAAAAACTTGGGAAGGGATCTGTCACTTACGCGGATAACCGATTGTACTGCATGGACGAAGGCTCCGGTACGGTTGTGCTGGCCAGTGCGGACACCAAGGGCTGGAAGGAACACGGCCGGTTCAAACTCGAACCGCANACTGAGTTGCGCAAACCGTCCGGTCGAATCTGGACGCATCCNGTTGTGTCCAACGGGGTGCTTTACCTTCGCGATCAGGAATTGCTCTTCGCNTTTGATGTNAAGAAATAGGAGTCTTTAAGNCCCCCTTGTCATGTTAAATACCAAGCGCTTGGCCAGCGGTTTTACGTTGATCGAATTACTTGTTGTCATCGCNATCATTGCCAACGCCTCAGACAATGATGAGAAGATCATACGTATGGTGCAGCAGTTGGGGTAACGCTAACTATCCAAATTACATCCGATTCAATAATGGGCGGCAGGGCGATGGAAGGGAGTGGGCGGTGAACGAATGATCCGCTTGGCCTAGCTTTGCGTGATTTGATTGAGGGGATGATGGAAGCGATAAATCGAACACAACAATCGATCCAAAGGGTACTTGCGCTTGGCTTGTTTTTTATCGGCTTGACCAAGGGCTTGGCTGCGGAGGCCGATGGCGTGGCGTTGNTAGNNAATTACTGTTTCGACTGCCATGACGGTGACACTCAAAAGGGAGAGGTGAACCTTGANGCGGCGTTGGGGGCCAAGCCGTTGGTCAAAAATCTCGCCNTGTGGAAGACGGTCATCAACCGCATTGAAAACGGCGACATGCCGCCGAAGAAAAAGGATCAGCCGTCCTCCTCCGAAAAGCAGGCGTTGCTGAAGTGGCTNGACCGCGANGTGGTTCAGTTCGATTACAGCANGGTCGACGATCCCGGATATGAGCCGGTTCGGCGGTTGACGCATATCGAGTTCAGCAACACACTGCGCGATCTGCTCGGGTTGGACTTGAACTTGGTTGCCGATTTTCCGATCGATCTCAGCGGTAAGAGTGGGTTCGATAACAGCGCGAACACGTTGTTTTTGCAGCCGATTTTGATGGAGCGCTACCTCGGCGCAATCGACAAAGCGGTCGGGGTAACTGTGCCGTTGGAGGGTAAACCAAGCGATGAATCGCCGGTGTTAGTCGCTTGGCCAAGCGATGAAAAGGAGGAACCGAAGGCGGCTGTCCAAATCATTGATCGATTTTTGCTGCGAGCATTTCGTCGCCCACCCGTTGAGGGGGAAGCGGATGAGATTTTTGCCGTCTACACTCGGGCGAGGAGGGGCGGAGAGAGTTTCGCGATGGGCATCCGGCGCGCCCTTGGTGCGGCGTTGGTCTCACCGGCGTTTTTATTGAAATCCGAACAGGCCAAGCGCACGGACGACTCGTATCAGGTGGGCGAATACGAATTGGCGAGTCGGTTGTCTTATTTTCTCTGGGCGAGCATGCCGGATGATGAGTTGTTTCGCTTGGCTGCCGAGAAACGCTTGGCCAAGCCGGAGGTGCTTGCCCAGCAAGTAACGCGCATGCTGGCCGATCCCAAGTCGGACACGCTGGGTAGCGTGTTCGCGGCACAGTGGTTGGGCTTCGATGCGTTGGGGATTCGCGTGCGGCTTGATCCGATCGACAATCCGTGGTGTACGGACACGTTGATGGCGGCGATGAAAAAAGAGTCGGCCATGGGTTTTACTTCNTTGATCCNGGAAAACAGACCNCTGNCGGATTTGATNCAATCCAAAACGACGTTCGTAAACGAAGAGTTGGCCAAGTTTTACAANCTGGAAGGTGTGAAAGGCNCGGAGATGCGACNNGTGGNGCANACAGACAAGCGACGCCACGGACTGTTTGGGCAGGCGTCTGTGTTGGCGGTGACGTCGTCGCCTTACCGCACCAGCCCGATACGGCGCGGCGAGTGGATTCTCGATTCGCTGTTGGGGACACCTCCCCCGCCCCCCCCGCCAGACGCAGGTGAGTTGGACGAGGAAATTGAAGACAATCGCAAGCTGACCTTTCGCCAAAAACTGGAGATGCACAGTAAGGATCCGCGTTGCTATTCCTGTCATCGCGAGATGGATCCGCTTGGTTTTTCGNTGGAAAACTACGACTGGTTCGGCCGGTGGCGAACCAAAAGCCGAGGCCGCTCTATCGACTCGAAAGGACGTCTGCCCAGCGGCATGGAATTCGAGGGGCCGATCGGTTTGCGCGAGGTGATCGTGAGTGAAAAGCTTGATGACTTGGCTCGTCAGGTGACGCGCAAAATGCTTTCCTACGCGCTTGGCCGCCAACTCGAGTATTACGANGAACCGGCGGTGCGAAAAATTTTGGCGGCGTTCAAGAAAGACAACCACCGCATGCAGACGTTGCTACGCGAAGTCTGTGCGAGTTATCCATTCCATTTCCGGAAAAACCCGGTGAATGCTGAGCCCGAAAAAAACAAAAACCGTAGCTGACAATGGCTAAATCCTGGCAACTCTCCCGTCGAACGATGCTTCGCGCCGTGGGCGCGGCGGTAACACTCCCTTGGCTTGAGGCAATGCAACCGCTCTCGGCATTAGCCGTGACCCCCAAGCGCCCCAAACTTCGCGTGGGTTATTTGTATTTTCCAAANGGCGTAGCGAAGGGTAGTTGGGAGCCGGACAAAATTGAGCGCGATGGTAAACTGCGCCNATTGAACAANTGGATGAAAGACCTTGAGCCATACAAAAAGGACATCCTGATCGGGCATAACATCTGGACGCCGCGAGGCAACGGCCACGGCGCCGGTACGGCGACTTGGTTGACCGGTGGCTCNTACAGCGGGTCGCGGGTCAGTGCCGGTGGGGCTTCGGTGGATCAAATCATNGCCCGACATGTCGGAAAGGATNCGATGCTGCCGTCGCTGGAAATGTCGATGCGAGGCGAGGGGTATTTTTCCAACAGCCTGCCGCGCAATTCGATCTCATGGGTGAACACAAAGCTGCCTGCCACGCGGGACTCGAATCCGCGGACGATTTACGACCGCATGTTTCGCAAGGCGAGCGATGGGGTGACGNACAAGGGAGTGATCGATCTCGTCAACGATCAGGCCAAGAGTCTCAAACGTCGNGTTGGCCANGCAGATCAACGGAAGATTGACGAGTACATNGAGGCTCTTCGGGCGGTGGAACGTCGGATGGAATTCGCGGAAAAGCAGGCCGGCAAATCGGCGCTTGGTCAAGCGCGAGGCNTGGAGTTCAAGCGACCGCCGNTTGGGNTTCCTGATGNGCATGAAACGTACATGCGNACGATGATGGATTTGATGGTGCTTGGTTTTTGGTCCGGCGCGACGCGGGTCGGTTCACTTATGCTCGATCACGGCCAAAGCAATCGCTATTTTGATTTCATCGATGGGGTGAGAGGTACGTGGCACGCGTTGTCGCACTACCGTGATATCAGCGGCAAAACCGAGGATGATGACGGCGTTAATTCATGGAAAACNGTTTCCCAAAAACGGGACATGTACAACGCCGTCACTGCGTGGCATCACCGGCAGTTCGCTTACATGCTTGGCAAGATGAAAAGTATCGACGAAGGCAACGGAACGCTGCTCGACAACACGATGCTGCTTTACGGTTCGAGCTTGGGTGACGGTCATGCGCATGGTGAGGAGAATTTGCCGATCATTTTTGCCGGCGGCGGCGGCGGCACGGTACGCTCCGGGCGTTACCTCAAGTATCGTCGCAACTATTCGCTTTCCAAATACCACTTGGCCACCATGCAGCGCATGGGTGTGCCGCTGGAGGAATTCGCCGAGGTCGATTCGCCGATGAGCGGCCTAACCAAACACGTTTAATTTCACATGAAAAAAATATTGTTTCCCCTNATGGCGGCGATGATTGCCGCGGGTTGTGCAACCTCGCAAAAAAGCAGTGCCATCCCGATCATCGACACGCATATTCATCTGTATGATACGACTCGGGCGGAAGGAGTNCCATGGCCTCCNGAGTCAGACAAAGTGCTNTACAAGCCGGTTTTGACGAAAGATTTTNACAAGGTCTCCGACGAGAACGACGTCAATGCCACGGTGATCGTCGAGGCGAGTAAATGGATTCCTGACAATCAGTGGGTGCTCGACTTGGTGAAGCACGATCCCGATCGGTACATCGGCCTAGTGGGCAGCCTCGAGATTGGCACGCCGGATTTCAAAAAACACCTGTTCCAGTTGTCAAAGGACAAGCGCTACGTTGGCATTCGTATGCGCGAACGTCCGGGCGGCGATTCGTTTTTTGAAAGCAACGCCGTCTGGGCTGACCTCCGGTTGCTGGCTGACATGGATCAGACGTTGGATGTGCTGATGTTTCAATACAGCATCGAGGACGTCGACATGGTGGCCAAGCGGTTGCCCAATTTGAAAATCCTGATGAACCATGTCGCCGGTGCGGATATCGAGGGCAAGCCGGCCGATCCGGAGTGGGTTGCGGCGGTGCAGCAGGTCGCAAAAAACCCAAACGTTTACTGCAAGATTTCCGGCCTGTTTCAGCAGTCCCACCGTCAGCCTTCACCGAAGGATGTATCGTTTTATAAGTCCGAGTTGGACGTGCTCTGGAATGCCTTTGGCGAAGATCGCCTGATCTACGGCAGTAACTGGCCGGTTACCATGCGTGGTGGGACTTACGCTGATTATCTTGGCGTTGTGAAGGGGTACTTCGCGGACAAACCACGCGCGGCGCAGGAGAAATATTTCTACAAAAACGCACTGAAGTTTTACGGGTTGCCGCCGCTGAAACGCTAGGCGAGATCGGCCTCGAGTGCGAGCTGCAACGCTTTGAGTTTTTTTTCATCCGTCGGTTTTCCACCGGTGCTTGTGCGCACGTAAAAAGTGTCGATGGCGGCCCCTTTTTCGGTGCTGATTCGGGCCACGTGAATACTGAGGTCGTGCCGGGTGAGCACCTTTGAGATCCGGTGCAACAGGCCAAGCCGATCTTTCGATTCCACCTCAACGATCGTACGTGACTCCGCTGCCTGTGTGTCGATCCGGATGCGCGTTGGCAGTTGCCACTCGTCCGAATCCTCGCGCTTGGCCGGCGGAGTGACTTGCTTCTCAAACGCTGTGTCGCCGCTCGGAAGGAGCGCTTGGGTGATAAACTTGGCAAATTGGTCACGCTCGGCGCGCTTGGCCAAGCCGCCAGTGTTGGCGTTCACAACAAAAAAAGTATCGATAATGACCCCGTCGCTTCGGGAGAAAACGCGTGCACTCAATATGTTCAACCCGGCTGCAGCTAGAACACCGGAGATGGTTGTAAACAAGCCGGGGCGATCCCAGGTGCACACTTTAAGCGAAGTGTAGCCACGGGCGGGTCTCTCCTGCCAACTTATGATCGGCTCCAGCACTTTCTCGTTTTTGCTGGAGTTGACGCGTTTGAAAAAACGGTTTACCAGGCCAAGGTCGGTCAGGATGTGGCGAATGGAGTGTGCGCGAAAGTAGCGAGGCGTCAGGTGGTTGAAATGCGCCTCCAATTCCTCCTCTGACAATTCCTGGGGAAGCTCATCGCGGAGAGTGAGCTTGAGCTTGGCCAAGCGATTCTTTTCCGCAGCATCATAATCCACGCCGCTAGCCAAGCGACGTCTGGCCCTGCGATAGAGCGATTGCAGTAGCATGTTTTTAAAATCGTTCCACAGATCATCACTGGTGCCGAGCGAGTCGGCGAATGTTAGCAACGTCAGCATGGCCAGGTTTTCCTCGTCCTGCACTATCTCGGCGAAATGACGGATCACCGTCGGCGAATCGATGTCGCGCCGTTGCGACACTTCCGCCATGAGTAGATGGTTTTCGACGAGGAGTTTAAGCCGGTTCAACCGCCGGGGCGTGAGCCCGAGGCGCTCGCCTACCTGCAGGCAGATAACGGTGCCGACCTTCACATGGTCACCGCTTTTCAGCCCTTTGCCGGCATCGTGCAAAAACAACGCGAGGTAAAGCAGGTAGGGCAGGTCGATGTCCTGCAAAATGTGAGTGTAGTCCGTTAACGGACGCTGGTCGGCATCCCAGACTTGATCCAGTTTTTCGAGGCAGACCAGTGTGTGCTCATCCGCNGCATAGGCGTGGAAAAACTCATGTTGAACGAGGCAGGTCATCCGGCCGAACTCCGGAATATATCGGCCNAGCAAATCNACCTCATGCATCGCGCGCAACGCTGGGGCGACGTTGCCTCGCTGGTTGAGAATTTCAAGAAAGGTTTCGTGTACTTCCGGGTCATTGACGAATGAATCGTCCACTAGTGTTACGTTGTCTCGGAGTAATTGGATCAAGTCGGGATGGAACTCCAATCCTCGTTGTTGAGCATGCAGGAACACTCGCATGAGTCGCCGCGGTTGATCCTTAAAAACGCGTTTCGATACGGGGACCAACTCNCCGTCGACCACGTGAAATCCGTCGAGTGTTTCCTGTTTTTTATCGACACCGAACAACATCCGAAGCGAGGGGATCCGACGGGTAGACTTGGGCCGGAGAGCCAAACGGCGCTCGACCATACGGGTGATTAAATGGATNCGCCGCATGTGCTGGTAAAGATCCCGCATGAACGCCTCGAGCCTTCGGGCGGGGGATCGATCCTTATAGCCAAGTTGCCACGCGACCTTCACTTGAAGTGCCTTGGGCATGTTGTCGGTCGGTCGCTCGGTTTGATAATGTAGTTCGTTGCGGACTCGCAGCAGAAAATCGTACCCTTCTTCGAGTTGCAGCCGGTTTGCTGGGCGGATCATCTCCTGCATCTGCAATTCCTCCAGTGTGCGCGTGCCGTACTTGAAGTGAGTCATCCATAGCAGATTCTGGTAATCGCGAAGGCCGCCACAGCCGTTTTTGATATTGGGCACCTGAAGCAGTGCGGAGTTGCCAAACCTCACCCGGCGAGCATCCTGATCTGCGATGCGCATTTTCAAATATGCGTCAATGTGGTTGCGAACGCATTTAGTTTCCACACGTTGTTGCAACTGTTCTAACAGCTTTGCGTCGCCACCGACCAATCGGGCCTCGATCAGCGAGGTCTTTGTCTGCATGTCGTCGTTTGCGACGAGAACAGCATCCTGAATATTTCGCACCGAACTACCGACCTTCATTCCCAGATCGTACAACGTGTAAATCAGTCCGCCAGGGCCAGTGAGTTTTTCGATCAACTCGTGGTTGAAAATACGGGTCACACTGGGCACCGATCCGTTGTGCAGGAGCATGATGTCGATATCGCTCTGGGGGTTTAACTCGGATCGACCGTAACCGCCGATGGCAACCAGCGACATGCTCAGTTTTCGCTCTCTTTTCGTAGGCTCGAACGTGGNCAGTGTCCAATCAAAGATCGTTAACAGCAGCGTGTCGAAAATGCGCGAGCGCGCGGCGCAGACTTCTCGCCCCCCAGCCCCGCTGCGATGCCACTCCTGCAGTCTCGCCGATTCGGTTTTGAGATAACGCTTGAGCCTGGGCAG
The DNA here is from genome assembly GCA_002689335.1 of Verrucomicrobiales bacterium. Taxonomy (GTDB): domain Bacteria; phylum Verrucomicrobiota; class Verrucomicrobiia; order Limisphaerales; family UBA1096; genus UBA1096. The sequence goes on from NZFR01000093.1 coordinate 9,556, forward strand.
TTCTTTCGTGAGGGTACTGCCCGCTGAAATTTCAAGTGGTGTGATGGAAAATGGATCAACCTCCGGCACAAGAGCCAANCNTAACGCCAACCCGCCTCCAAAACAATTCCGCTTGGCCAATTGCTTACTCGTAACCTTGTCGCTTGGCCAAGCGTAACTTAGGTTTTCGCGAGATGGCTGATAAGAACGATCCGGACATTGCCTTGATGCTGCGGGTGAAGGAGGGGGACTTGTCGGCCTATGAGGCGTTGGTGGAGAAATTCAAACAGCCGGTGATGAATCTGGTTTATCGTTTGATCCACGATATCGACGAGGCGGAGGACATCTCGCAAAATGTGTTTGTCCAAGTCTGGAAAACCCGCGAACGCTACGAGCCCAACAGCAAGTTCACCACGTGGCTGTTCACCATTGCCCGGAATCTTGGGTTGAACGAAATCCGCCGCCGGACGCGGCATCCGGCTGATTCCCTCGACGAACCCCACCCCGAAAACGATGAGCAACCACGCCATGTGGTGGAGAATTTTACCAGCCCAGTCCCGGCGGAAGCGGCGCTTAATGACGAGTTGCACGCGCGGGTAGAGGAGGCGATACGTGACCTGCCGGAGAAGCAACGAACAGCACTGCTGCTGTGCCGCCAGGGAGGGGTGAGCTACGAGGAGATCGCCGAGGTGCTGGGGGGGATTTCGCTGACGGCGGTGAAATCGATCATTTTTCGAGGGCGCGCTGTTCTCAAAACGAGGCTCAAACCGTATCTAAAATCAGGCGAATGGCAGAAAAAATGATCTTCCGACAAAACTTTTTTGTAACCTCGGTTTTTAAGAAGAGGCGACAATGAACCAACCC
>NZFR01000094.1 GCA_002689335.1 Verrucomicrobiales bacterium
AAGTGCTCGCTGTATGTGGCGACCGGGTATACCTGCCCCGGCTGTGGCTCGACCCGCGCGCTGTATCATCTTACGCACGGCAACGTGCTGGAAGCGTTTCGGCTCAACCCCGGTCTGATTACGCTGCTGCTTCTCTCGGTGACTGACTACACTCGCTACGCGATCGCCGTCAAGCGGGCGAAGCAATTTCAAACTCTGTTCTGCAACACGAAACTGATCTTCACCTTGTTGGGCGTGATGCTCATTTATGGGATCGTCCGGAATCTACCCTGGGCACCGTTCGCCGGCTTGGCCCCTTAAATCGGCACTTGGCCAGGCGGCCTTCAATTTTATCTCGCTTGGCCAAGCGCTTGGCCGTTTGAATGGGCACGTGCCAAGGGAGTACACCCTCAAGTCATTCCGCGCCGCGGTCGAGCTAAACATCAACTACGAAGCGGAGCTCAATGCCCAGCAACTTGCAGCCGTAACGGCCACGCCCGGGCCGGCACTGGTATTGGCCGGAGCCGGGGCGGGCAAGACTCGCACCCTGACCTATCGTGTGGCCTACCTGCTCGAGCAAGGCATCCCGGTCGACCGGATTCTGCTGCTGACCTTTACCAACAAGGCATCGCGCGAGATGATGGAACGCGTGCAAGATTTGATCGGCGGCGACACATCCGGTCTATGGGGCGGCACGTTTCACTCAGTGGGCCATCGTGTGTTGCGGCGCAATGCCGAGATGATCGGTTACCCTCCAACATTCACCATCATGGACCGCGAGGACGCCAAGGACTTGATGAGCGCGGCGATCGCCGATGCCGGAGTGGATACCAAGGCGGTGCGTTTTCCAAAGCCAGACCTGCTGTGTGATATCCTTTCGATGTCGATCAACACCGGTATGGATCTGCCGAAAGTGATGGAGGAACGCTACTTTTATTTCGAAAGTCTAACGGAGGACATCGCCAAGGTGCACAACGCCTACGCCAAACGAAAACAAGCCAACGGCGTGATGGACTTTGACGACCTACTAAACCAATGGCTAAGGTTGCTGCGAGAAAACGAGGAGGCGCGAACCTACTTTCAGGCCAAGTTCCAGTTCATTCTCGTCGACGAATATCAGGACACGAACCACGTGCAGTGCGAGTTGATCGACCTGCTCGGCGGCCGGCACCACAATATCATGGCCGTGGGCGACGACTCGCAGAGCATCTACTCGTGGCGCGGCGCAAACTTCCGTAACGTGCTCAAGTTCCCCGAACGGCATAAGGACACACAGGTCTTCAAGATCGAGACGAACTACCGCAGTACACCGGAGATTCTCAACTGCGCCAATGCCGTGATCGCCGGCAACACGCAGCAGTTCGAAAAGAAGCTTACGCCGGTGCGCGACGAAGGCATGAAGCCGGCGCTGGTCTCCTGCAATGACGCCAACCAACAGGCAGAGTTCATCGCCCAACGCGCGCTCGAGTTGCGCGACGAAGGCATCCCTTTGGAAAACATGGTGGTGCTGTACCGTTCACACTTTCATGCGCTCGAGCTGCAACTGGAATTCACCCGGCGTAACATCCCGTTCAGCATCACCAGCGGCATCCGTTTTTTTGAGCAGGCCCACATCAAGGACGTCGCCGCGTATCTCAAACTGATCGCCAACCATCGTGACGAGATGGCGTTCAAGCGCATCGTGCTGATGCTTGCGGGTGTCGGGGCCAAGTCGGCGCAAAAACTTTGGAACGCGTACAACGCCCGCTTGGCCGAAGAGATCACCCAGCAACCAAACTTGGCCAAGCTACTCCGCGACATCGCTGGGCAGGTACCGAAAAAATCGGCTGCCGGCTGGGAACAATTCGCCGAGACCATCGGCCAACTCGACGACGATCAGGAAAAGGGCCCCGGCCACATGATCCGCCTCGTGATCGCCGCCGGGTACGAGGATTATTTGCAGAATAAATTTCCAAATTACTACTCCCGGCTCGAGGATCTCGAACAGGTCGCCGGCTTCGCCGACCAATACGAAACCGGAGAGGAATTCCTGAGCGAACTCGCGCTACTTAGCAACCTCGACACCGAGTCAAAACGCGACAACCGCGAAGACACCGAGCAGATTCGGCTCTCGACCATCCATCAAGCCAAGGGGCTGGAATTCGAGATCGTGTTCGTGATGATGCTTTGCGATGGGCTGTTCCCCTCCAGCCGAGCCATCGAGAGTCCCGACGGCGAAGAGGAGGAACGGCGACTGTTTTACGTTGCCATCACCCGCGCCAAGTCGGAACTGTATCTGAGCTATCCGCTGATGCGTTTCATGCATGGTTCCGGTGGCGAGGTACTCCAGCAACCGTCACGGTTCCTCAACGAAATTGGAGACGAACTCGTCGAGGAATGGAACCTCCAAAGCTTTGACCCTTACGGCTAATCCGCTTGGCCAAACGGAGTTTTTGGGTGAGCGATCGGAGCATGAAGTCTTGCTCTGAATGAACGCCGAAACGCTCGATCGGTGCCCAGTACCAGCGCGGCCAAAGTTGGCTCTGGATGGTCGTAGGCCGTGTCACGTGAGTTTTCCCCGCCACCTAAGCCAACGTGTAGTCCGCCGTGCTGAAGGTCAGCCAATGGTTTCCCGGCAGTGTGTCACCGGTAATCTCGAAACTCATTCGACTTGGCTGCTGCCACTGGGTGACCCGTTGCGTGATGGTGCCTTTGTCAAAGTAACACGTCCGGATCCCGCCCTCGCCGGTGCGGTCGAGGGTGCACCGGTTCGGCACCGGCAACGCACCAGTCTGCAACAAAAACGGCATTGGCCCTTCCATCGATTCGAACCGGCCCAGCGCCTGCCAAACCTGCCCGATCGGAGCCTCGACCAGTGTGGCGCTTGAGATGGTTTGAATAGCTGGAGTGGTTCGTTGCGGTTACTCCGCTTTGTCCGCCGCAGCGATGAGTAGTGGCGAGAGTAGCAGGAGTATTTTGAGGTGTTTGCCGGAGTTAAACTCGTCCTTTTTGAACATGAACTTTAAGACTTAAACGAGAAGCCCGTCGACAATCATCGCAGCCGCAGCCAACGGCGCAGCCATCAGGGCACACAGGATGCTCTCAAGTCCCATGACGACAAGAATTGAAAGTGCGAGCAAACAACCACTCAATCCACATAGGGCGATGTGTTTGATGTAGTTGCCGAGAACGCCGATGGTCAGACCGGCCACGAAGGAAACCGCGATGAAAATGGCTGAGCCAAGGCCACGCAGTAATAGACCGAGAGCAGCAGCGCGGCCGACAGCCCGGTCGCCCTGAGCAGCCCGCGCTTCAGGCACTTGGCATCGTTGGATGGCTCACTCATGCAACGCCAAACGAATGGCCCCGCTTGGCCAATTGGTCAAGGCTGGCCCTTGGCTTTTTTGCGGGCCGGCTTTTTACGTTGCTTGCTGCTGAGATACCGGTTGACGGCGTTGAGATAGGCCTTGGCGCTGGCCTCGATGACGTCGGTGCTGGCGCCTTTGCCGGTGACGAGTTCGCCGTCGCCGAAGTCGACCTTGAGGCTCACTTCACCCAGCGCATCCTTACCGTGGGATACCCCGCGCAGCGAATAATCCTTCAACCGCCCCCGGGTATCGGTCAGCCGATCGATCGCTTTGAGCGCGGCATCGACGGGGCCGTCCCCCACTCCGGCATCCTCCAGCACGGTATCTTTTTTGCTCCGGCTGGTCGCGGCTTTGCGCAGCCGCACGGTGGCGGTTGGCACGGTTTGGTTACCNCTGGAAACGTGGACGTACTCCATCACCCANGTCTCGGGCNCCTTNGTNATCTGGCCATCGACCAGCGCGCTGAGNTCGTCGTCNTAGACGAATTTCTTTTTGTCNCCGATCTCCTTGAACCGGCTGAAGACGTTGGCAATCTCGTCGTCGGTCAATTTGAAGCCGAGATGCTTGAGGCGCATGGCCATCGCCGCCCGNCCGCTGTGNTTGGTCAATGGCAANTCCGTCTGCCCCCAACCNACNTCCTGCGGATCCATGATCTCATANGTCTCGCGTTTTTTGATGATGCCGTCCTGATGAATGCCACTCGAGTGGGCGAACGCGTTCTCTCCGACGATCGCCTTGTTTCGTTGCACGACAAAACTACTCATGCGCGAGACCAGCCGGGACGACTTCACAATTTCACTCGTCTTNATGCCGCACTTCAACTTNTCGTAGTAATCCTCNCGCGTCTTCANNGCCATGACCAGTTCCTCNAGAGCGGCGTTGCCGGCGCGTTCGCCGATGCCNTTAATGGTGCATTCGATCTGGCGGGCGCCGTTCTCGACAGCCGCCAGCGAGTTGGCCACCGCCATGCCNAGGTCGTTNTGNCANTGCACNCTGATGACGGCCTTGCCGGATTGAAACTCCGGCACCGAGTCGTGCAGNTGTTGNATCAACTCCCCNAACTGACCCGGCACAGCCCAGCCNACGGTGTCGGGGATGTTCACTGTNGTGGCCCCNGCNTCGACGACTGCCTGNCAAACTTCTGCNAGAAAATCCGGCTCGGTTCGCGAACCGTCCTCGGGGGAAAACTCAACATCAGCCACGAGGTTTCGAGCNCGCTTCACTCCCTCAACCGCGAGCTTGATGATTTGGCTCTGTGCCTTGCCGAGTTTGAATTCGCGATGCAGTTTTGANGTCGCGAGAAAAACATGAATGCGGCCCTTNTTNCCAGCCGGGGCGACCGCCTTACCGGCCGCCTCNATNTCCTTGGGAACACAACGNGCCAGCCCNGCAATCGTNGGCCCCTTGATCTCCTTNGANATGGTNTTCACCGCGGTAAAATCGCCNTCACTGATCACAGGAAAACCNCCCTCGATCACGTCCACCTTAAGTCGGGCCAGTTGACGGGCGACCTCGAGTTTTTCGCGCAGCGTCATGGAGGCGCCGGGGCACTGTTCGCCGTCGCGGAGTGTCGTGTCAAAAATGATGATCCGATTCTTTTTCATNTCTTCGTTNATGAGNGGTGNTTAACAAAAAACCCCGTCGCCTTTCTGGGCAGCGGGGTTTACGAACTTTCTGATCANTAGTTTAAACCTTAGCCACCTGTGCGCTTCCCAAAAGCGCCAGTCCCAGCAGCGAAAGTCGTAGGCTCAAACTTGCCATCGCGGCGCAACCTAGCGGCGGGCCNAAGCCAAGTCAACGGGNTTTTCCGNNTGGCCAAGNNCTNGNTTATTCGTCGCCGTTGGTGTCTTTTTAGGGATCCCCAATGAGGATTACAGCGGCNGCCTCCTTGGGGTTGGCTTCGAACANTACGCTCTCCGGTCCCCAACCGGCCCAGCCCTGCAGGCCGGGGGCGTCGGGGTCGCTGTCGACCACGGCCACACCCAATCCAAAACTCACATTCGTCACGAGCTTGGCCAAACCGANAGTTTGCGGAGCAAACCAAAACTCATACACGGTGGTACCGGTGCTCGGATCGAACGTTTTTTGTATGCGCCGAATCGCCACNTNGAACGCNGCNTCACCGGTAATTTGCTCGACGANCCCNGCNCGTTGCGAAGNATCCGTATCGGTCAACCTCGCTTTGTCNTAGGTNATGTCATCCTCCAAAAACGGATCAGACAANGCGAAGGCAAACTCGCCGAGNACCTTTCTTCTCTCGGCATCGGTGAACAGTATTTTTACCGCGTCCCCTTCGGTGGCTTCCTTGTTGGTNTGGTGATGGTAATCGTCCTCNACCACGATGGTGAGTTGGAGGCCGTCCGGGTTCCAGCCCAGCCCNATCATNATGCGATGATCTTTGTCNCCCTCCCATTTGCCGTCGGCGACTTCGACAAACTGCGCGTATGTGGTGTCGCCAAAGGTGTAATCGCCTCTGGCACGCTGACCATCACCATTCGCCTCAAATCCTGGATTGGCAACCAGCGAGNTGATCGGCCACTCACCGGCCATACCGTCGATCGCGCCCTTGATCGGCTTAGCCTGAAACCACTCGTAATNGAGGTCGATCCCGTTGGAGGATTTCAACGGCGGTTCGGTGTANGGTTCCNCCCGGAAAAATCGTTGGCTGTACTTGCTGGTTTTCCAATCCTTGTAGGCAAGCGTCTCNGCTTGGAAATCGAGAACCTTNATNGAGCGCCATTTAANTANGTCCTCCGAGGCGATTATCTGAAACTGACGGGAATCAACCCGCATTTTTTTGTTAAGAAAACCGTACCACCCCGGTGCCAACGCGGTGACCTCAAGCAGGAANTGATTGCCGCGTTCGTAGCGGGTGATGCCGTAGTATTCCTTGAGTAGATCACTGACGTTGGTGTGACCGAAAAACACCGCACCGTCCATGGGCGTCTCAGCCCGCTTGTCCTTGNCGTTGATATCCGCACCGTGGTGCAACAAAAGNTTCGCTACGTCAACGAACCCGCCCACGGCCGCGTGGTGCAGTGCGGTNGCTTTGTCGTCGTCNACGTGACGTGCGTTGGCTCCGGCATCGAGCAGCAGCACGGCGATCTCGAGGTTGCCGTACTCTGCAGCGTAGTGCAGGGGCGTCTTTCCGGTCCAATCATCGATCGAGTCCGGGGCCGTTCCGGAGGCGAGATGCGCCTTCACGGCGGCCACATCGTTACGCCAGCTTGCCGCCGCCCAAAGCGGTAACTCTGGGGCGGCCTGTACGGAAACCATCCACCAGAACGGCATACTGAATAAAAAGCGGCTAAAAATCCTGAACATCGGCCGCGCACCGTTTATACGGACTTGGCCTGATCGGCCAGCGAAATCGCCGGATTCGGCGGCCTTGCACCGGCCATGCCCTTGGCCTACGCTCCCGCGACTCGATTTTGAAGTTCATGAAAATTTCGACCGTTTCCGCAGTTTGCCTTGGCCTTGCCCTCGGCTGTTTTTCGTCCTCTGCGCTTGGCCAAGCCGAGAATAACGCCGGGCCGGATCTAGCCAAGGTACTGGCCAAGCTCGATAAGGTGGTCGCCGGCTTGGCCAAGGTCTCCGAAGACTTGGCCAAGCTGCAAAAAACCAACGGCGGCAGCGCTAAGGACAGGTCGATCAAATCGCTCTCCAGCCAGTTGTCCTCGCTCAAAAAAACCACCGACTCTCTCGCCGCGAACCTCGCCAACCAAGCGAAGGCCTTCAACGCTGCGACCGATTTGCTGGAGCAATTGGTCGCCCTGCAATCGGCCGCTGCCAAGAAGGCCGCACAGCCGGACACCCCTGTAAAGTGGGAGTACAAATCAATTTTCGGCGACAGCCGTGTGGCGCTTGAGGAAGAGATGAACGCCTTCGGCAAGGAAGGATGGGAATTCTTCAACATCACCTCGTTCGGGCGCGGCAGCGCGGCGTTCGCACGAATGCCGGTCAAATAATCCGGAACGGTCTTGCGCTTGGCCAAGCGGGGATGCCCCGAAACGCCAAGCCAATCTAAAAACCAACACTTTTCAAAATGTCAGAATCTGCTCCAGTAATAGATACTCCAAAGAACAGCAACAACAGCTCGGCCGAACCCAGCGAAGGCGACGTCGCTGTCATCGATGAGTTGCGTACGACCTACAACAGCATGAAGGCTGAGATGGCCAAGGTGATTGTGGGTCAGGATGACGTCGTTGAGCGGCTGCTCATCGCGATCCTTTCNCGAGGCCACGCGCTGCTCATGGGCGTGCCCGGCTTGGCCAAGACGCTCATGGTCAACTCGCTCTCGAAGGTGATGTCGCTCGACTTCAACCGCATTCAATTCACGCCCGACCTGATGCCNTCCGACATCACNGGCACGGACATCCTGCAGGAAACCGCCGAAGGCCGGCGCGANTTCGAGTTTGTGAANGGACCGATCTTCGCCAACATNATCCTCGCGGACGAGATCAACCGCACNCCGCCAAAAACGCAGTCCGCNCTGCTGGAGGCNATGCANGANCACCACGTCACGGTGTCCGGNCGCATCCTCCCGTTGCCNGANCCNTTCTTCGTGTTGGCCACGCANAANCCNATTGAGCAGGAAGGCACCTACNCCCTCCCNGAAGCGCAGCTNGACCGGTTCATGTTTTTCGTNGAGGTGCAGTACCCCGACCGCGACGAGGAGTTGCGGATCGCGCGCGAGACCACCGGCACCGNTTCGAAAACCATCGAGNCCAAGGTCAACGGCGAGCAGATTCTCAAGTATCAGGAATTGGTCGAACGCGTGCCGGTGCCGGATCACATTTANGATCTCGCNGTGGACATNGTGCGTGCCACNCGCCCNGCCTCCGATGACGCGCCGGACTTTTGTNAAAAACTCGTCTCNTGGGGTGCCGGACCGCGTGCNATTCAGTATCTCATTCGCGGNGCCAAGGCGCGTGCGGTGTTGCACGGCAGTTACCTCGTGCGGCAGGAGGATCTCGANGCGGTGGCTCACCCNGTGCTNAGACACCGCATCATTACCAATTTCCAGGCGCAGGCCGAGGGAACCGACAGCACCGTCATCGTCGACAAGTTGCTCGATCAATTCCGCGACGCCAGTGCCTGAAGAGAGTGCTCAACCGCTGATTGAAGCCGACGTCGTCGGCCGGCTCATGGGNCAACCGCTNCTCGCGCGGTTTCCCATGGAAGGCACTGTNTCNGGTCACCACCGCAGTCCGCACCGCGGCTCCAGCGTCGANTTCGCCGAATACCGCAACTACGTGCCGGGTGACGATATCCGCCGGCTCGACTGGCGCGTGTTTGCCCGCACTGACCGCTACTACCTCAAGGAGTTCGAAGCCGAGACGAACCTCCGTTGCTACGTCGTGATAGACTGCAGCGGCTCGATGGCGTTTGAGGGAGCACATGGCTCGCGGTTCGACTATGCAAAACGCTTGGCNGCAACAATCAGTTACCTCGTCATCAACCAAGGGGACGCAGCCGGATTGGTCCACGTTAACGCAGACGAAAANANCGAAATACCGCCGCGCCGAAACGCCTCCCACCTGCAACTCATCCTCGACTCGCTTGANCAAGCGCATCCCAAGGGTGAGACGCAGCTCATCCCCCTGCTGCATGAGTTGGCGGAGAAAGCCCGGCGNCGCGCGTTGGTAATCATCTTGTCNGACTGTTTTTGTNACGGCGCCGAGCTGCGGGATGCAATGCAACATCTGCGTTTTCAAAAACACGACCTCGCGTTGTTCCANCTGCTGGACCCGTTNGANCTGGATTTCACCTTTGACCGCCCGGTGCGCTTTGTGGATATGGAAGGCTCACACTCCATCGTCACCGAACCGGCCACGATTCGTTCCGAATACCAACTGGAACTCAACCGGTTCCTCGAGCGGCTCCGCAGCGATTGCCACGAATTCAACGCCGACTACCGACGTGTCACCACCGATCTTCCGTATGACAAGGTGCTCGNGGATTTCCTGACNGAACGCGCCGGGCGCGGCAAACGCTGACCGAATGACCTTCCTCCAGCCGTTCATCCTTTGGGGACTGCCCCTTGTGCTGCTGCCGGTGATNATTCACCTGATCAACCGCATGCGGCATCGGCCNAAGCAGTGGGCGGCGATGCAGTTTCTCCTCGCGGCCACGCGCAGTTCNACAAGCCATTCCAAAATCAAAAACTGGCTGATCCTNNCAATGCGCGTCCTNGCGGTGCTGATGCTGNTGCTTTTCCTCGCACGACCGCTTGTCGGCGGCTGGTTGGGCTGGGCGATGGCCGCTGCACCGGATGCCATCCTTCTTTTGGTCGATCGNTCCGCCAGCATGGAGTCGCGCGTCGCNGGCACCGACGAATCCCGCAGAGAGTACNCACTCAAACTCATCGCNTCCGCCGCCGGGGAATTTGAAAACAACAGCAACTTGATTTTGATAGACAGTGCCACACGCAAACCGGCGACCGCCTCTGTCGCCGCGCTTGCGGAATTGCCCAACACCCAGCCGACCGACACCTCCGCTGACATCCCGGCCATGCTGCAGACTGCGCTCGATTGGCTAATTGAAAATCAGGCCGGCACTGCCGAGATTTGGATCGCCTCCGACCTGCAATCGAGTAACTGGCTGCCCGGCGACTCCCGCTGGCAGTCGTTGGTGACCTCGTTCGATTCCCTCCCGCAAAAAGTTCGCATCCGCCTCTTGGCCACCACACAGGATTCACCGCCGAACACCTCCATCTCCGTCTCCGAACTCTCGCGTCTGCAGTCCGGTGACTCCGGTGAAGTCCGGCTCGCGGTCGATCTCCAACGCACTGAGGCCACGGCGGACACGGCCGCCATCACCCGCACGCTTAACGGCATCACCACCGAGATGGAGGCCAAAGTCAACGGCCAGTCCACGCGCTGGCGGCACCGAATCGAGATCGGTGACCAAACCGGTGGCTGGGGCAAACTCGAATTACCGGCCGACGGCAATCCACAGGACAACGTCACCTACTNCCGCTANAGCGACGACCACCCGCCGGCCGGATTGGTCGTCACCGAAAATCCGCTTGGACCNTTGTGGCAGGCTGCCGCCTCNGTCTTTGACGCCTCCGGCCGCAGACCGGCCAAGCGCTTGGCTCCNGACAATTTTGCCANCTCGGATTTGCGCGANATCACGCTCGTCATCTGGCAGGCCCCATTGCCGNAAGGCGATACCGCCGCTGCCCTGCGTCNGTTCGTCAACGAGGGTGGCCGCTTGGTTTTCTTTCCGCCCGGTGAAGCCGCCACGACGCGTTTTGCTGGGCTGGGCTGGGGCGAAAAACAGACGGCCGACGACGAACCGTTCAAGGTCGGACGCTGGGACGAGGATCAAGGTCCGCTGGCGAATACCGACGAGGGGCTGCTCCTGCCGCTCAACCAATTCACCGCGCTACAGCGACAACCCGTGCTTGGCCAAGCGGCCGTNCTCGCNGCGTTCAATGACGGCCAAGCGCTGCTNTCCCGCCAAGCGCTTGGCCAAGGGGAAGTTTATTTATGCTCCACCCTGCCACTGCTCACGTGGTCGGAACTGGGCAACGGCATGGTCGTCGTGCCGATGCTCCAACGATTGCTCGCCGCCGGTGTGGCCCGGCTCCAACGCGACTCNGTGGCCGAGTGCGGCAAGGTCGGTGCCGGNGATTTGCAACTCGAGTGGACCTCGGTCGAGACCAGCCAACGTGGCGATGTACAAACTCAGGCCGGCGTCTACCAATCTGGCGACCGCTGGCTGGTGGTGAACCGCCCGGCTGNGGAAAACGAGTTTGAACGGGTCGAAGACGAGGCGGTCGCCGCGCTGTTTGGTGGCCTGTCCTTTNAACTCTTCCANGCCCAGCGGGACGACACCGCGTTGCAGGGCGAGATTTGGCGGATGTTCCTGTTTTTCATGCTGCTCGCGCTGCTCGTCGAGGCCTGGTTGATCCGACCCAAGGCCNGCATCGAGTCGGATGAACCCNCACCNAAACCTCAACCCGCACCCGCCGCATGAGTCACTGGTCATTCGCAGCTTCAACCCTGATCCTCCTCGCCGGCGTGGGGGTAATGGCGTTGTCCGCGTGGCTCGGTTGGAGCATCTGGCAGCGCAACGGTCGACGCGGCAAGGTCGGTCTGCTGGAGTTGCTGCGTTTTGGCGCCGTGACCCTGCTGGCATTCACTCTGTTGCGGCCGGAATTCGTGCGACTCATCGAGCGCACCGAACAACCGCAGGTGGCCATCCTCAACGATCTCTCCGGCAGCATGCAGACCCGCGACGTTGTGAGCACCAACGAGATCATCACGCGCAGCGGATGGCTGAACGAACAAAACGAGCGCAAGTATTGGAAACCACTCGAGGCCGGCAGCGAGGTGATGGTCGAGTCCTTTGCAGCGCCGCCCGATCTCTCATCAACCAACACCGTCGCCCAACCGAAGGAGATCGGCACTGACCTGAACGCCGCGCTCAGCGCAGTGATCGAACAACAAAAAAACCTCAAAGCCGTGCTGATGCTAACCGACGGCGACTGGAACCTCGGGCCGTCCCCCATCGGCGTGGCCACGCGGTTTCGAGATCAGGGCATCCCGATTTACAGTGTCGTCACCGGGCAGGATCAACCGATCGCCGACCTCTCGTTGGAGGAGGTCACCGCGCCGGCCTACGGATTGTTCGGCGAACAGATCGCCATCCCGTACACGATCCAGAGCCACCTGCCGCGCGACGTCTCCACGGAGATCAAGCTATTGAGTCATCGAGAGGTGCTTGCCTCGAAAAAAATCACCATCCCGGCCAACAGCCGGTTTCGCGACACGATCATGTGGTACCCGCGAGAAGTCGGCGAATTCGATCTGCGGCTGGATTTCCCGGTCGAGGTGGATGAATCATTGAGGGACAACAACTCCGCCAATTTTTTCATCGCCGTGCGTGTCGTGAAGCTCAGTGTGTTGGTGGTCGACTCGCAGCCACGCTGGGAATACCGCTTCCTGCGCAACGCCCTCGCCCGCGACCCCGGCGTCGACCTGAACTGCGTGCTGCTCCACCCGAAAATCGCCCCCGGTGGCGGCCGCGATTATCTCTCCTCATTTCCCGGTTCGCGCGAAATGCTCTCGAGCTACGACGTCATTTTCCTCGGCGACGTCGGGATCGGCGAAGATCAACTCAGCGAAAATGACGCCGAACTGATCAAGGGCCTCGTCGAGCAACAGGGCAGCGGACTGGTCTTCATGCCCGGCCGGCGCGGCAACCACCTCTCGTTAATGGATAGCGAACTGAGCGAACTCATGCCGGTCGTCCTCGACAACGAACAGCCCAAGGGCGTCGGCATGAACAACGAATCCGTCCTCACCCTCTCCACCCTCGGCCGTGGGCATTTGTTGACCCGCTTCGACGCCGACGAAATGGTCAACGATCAGATCTGGAAAATGCTCCCCGGCTTCTACTGGTCCACCGCTGTCACCAAGAGCCGGCCCGGCACCGAGGTACTCGCTGTTCACTCCGAGTTGCGCAACCAATTCGGCCGTATCCCGCTGCTGGCCATTCGCAACGCCGGGCGCGGCAAAGTCTTGTTCATGGGTACCGACAGCGCGTGGCGTTGGCGCCGTGGTGTGGAGGACAAATTTCACTACCGGTTCTGGAGTCAGGTCGCCCGCTGGATGGCTCACAAACGGCACCTCGCCGAGAAGGAAGGTATCCGGCTCAGCTTCACGCCCGAGACCCCAAAAGTCGGCGACCGCGTTTTCATGCAGGCCACCGTGCTCGACGAAGCAGGATTCCCGCTTGATGGCGGCGAGGTCAACGGCGAGATCACCTCCCCCGGAGGACAAGGCGAGCAACTCGAACTCACCGAGGTCGAAGGCGGCTGGGGCGTTTACAGCACCGAATTCCTGCCGCAGGAAGGCGGCGCGTATCAGATCAAAATCAACGCCCCGGAACACGACCGCGAACTTGAGACCAAAATCGTNGTCTCCCTGCCNAAGCGCGAAAAACTNGGTCGCCCCGTCAACCGCNCCGTNCTGNCCGAAGTTGCCTCCATCACCGGCGGTGAGAGTGCCGACACCGACAACCTCGACGAGATCATCCAAAAAATCTCCGTCCTCCCCGAACCCAAGCCGGCCGAACTCCGCACCCGCCTCTGGAGCAANCNNTGGTGGGGCGGCGTCATCCTNCTGCTCCTCNTCATCTACTGGACAGGCCGCAAACTAGCCGGCCTCGTCTAANCCCTNTTTCTTTAAANTGGATTAGCCTCAATNNTGAGNCTTGAAAAAATGTNGGANCNTACGAGGATTGGGCAAGGTGAATGNANGGCGTGCAACGGNATTGCGGCTTGGCCNAGCGCTTGGCCAAGTGGGGTTGTNTGNCCTGCTTCTGNTCTCGGCCNGCTGTAGNCCTTGGCCAAGCGGCGGAGAATTTCAGAGTAAAGTGTTCTCGGAAGTNNGTGTGCTNGGCAGCCGNGGAAATGCGCCGGGGCAGTTTGTGAAACCNCGATCCATCGCAGTAGATNGNGACGACAATGTCTACGTCTGTGACATGACCGGCCGCATCCAAAAATTCGATCCCGAAGGCAATTACCTGTTGCAGTGGCAGATGCCGGAGATTGAGCGCGGTCGGCCCAAGGGCATGGCGTGTGACCACGAGGGGAATATCGTCGTCGTTGAGCCGCATTATTCGCGCATCAACCACTTCACCACCGAGGGTAAACTCGTCTCCCAGTGGGGTGTGCACGGCCGTGAGCAGGGCGAGTTGTCGTTCCCGCGCGCGGTGGCTGTCGGGCCGGATGGCTCGGCGTACGTCAGCGAGTTTCAGATCGTCGAGCGCGTGCAACGGTTTCGGCTCAACCGCGAGTCGGTGCAGTTCGAAGTGCGCGGCGTGGGGCACGCGGCAAGCCAGTTCAATCGCGCCGAGGGACTCTCGCTCTCCCCTTCCGGCGAGTTGTTCGTCGCGGATTCGTGCAACCATCGCGTACAAGTTTTCCGCACGGACGGCATGTTCCTGCGCGAATTTGGCCGGGCAGGAAGCGGCCCCGGCGAGTTCAGTTATCCTTACGATGTCCGGGTGGATCAACTGGGGCGCCAGTACATTTGCGAGTTCGGCAACAGCCGCCTGACGGTGCTGGATGTGAACGGCGACCTGCTGGAACTGATCGGCCAACCGGGAAGTTTGCCGGGTGAATTCAATAACCCTTGGAGTCTGGCGCTCGATTCGAAAGGCAACCTGTATGTGGCTGATTCAAAAAATCATCGCATACAAAAATTCATTCGCCGCGAACAGGCAGCGGAAGTTCAAGTTTCAACGTTGAACTTTTAGCAGCGACTGCCCCGGGCCGCTTGGCCAAGCGCAGGAGCGTTTGGGATAATCGGTCTTTTTTTCAGAAAGCTTGAATCTTTAAACTGCAAACTTGAGACTCCCCGTTAGGTGAATTTTCAAGTGACTCATCCTCTTTGGCTGCTGGCGATGCCAGTGGCTTTGGCGTGGGTGACTTGGCTTGCGTGGAAAACAGACGTCCACATCCAGACTTGGCGCAGCTGGTTTGCCTACGGGTTGCGGGTGCTGGTCGTCTCGGCGGTGGTGCTCGCGCTCGCCGGGCTGCAGTGGAAAAAACCGCAGGAGGGGATGAATGTCTATTTCCTGATGGACCGCTCGCAAAGCATCCCGAACGTCGAACAGCAGATGGCTCATCGGCTGTTGGCTTCGGCGGAAAAACAAAAGAGCGACAAGGCCGGGTTGATGGTGTTTGGCACCGAGGCCGGCATTGAGACGTCGCTCAGTTCGGTGATGCTGGAGACGAACGCGATCCAGACCGTGGTCGGCGCGGACCGGACGGACATCGCTGGAGCGATTCGGCTTGGCACGGCGGCCTTTCCGGAGGTGGGCCAAAAACGGCTGGTACTGTTCTCGGACGGCAACGAAAACATCGGCGACGCCGTGCAGGCGGTGATGGCAGCCAAGCCGCTCGATGTGACGGTGGACGTGGTGCCGCTGAACACGCAAGGCGGCGCGGACGTTGCGGTGCAGCGCTTGGCCGTCCCAAGCTCAATCAAAAAGGGGCAACCGTTCGACGCGAAAATATTTGCGCTGTCCGATCGCGAGCAACCGGCCATCGTGCGGCTCTTCCGCAACGACCAGTTGATCGGCGAACAGTCGGTCAACTTGGCCAAGGGCAAAAATTTGTTCAGCTTCCCCCAAGCTCTTGGCCAAGCGGGGTTTTATTCCTACGAAGTACAGATTGAGGCCGGCGGCGACCGCGTGCCGCAGAACAACCGGGCCTCCGGTTTTGCCAATGTGCGCGGGGATCCGAGTGTGTTGATCCTCTCCGCCGCCCCACCGCAGGAGGCGCCCTTGGCCAACGCGCTGCGTGCTGCGAACCTCGAGGTCACACTGGGCGATGTCTCGGCAATGCCCGGTACACTGGCGGCCCTGCAGTCGTTCGACACACTTTTTTTAAGCAACATCAACGCCGGTGATCTTGGCCGCGATGCGATGTTGTTGATCGAAAGTGCGGTTCGGGATTTTGGTGTTGGACTGGTCTGCATCGGTGGCGATCAATCGTTTGCAGCGGGTGGGTACCGCAATACTCCGCTTGAGCGTGCGTTGCCGGTGAGCATGGAACT
This sequence comes from Verrucomicrobiales bacterium, assembly GCA_002689335.1. GTDB lineage: Bacteria > Verrucomicrobiota > Verrucomicrobiia > Limisphaerales > UBA1096 > UBA1096. The sequence continues at coordinate 15,905 of NZFR01000094.1, forward strand.
GGACAGTAAAAAAGTACTGCCACCGGGCGCGCTGGTACTGCTGATGCACGGTATGGAGTTCAACAACGGCAATCAGGTCGCCCGTCAGTGTGCGATCGGGGTGCTTGACGCGATGGGGCCAAACGACGAACTGGGGGTCGTGCTGTGGAACGGCAAGGACGATTGGCTGTTTCCGCTAACGAAGGTTGGCGACAAGCAGGATTTGGGTAGGCAGATCATGGGGATGAATCAGGGTGACCTGCCATCGTTCCAAAACCTGATGACGATGGGCTACGACGGTCTCAAGGAATCGACCGCAAGCATCAAGCACATGATCATTTTCAGCGACGGCGACCCGGGCGGCCCAAGTGATCAATTAATGAACAACATGCGTGCCGAGAAAATCACGGTCAGCACCGTACTCATCGCGGGGCACGCCGGACCGGAGACGATGATCGAAATCGCCGACAAAGGCGCAGGCCGGTTTTACAACATCACCAACCCTTCGCAATTGCCGCAGATTTTTCTCAAGGAAACTGCAGTCATCCTGAAAACCGCCATTTACGAGGAGCCATTTGTGCCGCAACAACGGAGCGGCAGCGAGGTACTGAGCGGTTTCGGGCCGGGTAGCTATCCGCAATTGCTCGGCTACGTGGCCACCAGCGAAAAGCCTCGCGCCGAAACGCCATTGCTGACCTCGCAGGGTGACCCGCTCCTCGCGCATTGGCATTACGGCTTAGGCCGCACAGTGGCGTTTACATCCGATGCCAAGGCCAAGTGGGGCAATAATTGGATCAGTTGGGGCGAGTACCAAACCTTCTGGTCGCAGATCGCAAACTGGAGNCTGCGCCGGATCGAGACCGGAGANCTCTCGNCCGACGTGGCGATCGAACAGGGCCGCGGCATCATCAGCGTNGAGGCGATCGACTCCGANGGNANCTTTCGAAACTTCCTCGACCTGCAAGCCGTGGTGGTCAATNCCAAGGGCGAACGTGAACTGGTTCCCCTCACNCAGACCNCCGCAGGCCGATACGAGGCNGANTTCGANACACGCGAAACCGGCTCNTACCTCGTCCATCTNCGNGANATGGAAAACGGCNAGCTCCGNTCATCGCAGGTCATCGGTGCGAACCTCGACCACTCGCCGGAGTTTGCCGAGGCACGCCCAAACCTCGCGCGGCTGCAGCGCTTGGCCGAAGTCGGCAGCGGCAAACTACTCGAGCGCGATTTCAGCACTGACAACCCGTTCGAGCGCGACCGCAAAAAAACCTTTCAACCGTTGGATCTCTGGGAATGGATGCTCAAGTTCGCCGTGCTCCTTTTCCCGATCGACGTCGGCGTGCGACGCATCCAAATCGATTCAGAAGAGTGGCGTCGNTGGATGGCTGGCCTGAAGCGCACGCTCANTTTTTGGCGACGACCCAAGCNCAAAGCCACCCGCGAAGAGTCGCTCGCCTCGCTCTTGGCCAAGCGCGACGAAACGAGGCAGGGGTTCGATCGTGTTCAGNCGTCCNAACCAAGCGCCCCGGATCCCGCACTCTTCCAANCGCAACATCCAGCCGGCAANGACACNCCNAAACCANGCGCAACGGCTGCCTCCGTCGCCGAGTCNCCCACTCCCGATGCCGAACCGGAACCGGACGACGANTCGACCACCAGTCGCCTCCTCGCGGCCAAGCGCAAGGCACTCCGCAAAAAGAAATAAATGCGACGCTCGGCTCCATCGCTGCTGCGTTTTGTCGCTTGGCTTTTTNTCGGCTCCACCGTAACCGCAGCGGCCGAGGTTCGGATCAACGAGATTCATTACCGGCCGAAAANCGAATCGGTCACNGAGGAATTCATTGAGCTTTGGAATTACGGCNNAAAAAGNGTTTCGCTCGCCNGCTGGCAACTCGACCGCGGCGTCCAGTTTNCNTTCAACAACCAGTCCATTCCGCCGGGAGCNGGACTGGTCATCGCAGCCGANCCCGACTGGCTGGCTGGNCAACATCCGGCGTTGANCAACNTCGCCGGCCCNTGGNNCGGGCGCTTGGGGAACAACGGCGAAACCATTCGATTGCTCGACGAACGCGGTAAGCAGGTCGATCGAGTCGACTACGCCACTGAAGGGGCTTGGGCGCGCCGAGTCCGGGGACCTTTGCAGGAAGGCCACCGCGGCTGGGTCTGGCAAGCGCTCCACGACGGCGGCGGCAGATCGATGGAACTTCGGCAGCCACAGCTGTTCGGCAAATACGCACAAAACTGGGCTGCCAGTTTGATCAACGGCGGCACGCCGGGCCGAAAAAACTCGACGCACACGGACGACCTCGAGCCGGTGATTTTCGACGTCGCCCATTCCCCTGCTATTCCCAAGTCGACCAATCGGGTGACGATCACCGCGCGTATCATCGACGAACAAACCAAAGCCGTCTCCGCGCATCTCCATTACCGGAGGGACGGAGAGGAGACGTTCCAACCGGTGCCGCTGAAGCGAACGAACCAAAGTATTTTCAAAGCAAAGATTCCACCTCAACCGGACGGCGCGGTCATCGAGTTTTTTGTCACCGCCAACGATACCAGTGAAAACAAACTTACTTGGCCGGACATCGATCCGGACTGCCCACGAGCGCTTTTTCAAGTGTGCGATCAACCCGCCCCAGCGGGGCGGCCGGTGCATCGGATCGTGCTGACCAAAAAGGAACGCGCGGAACTCGCCACCATCGGCGCACGCCCGTGGTATCGGACCAGTGACGCCCAAATGAACGGCACGTTTATCAATCAGGAAGGAGGCAAAATATCGGTGCGTTACAACATCGGCGTCCGGCTTCGCGGCACCACGTCGCGCTCGGCGTTACACAAAAGTAGACGGGTCAATTTCGCCAATGATCATCCTTGGCAAAACCGCTCGGCGATCAACCTAAACGCCGTAAATCCACAGGTACAGGAACTCGGCAGCGCGCTGTTTCGACTGGCCGCATTGCCTGCCCCCCGCGCCCGTGCCGTGCGTGTTTACGAGAACAATAATCGGCTCGGAGGCACGTCGCAGTTCCAACACTACGTCGAACTGGACCCGCTCAACTCGGACTACATCGAGTGGCAATTCCCGGGCGATGCCGGAGGCAACCTGTACAAGGGCGGTGGCCATGCGGACCTAAAATATCTCGGCGACGAGCC
>NZFR01000095.1 GCA_002689335.1 Verrucomicrobiales bacterium
GTTGATTGTACTGGGCGGCGTAGTGCAGAGGCGATTTTTTGCTCTTGCTGCGAAGATCGACGTTCGCACCATTGGCCAACGCAAAAGTGACCACCTCGGTTTTCCCCTTCCGGATCGCAGCGTGCAAAATCGAATAGCCCTCCCTGTTTTGATCATCGATTTTGTTCTCCTTAACCAAGAAACCTTTTATCGCCTCGATGTCTCCCGCAACAGCCGCCTCCCAAATCGTCTTCGGGGCCGGTTTTTCCTCGGGCTTGGGATCATCTGGATTTTCCTGCGCCAAAACAGGGCTCACGCTCCCCGCCAAGGCCAAGGTCAGGACGGCTGCAAATCGGTAAAACGTCGTCATCATTCGGCGAACCTAGGCAAGCACTCCTGCAAATCACAGGGAAAAATCCGCTGTTTACTTTTATCAAATCGGCCGCTACTTACCTGCCGATGCGTTTTTGTTTGCTCCCATTTTTTCTACTGTTAACTCAGGCGAACACCGCCGATTGGCAACTCGCTTGGTCGGACGAATTCAACGGCTCAAAACTGGACTACAGCAAATGGGGCGTCTCCGAGGATGCCTTCGGTGGGGGCAATCAGGAATCGCAGCTGTACACCGATCGTGCGAAAAATGTACGCGTCGAAAACGGCAAGCTCATCATCGAGGCGCACCGCGATAGTCCCAACATCCAAGGCACCCAGCGCCAGTACAGTTCCGGTAAACTGCGCACCAAGCATCGCGGCGATTGGCGCTACGGGAAAATCGAAATCCGGGTCAAGTTACCTATCGGAAAAGGCATTTGGCCGGCCATCTGGATGCTGCCGACCGACGAGAAATACGGCACATGGGCAGCCAGCGGCGAGATCGATATCGTCGAACTCAACGGGGGCAAGCCGGACGAGTTGCTGGGCACACTTCACTACGGTGGCAAGTGGCCACATAACCGTTCCTCCGGTTACAAAAAGAAGTTGGTGTCAGGCACGTTCGCTGATGATTTTCACACCTTCGGTATCGAGTGGAAGGAGGGGGAGATCCGGTGGAAGCTCAACGGCAAAACCTGGCAGACACAAAAAAAATGGAGCACCCGGAGCGCCCCATTCCCCGCGCCGTTCGATCAACGATTCCACCTCCTACTCAACATCGCCGTCGGCGGCAGACTCGTCGGCAAACCCTCAGCGACAACCCCATTCCCGGCTCGGATGGAGGTAGACTGGATACGAGTTTACCAGCGCAAGTAGCGAGCACTTGGCCAAGTTTGGCCTTCAATACTCCGTAGCCAAATGGTAGTTGCCGTTTGGCATGCAACGTATCCGATTCATCTTGGTAGGCCTCTTTGCGCTGGTTGCGCTTGGCCAAGCGCAGACCGACGAGGCCAAGCGTCCGAACATTCTTTTCATGATGTCCGACGACCACGCGTCCGAAGCCATCGGCGCGTACGGCTCTTGGCTGAAGGATTTTTGCCAGACCCCAGCGATCGATCGGTTGGCCGCCGAAGGCATGCGCTTCACCAACGTCTGCTGCAACAACTCCATCTGCTCGCCCAGTCGTGCCAGCATCATCAGCGGCCAATACTCCCACGTCACCGGCGCACTCAACCTCGGCTGCGAACTCAAGCCAAACGCTCCGAGCTACATTCGCGAGCTGACCCAGAAAGGCTACGAAACCTGCGTCGTCGGCAAATGGCACATGAAACAATTCCCCCGTGGCGCAAGCGACTACGCCGTGACGATCGGTCAGGGCAATTACTTCAACCCCACCCTACACCGGCCCAACGGCAAACGCGAAAAATACCGGGGCTACTACGCTGACCGCTACACCGACTGGGCGCTCAACTGGCTCAAACAACGCAACAAAACCAAGCCGTTTTATCTCAGCCTACACTTCAAGGGGCCGCACGAATATTTTGAGTACCCCGAGCGCTGGGCCAAGCTGCATGAGGGCGTCAAGATCCCCGAGCCACCCAGCCTGCACGAGGACATCACCAAAACCAGCCCACTACTCAAAGGCAAGCATTACTCCGTCATGTACGACGAGGAAGGGCCGAAAAGTTTTTATCTAGTGTATCAGGATTTCATCGGCAAAAAAACCGACGATCCGGCCGAGAGACGCTCGCTCGCGTACCAGCATCTCATCCACAAATACCTCCGCTGCGTCGCCGCCATCGATGACAACGTCAAACGCGTGATCGACCAACTCGAAGCCGAAGGCACCCTGGACGACACGCTCGTCATTTACACCAGCGACCAAGGCTACTGGCTGGGCCAACACAACATGCACGACAAACGCCTCATCCTCGAGGAGTCACTCAAGATGCCGCTCATCGTTCGCTACCCAAAAGAAATCAAAGCCGGTAGCGTGAGCACCAAGTTGGGGATGAACATCGACTTCGGGCCGACCATGCTCGACTACGCCGGAGTCGCCATCCCAAGCGTGATGCAGGGCGTCAGCCTCAGGCCGCTGCTACAGGGCAACACCCCGACCGACTGGCGATCCGCCATCTTTTACGCCTACTACAATCGCTCTCCCAAGCATTGGGGCATCCGCACCGACCGCTACAAACTGATCCGCTTCCCCGACACCGAGGTGGTCGAGTTTTACGACCTGCAGGAAGATCCGCAAGAGATGTACAACCGTGGCTCCGAATCGGGCTACCAAAAACAGATCGCCACCACCCAAAAACAGCTCAACACCCTGATGACCGAAGTCGGCATCACCCGCGACTTCCTCATCAAAAAAATGGGTGACAACTCCAAACTCCCGCCCCGCATCCACAAAAAGCGCAAAAAATAAGGCGAGTATTGCAAAAATACTCTTTTATCTGCNTCTATGAAAACGACGTTGGATTTACCCGACGATCTGATGCGCGAAGTTAAAGTACTCGCCGCTCAGAGTGACCGAAAACTAAAGGACTTGCTCGCCGAATTGCTTCAGAATGGCATGGCTAAAAGTAAAAAACGTCCTCTGCCCCATCCAAAATCGGATATCTCTGCCGCTGGTTGACTGCGGCAAACCCTGCGCAATCGACCTAAGTTCGGAACAAATTGACCAAGCGCTTTTGGAACAGGAAAACGCCTCCGCGAATGAATCTATGTGATGTCAACGTATGCTGGCGTTAAGCCTTTCGGGGCACCGACACCACAAAACCGCAGTCGCTTGGTTCGACAGTTTGTCACAANCTAAATCAGTCGCGTTTTGCCGGNCCACTCATCAGTGNTTTCTGCGCCTACTCACCTCCGCTGCCATTTGGCAACCGATCGGGCGTGCCCCCATGAACAATCGCACGGCCCTTGGGATATCCGATCAACTGCTGGGAGACGATCGCGTCCACTTCTTCGGTGAGTCGATTGGCACCGAATCAAGTTGGCGTCACTTCGCCGCTCTTGACACCGCGTCGCCCAAGGTTTGGATGGACGCTTATTTGACTGCGATCGCGAAAACACAAAGCCTCACGTTGATCACCCTCGACAATGGCTTCAGAAAATTCGAAAGCTTTGACTGGCGACAGTTAGGTAACTGAACCCTGCCAGCGGTAATCACCGGAGTGCCTTTGCCCAGTTGATGAATTGCTGGTGTTGGTCGGCTTGAAATCGATTGGGGCCATCGGGTGACAGCCAAGTCAGCGCCTTCGCCTGTTCCGGCTTGGCCAAGCGCACAGCATTCATGGTGTTTGCGACTGCGGGATGGTCCGCGAATCGATCGTGCTTGGGTGTGACAATCAGGCACGGCTTGGCTAGCACTTGGCCAATCACGTCCTGATAATCGAAGGGGATGTCCGCTTCCCGTCCGGCGTACCAACCCAACCTAGGTTGCAACGCATGCAACTCCCATAGCCGGCGATTGCCTCCGGTGGCGACTGCGCGGCTTGCATCTCGCAACGGAGTCCACCCGCTGAAGCAGGCCACGCCGGCCAAGCGCTCGTCCAACGCACCCGCGTACAGCGCCGCGAGCGCTCCGGTGGAATATCCAAGCAGGAACACCCGCTTTGCATCCAACTCGGGGATCTCAGCCTTTGCAACGCCTTTGCCTTCGACGGCGAAACTCACCGCGTCACGTGCGTCCGCCACCATTCTGCCCAGCCGCGACCAGCGCGGGTTGTAACGATAAAAATCTCGCCCCTCCAGCAGGCGCAGCCCGAATCCGCACTGATCATAGGCGATCACCGCGAACCCGTTTTCGGCCAACCGATGGTACACGGTGGTTCCCTGCACGCCGTACCCTTCGTTGTAGCCGCTGTGGTACGAGAGCGGGTGCAACCAAATCACCACCGGCATTTTTTCCGCTTGGCCACCCCTGAAAAAAAGGTTTCCGCGCACACTTTGGCCAAAGCGAATCGGCACACGGCGAACGCCTTTCGGCGTCCAGCGGTCGTGAGTCATCAGTGCCGACTCAGGCTTTGTCAAAAACTCAGGCTGATCCACGGCNNTCTGTTTTTCCGGNGCTTGGCCAAGCGACCACTCNATGCGCTCGCGTGCCGACGTCGANGGAGCGATCGACCGATCGCTTGGCTTTTGCTCGGCGTTCCACGCCTNCCAATCGAAATTGTGGATCAATTCCTCGGGAAAGTCGCTGCGCTTNGCCAAGCCGCGACCGAACGTCAAATCCATCCAGTCGAGATTCCGCTGCCGGTCANCGCGAATTANCTGCTCCGGCGGNGGNCCAGACGAGTGGCCACCGGNCCGGTAGTCGATCCGCAAATTTTGCTCCGCNCCNAGCNGTCGATAAACTGAACGNCCCTCGATGTACGCCTTCTCCACAGCGAAAGTCGGTTCCGAGCCGTCATTGTGCGCNGTGTNGATGAGGCAGGCGCGCGGAGCNATCAGCGCGTACCAACCGTGCGCGTCAATCGGCAGTTCGTTTTCCCGGCCGNTGAAGTTGCGCAGCGATGGCAAAAACCATTCGCTTGGAAAATCGGAGGGGGCCTCGGCGAAGGTGTTGCGGCTCGTCAGCCGGTACGGGCTGGAACCGGGCGAACCGGGACTGCGCGCCACAACACAGGTGATGCGCTCGTCGAACGCCCCCGCGATCATCGCTTGTTTGCCNTAACGCGAAAACCCGATGATCGCGATCTGGCCGGTCGCAATCTTTACAGTGGAAGCCTCGCTCAGCAGGTAGTCGATGCAGCGGCTGGCCAGCCATGCCTTGGTGCTGATCTCCGTCCACGTCGCTTTCGGAAACTCACGACGCACCGTCTGCCAAACGCTGTCGTACNCGGCGTAGTCCGCCTCGCGATGATGACTGTCGACACCCGGAAAAAGGCAGACCGNGTAGCCNCGCTCGAGNGCATCCTCNNCCCAGTAGCGTTGGTAAAAACGAGGTGCGGTCAGCAGCAGCGGAAATGGCCCGNTGCCTTTNGGAACCCAAAGTGCCATCTCAAATGCCACCCGCTTGGGCGTGGCGAGGACGATTCGGATACGCCGCCGGGTTGAACCGTCCTCGAGCACNTCGCTCGAGGTAATCTCAGTCGAATGAATTTGCGGTGTATCTTCCGGAAAACTACCGATGAAGTGCTTCAGCAAAAGCGAACGAATCTCCTCCCGGCGAGCCGGCCAGTCTTCCATGGAATCCACTTTTCGGCCGGAGGCAAATTCCAATAACGGAGGCAATGCCGCACGGACCGATNTCTGAGNAATCGNCCGACTTGGTTNAAGGAAAAAACAGGCGGCCNNAGCCAACCCGAGGAGAGAAAACCGAATCGTGTTCAAGCCGCACTGCTACCACTCCGCAAGANCNGCGGCAAGCGCNCGCTNTTACCCAAGAAATGCGTCATGAACCGCCTTGGTGGCGTCTTCCGCCTGAGCGAGGTCGATGACCACGGAGATTTTAATTTCGCTGGTGGAAATCATTTGGATGTTCACGCTAGTACTCGCGAGNACGTCGAACATATTTGCGGCTACACCGGAGTGGCTACGCATGCCCACACCGACGATGGAAAGCTTCCCGATGTTCTCATCGGTCAACGCATCGCCGAAGCCGATGTCGGGGCGCATGTTGTCGATGACGCTCTGAGCCTTGGCCACGTCCGGNTTGTCGATGGTGAACGAAAGATCNGTTGCCGGGNTGGCGGTGCCGTGACTGATGTTCTGCACGATCATGTCAACATTGATNGCGGAGTCGGCCAGTNTTTGAAAAATACGCGANGCCACACCNGGTTTGTCAGGCACACCCACGAGAGTGACCTTGGCCTGATTTTTGTCGAGCGACACGCCGCGAATCACGACGTCTTCCATACTTTTCGTTTCTTCCTTCACGAGGGTTCCGGGATTGTTGTTGAGGCTGGAGCGTACTTCAAAAATGACACCAAACTTTTTGGCAAATTCAACCGAGCGCGACTGCATCACCTTCGCACCGAGACTGGCCAACTCGAGCATCTCATCGTACGAGACTTCCTCGAGCTTCTTCGCCGTTGGCACGATGCGCGGGTCGGTGGTGTAGACGCCATCGACGTCGGTAAAAATCTGGCAGAGATCCGCCTTCAGCGCCGCAGCCAGCGCGATCGCCGTGAGGTCAGACCCGCCGCGCCCCAGCGTGGTGATGTTGCCCTCCGACGTTTGCCCCTGAAAACCGGCCACAATGGTCACTTTGCCGGCGTCGAGCAGTTCATGAATTTTCTCCGGGGTGATGTTGCGAATCTTCGCCTTGGAGTGCACACCATCGGTCACGATCCCGGCCTGCGCACCGGTCATGGATGCCGCCGGAATATCCATCGACTGCAGCGCGATCGCCAACAGCGCGATCGTAGTCTGTTCCCCGGTGGAAAGCAGCACGTCCATCTCCCGCTCGCTCGGCACCGGCATCAGGCTTTTGGCCATGTCGATGAGGTTGTCGGTCACGCCTTTCATCGCGGACACCACTACCACGACCTGATCGCCACGCTGCCGNTACTCNGCCACGCGGTTGGCGACGTTGCGGATGCGGTCGATGTCTGCCACCGACGACCCGCCATATTTTTGTACAATCAATGCCACTGGCAATTGCCCGGNCCCGNGCGGAAGCTAGGTACTTGCCCAAACGCTTGGCCAAGCCCNCAAAAACGCGGNCGGGTGAATTACAACAAACCCAAGCNGGTTGCAAGGCTTGCCTCCCACTTCGCCAAGCGCGAAATCCGGGTTTTTGCAAAAGGTTTTTGCCAGTTTTTGGCCGGTTCCGTATTGTCGCCGCATGAAGCGTCTGTTCTGTTTCATCGCAATCGCACTTGGATTGGGCAGTGGCTTGGCTACTGAGAAGCCTAACATCGTGCTCATCATGTGCGACGACCTTGGCTGGGGGGACGTGGGGTTCAATGGCAACAAAATCATCCGCACACCTCACCTCGATGCGATGGCCAAGGCGGGAATGAAATTCAACCGATTTTACGCCGCCGCTCCGGTCTGCAGTCCAACGCGAGGCAGTTGCATCACCGGCCGACACCCTTACCGCTACGGCATTCCGTTTGCCAACAGCGGCCATATGAAACCACAGGAATTGACGCTGGCTGAGCTGTTGAAAAAACAAGGCTACACCACCGGGCACTTCGGAAAATGGCATCTCGGGACGCTGACGAAAACGGTGAAGGATGCCAACCGCGGTGGCCCTGGAGGGCTGAAACATTTCTCGCCGCCTCAGGCGAACGGGTTCGACGTTTGTTTTTCGACCGAGTCAAAAGTGCCGACTTGGGATCCGCTTTTTCGCCCCAATGGCAACAACTCAAAGACATGGTGGGATCCCGTTCCGGAAGCACGCGACGCCAACGCCTACGGTACGGCGTATTGGAATGAACACGGCGAGAGCGTTACCGAAAACACCCGAGGCGCCAACTCGCGTGTGATCATGGATCGCGCCATACCGTTCATCGAAAAAGCTGCCAAGGCCAAGCAGCCGTTTTTCAGCATTATCTGGTTTCACACGCCGCACCTTCCGGTCGTCGCCGGGCCGGAATTCATGACGATGTACAAGGATCAGCCAAAGTATGCACAGCATTACTATGGCTGCATCACCGCGATGGACGAACAGGTCGGCCGGCTCCGCAGCGAGCTTCGCAAGCTGGGTTCGGCAGACAACACGCTGCTGTTTTTCTGTAGCGACAATGGACCCGAGGGCCAAACCGGCAAGGCGCCCGGTAGCGCCGGGCTCTTGAGCGGCCGCAAACGCTCGCTGCTCGAAGGGGGCATCCGCGTGCCGGGACTCGTCGAGTGGCCGGCACACATCAAGCCAGGCCGTACTACCAACATCCCATGTGTAACCAGCGATTATCTGCCAACACTTTTGCAACTGCTCAACATAAAGCCGATCACCGATCGACCGATCGACGGCATCAGCCTCGTGCCGCTGTTCGACGGCAAGATGACCCAGCGCGGCCGACCGATCGGGTTCGAGTCGAAAAACCAAACTGCGTGGATCGGTGATCGGTACAAACTGTACTTAACCGGCAAGGCCAAAGGCGGGCATCAACTCTTCGACTTGATTGCAGATCCGGCAGAGAAGCAGGACTTGGCCAAACGCCAACCCGGCTTGGCCAAGCGTCTGGCCAAGGAGCTGGCCGACTGGCAGAAATCATGCCGTGCCAGTGCCGCNGGCAACGATTACTGACGTGCGTCGCCGCCCCAAACGCCACTGGCTCCGTTGGCTGCTGCTCTTGGCCGTGGTCGATGCAGCTGTGATTTATTGGTGGTGGGGCAGCAAGGCAGAGCGGCGATACAACGGCATCATCCGCGACGCGGCAGCACAGTTCAACGTGGAGTACGCGCTGATCAAGGCAGTCATCTGGCAGGAAAGTCGGTTCGACGAAACCGCAGTCGGCGAAGCCGGTGAGATCGGGCTGATGCAGCTGATGGAACTCGCCGCGTTCGAGTGGGCGGACGAACACGGCGTGCACGACTTCGAACACTCACACGCTTTCGACCCGCGCACGAACATTCTCGCCGGGACGTATTACTTGAAAACTCGGCTGGCGCGATATCCGGACACCGACGATCCCCTGCCCTACGCGNTGGCCGACTACAACGCCGGCCGCGCACACGTATTGCGCTGGGGAAAGGAGGCCGCACGCACAAACAGTGCGGCGTTTTTGAACAACATTGATTACCCCGGAACACGCCGCTACATCGACCAAGTCACCCAACGGCGAAACCTCTACCGGTAACCGGGGTCACTCCTTACTGTAATCCGCGTCGTAGTTGTAAATGTCCCAGAGCATCTGTCACGAACCATCCGGCTGCTTTTGGCTGAGGATCATGTACTTGTAGGTTTTCGTCTCTTGCACCCCCGCCGGCGTCTCCTCGACGTTTTTGCCGGTGCCTCGAAAAGCAGCCATGTTCCCAAACGTGATCACCTCCGAGATCGGCTCAGCCATCTCGATGATCTTGTTTTTACGGCCCTTAAAGTACGCCTGATAATTGGACAGCACGACATCCCGGTCCACCGCAATCGGCAACTACGCCTCCATGTAAACCGTGTCCTCGGTGTAGNGCTTCGCNCNCCCCTCGGCATCGCCCTCTTTGAAAGCCTTCACGAAGNAGTCGATTAACTTCGTTTGCCCTTNATNAANCGGNCCACTTTCAACCANNATTCCNNACGNCTCGGAGCCGGTTGCGACAAAACTAANCCCAANGAACAAGCCAAGCGCAAACACGACAATAGAGATTGATGNTGTTTTAATTTAATAGAGTGCAAAAGGAAAATAATCCNGAAGCACAGCGGAGCCGTCAAAGTTTTTTTGCGTTGGAAACATCCCAGAACATCCGGGGTTTGCGTCCGNTTNCGAGTCAGGTANNCTNGNGGCNTGCTGGTTGANTTNACCAAGATGAACGGNGCNGGAAACGANTTCGTNATGATCGACAATCGCNAGATCGGTNTGCANTTGTCCCCCGAACAAATCCAAAANATTTGCCANCGACAACGAGGGGTCGGTGCGGATGGCNTCCTGCTGTTGCGCGAGGCNAAGGGCGATGCCGATCTGGCATGGGATTTTTNTAATCAGGACGGNAGCGAGGCGGAGATGTGCGGNAACGGCGCCCGTTGCTTCGCGCGGTTTGCACAGCGCAATCTCGACGGGCGCAATACCATTTCTTTCGAGACGCTNGCCGGGGTCATCCAGTCCAATCTCGAGGGCGAACGCGTCACGATCGGCCTCACCACCCCGGAAGATTTACGCCTCGGCGACCGTATCAGTGTCTCCACCGGCGAGNTCGAAATTCATTCNGTGAACACNGGCGTTCCACATGCCGTGTTGTTCGTCGACGACGCCGACACCGCGATGGTCTCGGAGACCGGCAAGGAGATTCGCCACCACGACCACTACGCTCCGANCGGNACAAACGTAAATTTCGTTCAGCTCACCGGCGACAATTCGATCCGCGTCCGCACCTACGAACGCGGCGTTGGTGAGACGCTTGCCTGCGGCACCGGGGTCACGGCGGCCGGGTTGATCACGGCCAAGCTGCACGGCTACAGCTCGCCCATCTCGGTTCGCGTACTCGGTGGCGACGACCTTGGTGTGGCGTTCGATGCCGACCGCGACAATTTCAAAAACGTCCAACTCACCGGCCCGGCTGATTTTGTTTTCAGCGGGCAGATTGAGATTTAACTCACCGCTTGGCCAAGCGCTTGGCTAAACAGAAAAAGGCTCCCGGGGGGAGCCTTTTCGATTTTAGATTTGGTCAAAAATTATTTCTTCGCCTTGGCTTTGGCACGCTTCAACTCAAAACCGAACTCAGAGAAATCTGCGACATTGCCATCGGCGTCCACTTGGAAAATCTGGATCTCGATGTTGTTTTGGTCGATGCGACGGAACGCGATGCCCATCGAACGCGAGTTGCCATTGTCGTCCTTACTGGTGAGCGTCAGCATCGGCATGTCATCCTTCGGCCCCCAAGTCCCTTTACTATTTTCGCCTTTGATATTGTAGCCGGTTTGCTCGACCTCACCAGTCTCGGAGTTCAATGCGATCAAGCTGTACATCTCGCTGTCGTTGCCCTTGAAGTGAGAAGCCAAAACGTGATCCTTTATAGCCCATTTGTAGGAGAGCGAGATTTTGCCGTTATCCATTTCCGCTTCCCAATTGCCAACGATCCATTCGGCATCGGCTTCAGCGATTTTGTCAGCGAGAGAGGCCTGAACTTGTGGCGCAAACGCCAAGCCAAGTACGGCAAGGAGAGTTAGTAGTTTCTTCATGTTCGTTTTATACGGTTCCGCGGAGTCACTCCCTGCGGGTCAAAGAACTTGTCGCCTCCGATGTATCCGAACAAGTCAAAAAACGGGACACATACCATCGCTAAGTGCGGATACTTGACTTTTGCGGAGCGAATCGGAAGGTTGTCTTTTCGTTATGGGTTTGATTTCCAGAATGATGAAACGTCCGGGAGACCGCGTGGATGAGCGCCGGCAACCCTCCGCCGTCGGCGACACGATCTCGAATATAGCCGCACTCTCCTCTGAACTGAGTGGCGAATCGCTCGACCGCAACGCCCTTATTCAGGCGCAGAAAGACAAGGAAAACGAAGCGCAAGCCAAGCGCACTCCCGGCATCTTTGAAGCGGTCGCCTATCAACGCGCCAAACAGGCCAAGCGCTTGGCCAAGCGGCCGCTGCCCGCCGACAATGCGGCTTGGTTTGATCGGCAACTCCCGACCAACTGATCAGCGACTGCGGCCGTTGGCCCGAATCGCCTCGAGCTTGGCCGTCAACTCCCGTACCAACTTCGGCTTGGCTTTTGCCAAATCATTTTTCTCCCCAAGGTCGGCCTCAAGATCGAACAGCATGAACGGTTTTTGAAACGGCTTGCCCTTGGGTGCCTGCCTACCGCCGGAGCCGCTGCCTGCGATGAGTTTCCATTTTCCGCTGCGCAACGCGAACATACCACTGGCGCTATGGTTGATCACCGGCGCGCGTGGCCGACCCCAGTCACCTCCCTTGAACAACGGCAACCAACTGAAACTGTCCTCCGCAGTGTTTTTTGAAAAACTCCCACCGGCGATCTCCGCACAGGTGGCAAACAAATCCACGTGGGCGGTTGTTTTGTCGCAGGTCGATCCCGGCTCAATCACTCCCGGCCAACGTGCGAAAAACGGTACACGATGCCCCGCCTCCCACACGTCTGCCTTGGTGCCCCGCAAGTCGCCGTTGGCGGTGTGATGTTTTTCATTGTAAGCCTGCACCGTCGGATCGCTGACATGATCAACCCCCTCGTTGGGGCCTCGCCGGTACATGAACGAGCCATTGTCACTGGTGTAAATCAGCAGCGTGTTTTTCTCGATACCAGCCGATCGAATCGCTCGCATCACCTGTCCGACCGTCCAGTCAACCTGCATCACAAAGTCACCGTACAAACCGAGTTTGGATTTGCCGATAAAGCGAGGGTGAGGCTGCACCGGTTTGTGCGGCGCCGTCAGTGGGAAATAGAGAAAGAATGGCTCCTTCTT
>NZFR01000096.1 GCA_002689335.1 Verrucomicrobiales bacterium
GCCAGAAAGCTCCCTGACATCAATTTCCTCCGCTTCGATGGATTTTTTTGATCGGGAAACAGGACTCAAAATCAGCGATCTCCTCCTTGTATTCCTCGTCGTAATACATGTTAAACGCCGGCCCGGCGATGCTCCGGCCATCCTTTCGGCCCAACTCGGAGAATTAACGGAAACACTCATCTTATTTTCCCGGATGCGAATTCCGGCGATGAATCGATTCAACCCTCTTTTCTGTAATCTTCGTTCGTCCTTTTCCCAGCTATTCTCGCTGCCCCTCAATCCAGTCGTTGATTCGCTTTTCGAGAATGCTCAGCGGCAATGCGCCGTTCCAAAGAATCTCGTCGTGAAACCCGCGCAAGTCAAACGAGGTGCCCAGTGTTTTGCTGGCTTTGGCCCGCAGTTCCTTCAGCTTTAGCTCGCCCAATTTATAGGCCAGCGCTTGGCCGGGCCAGACGATGTAGCGGTCGATCTCGACGATAATGTCGTGCTCTGTTTTCCCGGCGTTAGTCTTGAAAAAATCGATCGCCTGCTGACGCGACCAGCCCTTGGCGTGAATACCGGTGTCAACGACCAAGCGGATGGCCCGCCACATCTCGTAGGTCAACTGGCCGAACTTGGAGTACGGGTCGGTGTAAAAGCCCATCTCCTCGCCAAGGCTCTCGGAGTACAACCCCCAGCCCTCAACGTAGCCGGTATAGCGTCCGTATTTGCGGAACTGCGGCAAACCCTCAATCTCATCCGCGATGGCCAACTGGTGATGATGCCCCGGCACGGCTTCGTGTAGCGCGAGAGCCTCCATCTCCCACTTCGGCCGAGAACTGAGGTCGTAGGTGTTGGCGAAAAAGAACCCGGCACGCCCTGCTTCGTTTGAGCCGGGCTGATAGTAGGCAGTGGTCACCGACTTCTCGATATAGGCCGGAATCCTCACAACACCGTACGGCTGGCGTGGGAGTTTGCGGAATAGTTTCATCAACTCGGGGTCGGCTCGTTTGCAGATGTCGCGATACCCAGCGAGCAGTTCCTCCGACGTCTCGTAATAAAACTGCGAGTCCGTGCGGAGGAATTCAAAAAACTCGTGAAGCCCACCCTTAAATCCCACCTTGGTTTTGATCGCTTCCATTTCGGCGCGAATACGCTTCACTTCGCTCAAACCGATTTTGTGGATCGCATCCGGACTGAGCGACGTGGTGGTGTAATGCCGAATCATGTAGTCGTACCAATCCAAGCCGTTGGGCAACGCACTTCGGCCAACGGTGGTTCGGCACTTGGGTACATATTCGTCCCGCAGAAAAACATGCAACCGCTCCATCGCAGGCTTGACCTCGTTCCTATAAATCGTCGTTGCCGCCTCGGTGAGCCTTTTTTGTTCCACCCCGGAAATGGTTTCTGGAAACAACTTGAAATGAAAGAGCATCGGCGAAGTCAGTGCGCCGTCGTGAATTTGCCCGGCCACCTGATCGGCGACGGTTCGCAAGGGAACTTTTGGCGGCACAATACCGAGAGCCAACCCTTCCTGAAGTCGTCCGATGGTTTGATCCACCAACCGGGGCACCCCTCCTAAACGCGAAAGAATGTTTTCGTAATCGTCGATGTTCTCGGCCGCCATCATTTCGATCAGCGACGGCACATCCCTTGGCAGACCTTCCATCTGGTTAAGCACCAAATATTCACCGGGGAAATTCTGCTTCTCCACCGCCATCTCTGCGTTCCTGCGAAACAGGTCGTAATTAAGTTTGTTCGCCTCAATCAACTTAGCGCGATCGACCGACAGAATGGTTTTCAGCGTCAACCGATCCGTCGCCTTGCTTTCGTTTAGTGCCTTCAGCGACAGGTCGCTCCAACGGTGATTCTGCCCCGGATACCCTCTCCAAGTGGCCGACTCCGGTGAGGCCTTCATCTGGTATTCCCAGTGTGCGTTAAATAAATCCCACAGACGCTGATCGTCCATTGCTCTGCCTTTGGCCGCAATCAGCGTGTCGCATTTTTTGCGAAAATCCATGACGTACTCCTGAGCTTGGCCAAGCGACGTGATCGAAATGGTCGCTAATAACAAAATGAGTCGAATCATTGCCCCACAGTTTTAGCACTTGGCCAAGCGAGGGAAAACCCCTTTGCTCTAATCAATGGAATGCGGTCGAAAAAACTGGCAATTAACCAAAGAAAAGCCCAGTTTTCCGCGAGCCAATGAATGTTATCGAGAGACAGATCGAAGTCAGTTACCGGCATCAAATCCTTTTTACCAAGGGATTGTTCTTATCAGATAATGACACGTTTTGCGACACGCTCGTCGACCGACAACCCGACAAGGCACACAAGGTTTTGATCGTAATGGACGAAGCCCTGTGCCGCGCACANCCGGATTTGATCGAACAGATCAAGACATACTGCTCCCAACGAAAAGACCGGTTGCATCTTGTCTGTGAACCGATGCAATTCGAGGGAGGCGAGCGCACGAAAAACTCGTACTTTCACGTCTCTGAGATTCAGTCGAAAATTGAGATGCATCACATCGACCGGCATAGTTACGTGGTTGCCATCGGTGGCGGAGCACTGCTCGACATGGTGGGTCTGGCCTCTTCCACTGCGCACCGCGGAGTGCGCCATGTTCGCATCCCGACCACGACACTCAGTCAGGCGGATTCCGGTGTCGGCGTTAAAAACGGAATCAACGCCTTCGGCAAAAAGAATTTCATCGGAGTCTTCACGCCGCCCTTCGCCGTCATCAACGACTTCGATCTGCTTGCNTCATTAAGCGNCCGCGACAAACGCAACGGTTATGTNGAAGCGGTCAAGGTGGCCCTGATTCGCGACTTGGAGTTTTACGAGTGGATNGAACGCCAGGCGGGTTCGCTTGCGGCGTTCGCACCCAAGGCGATGGAGCATTTNATCTNCCGCTGTGCGGAACTTCACGTGAACCACATTGCCACCTCCGGCGATCCGTTTGAGTTTGGTTCCGCGCGCCCGTTGGATTTCGGCCACTGGGCGGCGCACAAACTGGAACAGCTCTCAGAGTNCCGCATACGTCACGGAGAAGCCGTGGCGGTTGGCATCGCGNTCGACGTCGTTTATGGCCGCCGGATGGGCTACATGTCCGCCGCCGAGACGGATCGCATCCTCAACCTGCTCGAACAACTTGGCTTTGAACTGTTCGCAAACGAACTGCTTCACGAGGACGAGTCCGGCACATTACAAATCATTAACGGCTTGGAGGAATTCCGCGAGCATCTCGGAGGCGAACTCACCATCACACTGCTGAAGGCGCTTGGCCAAGGGTTTGAGTTTCATGAGATGAATCTCCCGTTGCTGATCGAGTCGATTCACGAATTGCGCGATCGCCAAGCCGGCCGCGAACAAAAGATCATTCCCGCCTCGGCGTAACCCCACCCTCCGTGAATCGCACCGCTGTCCTTAACATCGTCGGGCTGAGTCGGCGACACATTGGCGAACACACCCCGGCCATCTCCAAATTCCTATCGCTTGGCCAAGGGGCGACCATCGACCCCGCTTTTCCCGCTGTCACCTGTACTGCGCAGTCAAACTATCTCACCGGCAAAACGCCGGCCGATCACGGCATTGTCGGCAACGGCTGGTACAACCACGAACTGGCCGAGGTCGCCTTTTGGAAACAGCCAAACCAAACCGTGCAGGCATCAAAAATCTGGCACGAGCTTAAACAGAACGACAGTGCGTTCACCTGCGCCAAGATGTTTTGGTGGTACAATATGTACGCCGACGTCGACTGGTCCGCAACGCCGCGCCCAATGTATCCGGCGGATGGCAGCAAACACTTTGACATTTACTGCTGGCCGTTCGAGATGCGGCCTCAACTCAAGGGGCAGTTTGGTGAATTCCCCTTCCCCACATTTTGGGGCCCGATGGCCGGCCAACAGTCGCCCGCCGGAAAACCGGAAGCCGTCAGCGAATGGATCGCCAACTCGGCCAAATGGATCGAAGAAAAGGAGCAACCGACCCTAAACTTGGTTTACCTCCCGCACCTCGATTACAATATGCAACGGCTCGGCCCAGAGCATCCGGAGATCAACCACGACCTCCAGCGTATTGACGGAATCGTCGGCGAGTTGATCGATTTTTTTGAGGAACGAGGCGTTCAAGTTGTCCTGCTATCCGAGTACGGCATTACCCCTGCCAACCGACCGGTCCATCTGAACCGACTTTTCCGTGAGCAAGGCTGGCTCACCATCAAAGAGGAACTTGGTCTCGAGCTGCTCGATTGCGGAAACAGCAAAGCCTTCGCCGTCGCCGACCACCAGGTCGCTCACGTTTACGTCAACGACGCTTCAGTCGGAGCCAAAGTCCGAACGCTCCTTGAGACGACTCCCGGCGTAGCCAGCGTTTGGGGAGCAACAGAAAAACGGGCCAACGGAATCGACCATCAACGCGCTGGTGATCTCATTGTCACGTCCGACGAGGACGCTTGGTTTACCTACTACTACTGGATGAACGATCGATGGGCTCCGGACTTCGCGCGGTGCGTCGATATTCACCGCAAACCGGGCTACGACCCGGTTGAGCTGTTCAAGGATCCCGCACGCNGCTCGATGCCTCGAGTGATGTTNAAGCTTCTGAAAAAGAAACTGGGCTTTCGGATGTTAATGGATGTGATCCCGCTGGANGCCAACTTGGTCAAGGGCTCTCATGGCTGCCGCCCCAGCGATCAGGCGGATTGGCCCATGCTCATCTCAAAACAGGCCAGTCTTCCCTCCGGCAAACCGCTGGATTCTACCGAGGTCTACGGTCTGCTTCGGTCTCACGTACTCGGCTGAAGAGCTTGGCCAAGTGCAAAAAAAGCCCTCACGCAAATTGCGAAAGGCCAAATCGTGAGGAACAGTCGGTTCGATTAAGTTTCGAACGAGTTGCCGCAACCGCAGGACTGTTTGGCATTAGGGTTTTTGATTTTGAATCCGGCCCCGTTTAAGTCGTCGTGGTAATCCACTACCGCGCCCTGAAGGTAGTTCGCGCTAAACTCATCCACGAGCACAGTCTCGCCGAAAAACTCGACCGCGTGGTCTTTGTCCCGTTTTTCATCGAATACCATCCCGTACTGCAGCCCACTGCAACCGCCTTCCTCGACAAAAATTCGTAGCGTTTTATCCCCATTTTCCGGCTCGTTAGAACGCACGACACCCACCTGCTTGGCCGCATCCTCTGTCACCGTGATGACCGGCTCTGTTAAAGTTTGTTCACTCATTACAAAAGAAGCAAACTAACGCCGGTTCGCAGCAGCGTCAACTTGGCCAAGCGCATTTTTGTAGAAATCTTGAAATTCCAGCTTGGCCAAGCCACCGTGTCGGCCTGCGATATGAGCGCTCAACCTATAAGAACATTTACCGCCGACTCGCTGCCTGTCCGGGTCTATGCCACGGAAGCTGAAATGGCTTCGGACGTCGCCCAAACGGTGCACGATTACCTTGTCGAAACAATCGACCGGCAAGGCGAAGCCGCCGCCATCCTCGCCACCGGCAACTCGCAGATTCAATTCCTCCGCAATCTCGTCGACTTGGGAGGGATTGACTGGAGTAAAATGACGCTGTTCCACATGGACGAATATCTCGGGGTGGACGAAAATCACTCAGCCTGTTTTCGCCGTTATATGCGCGAACGGGTGGAGAGCCAGGTAAACCCGAAAGTCTTCCACTACCTCGGGGGTGATGCGCCTGAACCCATCGCTGAATGCGAACGGTACGAGGCGTTGCTTAAAGCACAACCGATTGACCTTTGCTGCATGGGCGTGGGTGAAAACGGGCACATCGCTTTCAACGATCCGCCGGTGGCGAACTTTGAAGACGAGCGATTGGTTAAGATCGTGGAACTGGATGTCGCCTGCCGGATGCAGCAGGTCAACGAAGATCATTTCCCCGATCTCGAAGCGGTGCCGAAGTACGCGCTGACTCTCACAGTACCGGCGCTTTGCTCAGCGAATAAAGTGATTTGTGTGGCACCGGAAACACGGAAATCAAAACCGGTGAAAGCCTTAATTGAAGGGCCAATTAGCACGGACTGCCCAGCGTCCTTTCTGCGGACACAACCGCAAGCCACCCTCTACGTCGATACCGAATCGACCAGCTTGCTCGAGAAATATTGATCAACCACTCGGAGGAAGAATCGGCGGTTGCCCGGGCACAGGAGGAAGCGGAGGACGGTCCATCCCCGCGGGCACATCCCCTCCCGCTGGTGCGTCGTTGAGTTCGTTCTGGAAAGGCAACGGCGGCATCGGCAAACCCGAAGATTCCACGTCCTGCTTTTGCTTGATCATCTCAATCGCCTGCACTGCCGGATCGCGATCCTGCTGAATCACGGGAGGATTCGGATTCGTCGAGCGACCCCGCATCGGCACCGCGCGCAGTGAGCTTGAACCCCGGCTGGAATTCGAACGCCCACTGCTGGAAGTTCGGCTGGATGTCGTGGACGTACTTGATCGTGTCGGTCGAGCAAACGACGCCCCGGAACTCCGACTGGATGACGTCCGAGAACTGCTAGAGGGCCGCGAAGATGATTTCGAGGATGATGAGCGGGAGCTTGGTTTCGAAGGGGCTTTCGCGACAGAAGTTTTGTATGTGTGTTCGTCGTTGCCAAGGTTCAACTCGATCGGCGAACCGTTTCTCAACAACTTCACCATCCCAGTCTTGGCATTGATCTCTGTAATCTCGATCGGGCCTTGTTTATCCCCCACCGGGATTTGGTAATACTTGGTTTCCGGCGGCTTTGCGCTGGTATCAATGACGGCAAGACAAGCCTTCTCCACTCCCTTCAACTTGAAAATACCGGTGAATTTCAGATCCAGATTCTTTGGCGGTTCCGGCGGTGGAGCTGTTTCCGTTCGAGCCGGCGGCTCATTGGACAAATCGAAGGCATTCCGCTTGGAAATGGCCAGATACGGGTTCCCCTGCGTTTGCGGCTCTTGAATGGCTGACACTTGCAAAATCAGGGCTCCAAGTACGAACATCGGAGCCATCGTTCGTTTTAAAAATCCTGATATAATAGCCGTCACGATTCCCTCAAACACCGCTTTTTCAAAATGGTTGCTCCGTCCGCATCTTTTCAGGGAACAAAAAAACCGCTTGGCCAAGCGCTTGGCCAAGCGGTTGTGAAAGTCTTAGGGATTAGTAAGCCGCTTGGGCACCCTTGACCGTGCGCTTCTGCATCCAAGGCATCATCGAACGCAGGCGAGTGCCGACTTTTTCGATGTGGTGCTTCTCCCCGTCCTTGAGCAACTTGTTGTATTGCTTGTAGCCGGTTTTGTATTGGCGGACCCAAGCCTTTGCAAACTTGCCATCTTGAATGTCTTTCAAGGCGGCCTTCATCCGCTTTTTTACGCTGGAATCGATGATCTTCGGCCCGACCTTGACGTCGCCCCATTTCGCGGTTTCGGAAATGGAAAAACGCATGCCGCTGATGCCAGCCTCGTTTATCAAGTCGACGATCAGTTTCAATTCATGCAGACACTCGAAGTAGGCCATTTCTGGTGCATAACCAGCTTCGGTTAATGTCTCAAAGCCAGCACGGATTAACTCAACAAGTCCTCCACATAGAACAGCTTGCTCACCAAATAGATCAGTTTCA
>NZFR01000097.1 GCA_002689335.1 Verrucomicrobiales bacterium
GGATAATTTGGATTAATAGATATCGCTTTTTTGAACGCTTCCTCAGATCCAGACCAGTCCCACCGGAAGAATAACTTTACATCGGCATAACTCGCATATGCTTCTGATAGTTGCGAGTTTAACTCAAGAGCGCGAATCAACTCCTGTTCCGACTTGGGTGAAGCTACTTTTGGTGCAGCATAGAAGTATGCCACTAATTGATTATACGCATCCGCAATGCCTACGTGGGCTAGGGCGGGTTCGTATTTTTCGATGGAGCCTCGCATGCCTTCGAGGGTTCGGGTTTGCCACATTTTGCGGCCCTGAAGGTAGAGGTTGTAGGCTTAAACACTCTTAGTTTGCCGCTTAGCATGTTGATCCTTTTGCGCTTGGCCAAGCTCGAGTTTCAGGCCTTCAGCGACGCTTTGAGCTATCTCGCGCTGCATGGAAAACACTTCGCTCTCGGTCTTGTCAAAGGTCTTGGCCCAGATGTTGGCCTCGGTCTTGGTGTCGACCAGCTTGACGGTGACGCGCAGTTGGCTGCCCGCCTGTCGCACCGTGCCGGTGAGGACGGACTTGACCCCGAGCGCCTCGCCGATGGCTTTCGGGTCGAGCGTGGTGTCTTTCATTCGTGATGCATTTTTCACGAGCAGAGATGGGGTCATGGAGAGCATGGCATCGATCTCCTCGAACGACCTGCTCATCCTCACGTTTCACAAGAAGGACAACATCATTGAGCAGCTTGAGCGTTACATCTCGCCGGACGTCTATTGACGCTTGGCCAAGCGCTTGGTTTACGACTTCCGCTTGGCCTTGGGCTGAGGCGGATCAACCGCGCTTGGCCTGTCCGGTTGGAACGGTGCGATGAGCGCTTCATCGAAGTCGAAGCCATTCACGAAGTCCTCCCGCGAATCCTCTTCCGTTTTCGCGAGTAGATTGTTTTCGACTAGGTTAAACACGATCTCCCCAAAATCCTCCGTCGCACAGATGCCCCACTCGTTGAGCAGCGTCTTGGCCATCGGGCCGTAGTTTTCGAGAGCGTACCGGCGCATGCCGTCCATCAACTCTCGGCCACTAACGTGTCTCGGGTCCTTGCTCCCGGCGGCCTTGACGAGTTTCTGCTGCGTGTAATCCAACCCTTCGCGGACAAAGTAGTAGGCCTCCCGATGGTACCGGCTGTCCTTGGCCAGAATTAAATCCAGCACTTCGTCATAGTCGAAAGCCTGCATCTCAGTCGTTCAAAATAATCGGTGGCGGTTGAGCCTTATCGGAAGATGGCTTGATGAATGTTTTCACTCCCCAACCGATGAGCAAAAGGAATGACACCGTCGCGAGCATTTTTTGCTCCTGCGGCGTTAATCGTTCCTGTCCAAAAATGGATTTCAGCCATCTCAAACCGCAACGATGTTGATCAGTTTTCCCGGGATGACGATCACTTTTTTCACGTTTTTCCCATCGGCATGGCGCTTCACATTTTCACTATTCAAAGCCAAGCGCTCGATGTCCGCCTTGTCCATGTCGACCGGAACCTGCAGTCGGTCGCGCACTTTACCGTTCACTTGCACCGCCATCTCGACCGAGGTCTCTACGAGGTATTCCTCGTTGAAACTTGGCCAAGCGCAGTAAGCGATGGAGCGATCGCCGCCGTTGGCCTTTGCATGGAGTTCCTCGGCGATGTGCGGTGCGAATGGCGCAAGCAACAGAAGAAAATCGTTGAGCACTGAGAGAGGCCGCAGATCCCAGTTGGATGCCTCGTTGGTGAACACCATCAGCGCGGATATCGCGGTGTTGAACCGCAAATGCTCCATGTCTTCCGTGACTTTTTTGATACAAGTGTGCAGCACCTTCAACTGCTCCGGCGTCGGCTCGACCTCGGCGACGGCGATGCTGAGCTTGAGGCCTTTGAGCAACTCCGGCCCCTTGTCCTTCTCTGCCGTGAGTGCATGCTCGAATTCCTTTTCGCTTTTCTCGCAAATGAACATGCGCCAGACGCGACCGAGAAAACGATAGACCCCCTCGACACCCTTGGTGTTCCAAGGTTTCACCATCTCCAGCGGCCCCATGAACATTTCGTACAGGCGAAATGCGTCCGCTCCAAACTCCACAAGAATATCGTCCGGGTTGACGACGTTGCCGCGCGACTTCGACATCTTTTGACCGTCCTCGCCGAGGATCAGACCTTGATTGACGAGTTTGTAAAACGGCTCCGGCGCCGAAACATGTTCGAGGTCAAACAGCACTTTGTGCCAAAACCGCGCATACAAGAGGTGCAACACTGCGTGCTCAGTCCCGCCAACATAAAGATCGACTCCGGGCGTCGCGTCCTCTTTGGAGGTTCCCATCCAATATTGCTCCGCTGCCTCATTGACAAAACGCTCGGCGTTGGTGGCATCCACATAGCGCAGGTAGTACCAGCAACTGCCGGCCCATTGCGGCATCGTGTTTGTTTCGCGAGCCACACCGTCGCTGACTTGGCACCAGTTCTCGGCGCGAGCCAACGGCGGTTCACCGGAGCCGGTCGGTTTGAAATCGGTCAACTCCGGAGGCAATAGCGGGAGGTCAAAATCCTCCAACCCCGCGTGGCCGCCTTCGTCCCAAACGACCGGGAACGGCTCGCCCCAGTAGCGCTGTCGACTAAACAGCCAGTCGCGTAACTTGAAATTGATCGTCATGCTGCCAAGCGACTTTTCTTCAAGCCAATCGATGATCTTCGCCTTTGCCTCCGGGGTCGTAAGTCCGTTGAGAAAATCCGAATTGATCGCCTTCCCTATACCGGTGAAACCAAGCGACTCCTCGCCTTCTGGCGCCTCGACCACCACCTCGATCGGCAGTTTAAATTTCTCGGCGAACTCCAGATCGCGCGAGTCGTGAGCCGGCACCGCCATGATCGCTCCGGTGCCGTACCCGGCCAAAACGTAATCCGCAGTCCAGATCGGCACCGAGCGGTTGTTGACCGGATTGACTGCGTATGCTCCGGTGAATACTCCGCTTTTGTCCTTGGCCAAGTCGGTTCGCTCGAGGTCACTTTTTCGGGCTGCCTCGGCTTGGTACACCTCGACTTCCGCTTTTTGTTC
Source organism: Verrucomicrobiales bacterium (assembly GCA_002689335.1). Taxonomy (GTDB): domain Bacteria; phylum Verrucomicrobiota; class Verrucomicrobiia; order Limisphaerales; family UBA1096; genus UBA1096. The sequence continues at coordinate 3,054 of NZFR01000097.1, forward strand.
CGCCGACACGATCGTGTCCAGCAACTCGCTCTCCGGCGACACCACCATGTACGTCGCCCCGAACAATGTGTCCGGGCGCGTTGTGAAAACAGTGATCTCTGTGTCAGAATTCTCGACATTGAAAACCACCTCCGCGCCCTCGGAACGCCCGATCCAGTTGCGCTGCATCTCCTTGAGCGAATCGCTCCACTCGATGCCGTCCAAATCATCCAGCAACCGCTGGGCGTATGCGGTGATTCGGAGCATCCACTGGCGCATCGGTTTTCTCTCAACAGGAAAACCACCCACCTCACTGACGCCATCCTTGACCTCCTCGTTGGCAAGCACCGTTCCCAGTTCCGGGCACCAATTCACCGGCGCCTCGGACACATACGTCAAGCGATGCTCATCGCGCCAAGCGCGTTTCTGCTCCTCCGTGGTGACGTCCTCGGGATAGGGCAACGTCTCGATTGACTCGGCCTTGTTCGTTTCCGAGTTAAACCATGAATTGTAAAGCTGCAGGAAAATCCATTGCGTCCATCGAAAATATTTCGGGTCGGTCGTGTCGATCTCGCGGCTCCAGTCGTAACTAAAACCAAGCGACTGGATCTGCCGCTTGAAGTTGGAGACGTTGGCCTCGGTGGTGATACGCGGGTGCTGCCCTGTTTTAATCGCGTACTGCTCAGCCGGCAGGCCAAACGCGTCCCAGCCGATCGGGTGCAGCACATTGAACCCCTGCATGCGCTTGTAGCGCGCGAGGATATCAGTCGCCGTGTAGCCTTCCGGATGCCCAACGTGCAACCCCGCCCCGGAGGGGTACGGGAACATGTCCAAAATGTAGTACTTCGGGAGTTCCTCCGGATGGGTGCCTTGGTGACGCTCGCGGAACGGGTGTCCGGTCGGGGCACTTTCACCGGGGTTCCACGCGCGGAACGTTTCGCCACTGTGCCAGTGTTCCTGCCACTTTGGCTCGAATAATTGAAACGGATATTGTCTTCGCATTCTTGCGATTAAAAAGTCATCGGGGAGTGCTTGGCCAAGCGGGGATCAGACATCGAGGTTGTAGTCGGTCACACCCCCCTGCGATGCCGACGTCACGGCACTGGCATACTTCGCCAGCACGCCCTTGGTGTAGTTCGGCTTCGGTTTGTGCCATGCTTTGTTGCGCTTGGCCAATTCGGTTTTTGAAACGTGCAGCAATAGCTGATTTTTCTCGGCGTCGATGGTGATCGAGTCACCGTTTTTCACCAGAGCCAACGGCCCGCCCGAGTAAGCCTCCGGCGTGATGTGGCCCACCACGAACCCATGAGTGCCTCCGGAGAAACGACCGTCAGTGATCAGCGCCACGTCATCGCCCAAACCCGCTCCCATGATTGCACCGGTCGGGCCNAGCATCTCCCGCATACCGGGGCCGCCCTTCGGNCCTTCNTAGCGAATNACGATCANGTCNCCCTTTTTGATTTTGCCACCNAGGATGGCTTTCATCGCCTTTTCNTCNGAATCGNANGGACGCGCTGTGCCGGTAAAACNNNAGCCCTCCTTGCCGGTNATCTTGGCCACGCCGCCCTCGGGNGCGAGGTTGCCGTANAGAATCCGCAGATGGCTGTCTTTTTTGATCGGTTTGCTGAGCGGCTGAATGATCTTTTGNCCTTTNCGATACGGCTTCGCNTTGGCCAAGTTTTGCGCCAGCGTCTTGCCGGTAACCGTCAGGCAATCGCCGTGCAGCAGTCCGGCCTTGAGCAGCGTTTTCATCAACGGTTGAATGCCACCGATGGCAACCAACTCGCTCATCAGATACTTCCCGCTTGGTTTNAGGTCGGCCAAGACCGGCACCTTTTTGCCGATGCNGGAAAAATCGTCGANGGTCAGTTTGACATCCGCAGCATGAGCCATCGCCAGCAAATGCAGCACTGCATTGGTCGATCCCCCGAGGGCAATCACCACAGTGATGGCGTTTTCGAACGCCTTCTTGGTCATGACGTCGCGCGGCTTGATGCCCTTTTTGAGCATGTTGTAAACAGCGGCTCCNGCTTCGCGGCTGTCGCGTTTTTTTGCGGGGCTGATCGCCGCTTGGGCACTGCTGCCCGGNAGACTCATGCCCATCGCCTCGATCGCGCTNGCCATCGTGTTGGCCGTGTACATTCCCCCGCAGGAACCGGGGCCGGGAATNGCACAGGAGGTGATATCCTCCAACTCCTTGNCGGANAGTTTATCGTTGGAGTGAGCACCGACCGCCTCGAACACGGAAACGATATCGAGCTTCTTAGATTGCCCGGTGATGCAGCCGGGTAAAATCGTTCCACCGTAAACGAAAACCGCCGGGCGGTTCATTCGCGCGATNGCGATCATGCAGCCCGGCATGTTTTTGTCGCAACCACCGATCGCCACATAACCGTCCATGCATTCGCAGCCCACGACCGTCTCGATTGAGTCGGCGATCACTTCGCGAGACACGAGCGAATACTTCATCCCCTCCGTACCCATCGAAATGCCGTCGGAGATCGTGATCGTGTTGAACACGATCGCCTTTCCGCCTGCNTTGTTCGCACCGGNTTCGGACTCCTTGGCCAACTCGTCGATGTGCATATTGCACGGCGTGACGTTGCTCCAGGTGGAGGCNACACCAATGATCGGTTTATTAAAATCCGCTTTCTTAAATCCGGTCGGGTAAAGCATCGCACGGCTGGGCGCACGATCCGGGCCGTCCAACATGATTGCCGAATGCGGCCGCATGTCGGGGGCGGTTTTCTTTTTCAAGGTTGTTTTTTTCGCAGTCTTCTTCATTGCAAATCGACGGCAGGGCAGTCTCNACAAATTATCCTCCGAAAACAAGCCNGCAGGCGACTGTTCCGTGTTTGACAAATCCATTCCATTTGCGAAATTTTCTTCGTATGAAACTCTTTTCGACATTACTACTCACTCTCGGTTTGGCTGGCGCTGTGTGCGCGGAAAAATCCACCCTCGACATTCCGTTGAAGGATATCGACGGCAAGGCCACCACCCTGAAATCACACAAGGGCAAGGTGATGCTCGTGGTCAACGTNGCCAGNCAATGCGGTCTGACCAGGCAGTACANGCAACTACAGTCTGTGCACACCAAGTATTCNAANAAGGGCTTNACTGTACTGGGTTTCCCCTGCAACCAGTTCGGCAAACAGGAACCNGGCACCGAGTTGGAAATCAAAAAATTCTGCNCCGANAACTACTCGGTCACCTTCCCGCTTCACTCCAAGATCGAGGTCAACGGTAAGAATGCCCACCCGCTCTATAAGAAGCTCAAGAAGGAATCCGGTGGTTCTGACAAGATTGGCTGGAACTTTGAAAAGTTTCTACTCGACGGAAACGGTAAAGTCATCAAGCGCTTCTCGCCCCGCACNAAGCCGGATGCACCGGAAGTGATNGCTGCTATCGAGAAGGCGCTGAAGTAAAATATAGACTCTTTAAACGACGAAAGCTCGGCCATGCGCCGGGCTTTTTTTTGTACGTTTGGCCAAGCGGCTTAAAGCCCCCAGATAATGGGGACGAAAAACCAGACAAGAAACGCCATCATCAGAGTCAGGCCAAGCCCGGCTCTCACGTAGTCGGTGAACCGGTATTTGCCGGGACCGGAAACCAAAATGCAGGCCGGNTCAAACGGTGCCACGAAAGAGGAAGACGCCCCGAGCATCACCGCNATCGCATAGGTCTGCCCGCTCACATCGAGCGTCTCCGCGGTTTGCATCGCCACNGGCAAAACCACCAACGCTGCGGCGGCGTTGGACATCGTNTGCGTCAGGAACATCGTNAGCAAAATGAACCCAGCGAGCACTGTACGAGGGCTGTCGAACGCACTTTGGATACCGCCGGCCAGCCAATCGGCGGTGCCGGATTCGCGCATCGCAGCGCCAAACGCNGTCATCCCGCCGATCACAATCAAAACCCNCCAATCNACCACCTCGTAGGCCTTTTGCATGGTAATGCAGCCGGTGGCCACGGTCATCGCGGCCGCCGTCAGAAAACAGATCGGCAACGGCGCCAGTCCAAAGCCGCCGGCCAGCACTGCCAACCCAAAAAAACCCAGCGCCATGAATCCCTTTTTGCGACGATCCGCACTTGGCGCTTCACTGGCTTCAAGACGGACGAGATTCGTGTCGTGTTCCAACGCTTGTAGCCGGTCTTCCGAGCCTTGAACCAACAGCAAATCGCCAGCGCGGAGCTTTATCACTCCCAGCTTGCGGCCAAGCGATTGGCCGTGCCGATAGATCGCCAATACCGCTAGGCCAAAGCGTTGGCGGAAATTTGCTTCTTTGAGTGAATTCCGGATCAGCGTCGACTTAGGCGTGATCAACAATTCCGCGATCTTGGTTTCCTCCGTTTGCAGCGAGTCATCTTCCAGCTTGGTCTCGGCCTTAATCTCGATCCCGCTGGCATCTTTCACTGACATCAAATCGTCCACGCGACCGGAGACGAGCAGCACGTCGGCCTCCTCGATTTTCGAACGCGCGTTCGGGACGAAGCTGCGTTTTTTTCGGAGGATTTTTATGATGCGAAATTCCATCTCCGTAAGTGAAGATTGAAACACCAACTGGCCGATCAGTTTTGAACCCGGCATCACGACTATCTCGGAGACATACTCGCGGATGTTGAAATCCTCCGTCAAACTTTCATCGGGATAATCGGGCAACAGCTTGCGCCCAATCAACATCAGGTACGCGATACCCACTCCCATGATCAGCAGGCCAAGCGGCGTGATCTCGAACAAACCAAGCGGCCGGTAAACATGGATCTCGTTTACCTCCGCGTGGAGGAGGTAGTCATCGGAATCGGTNGTNCCGTCGCCGTTCAAATCCNTNCCACCNGCGGCGATCCAGTCNATNAAATCTGCCTCGTGCTGCTTGGCAATCTCNCCGCTGACCGCGACGTTGGTCGAGGTGCCGATCAACGTGCANGTACCGCCGAGGATCGAGGCGAAGCAAACCGGCATGAGCAGTTTCGACGGACTGGTCTTAAGCTTGCGNGCTACGGACATGGTCGGACCGATGAAGAGCGACGTCACCGCCGTGTTGTTCATGAAACCAGAGAGTCCGCCGACAACAGACATGGTGGTCAGGAGCAGCTTGTTTGTGCTTCCCGCCGCCACACGCAANAGCCAAGACGAAACCACATCCAGCACACGCCCCTCCAACAACGCGCCGTTGATGATGAAAATCGAGCCGAGGATGATGATGATCTGCGAACTGAACCCGGCAAAGGCCTGTGCNGTGTCGAGAATCCCGGTNAGCACCAACGCCAGCAGAAGGAAAATGGTCACCAGATCAACCGGCAGCGCCCGTGTAGCAAAAAGCCCCACAGCCACCACCAGCAACCCAAGTACAATGAAAATTGGATCCATCGTTTGGTTTCTTTTCCTNCGCTTGACCNNNCGGAACGCAGGCTAATCCTACCGCATCATNTCGGGATCGATGCCCACCTTTTGGCACCATTCCCGGTACGCTATCGGCGAAATCTCCGANGGCTTAATCTCACTGCGCCCACCCCAAAATACGTTGGTGTACCGAACCGGAATCCCAACGCCCTCGAGATGCCGGTCGATTGCGGCCTTGTGCTCCAGTACCAACTCCTTGTCAGTACCGTGGGCGACGCCCATGACGTTCACGTTGTGAAAGTCCGGCCCGCCCTCGCGCCAGTAGGCATGCGTCATTATATCGTGCCGGCCCACCTCTCCGCCAGCCTCGATCTCGCGCCCCTCCGGCACCGCCCAATGGAACAGCGCGTTGAACTTGGTCACGCGTTTGCCGGAAGAGTGTCGTTTGACATGCTCCAAGAATGTGGAAAAACGACCGACCACACGCCGCTCGTCCAGATCCTTGGCGATGCGGAAAAACTCCTTCAACGACACCCCTGCCTCTGCGGCACGTGGGGTCCAAATATCCTCGACGATTTCCTCCGGTTCAAACTCGCGCTTCACGGCAGTCATCACCCGCCACTCGAGATCAGTGAGATCGACGATTGCAACCTCCATTGCCTCCGCCGGTTGATCCGCCTTGCTGCCGGGCGACATCCCACGACGCCTCACATGCCCCACNCCGAGCGCAAACAACCGCTTGGCCGGCATCAGCCGAAAATGATCGCCCCCGATTTTCTTTAGCAGCCACTCACCGTGTTTCTCCATCGAGTANCCCTGTGGCACTTTCAGTGTNGTCCACANCTTGTAGTTCGATCCGGCCGAAACCATGTCGGTCGTGCGCGTGACCACGTGCCCTGAAAACGGATCTTCCTCGAACAGATAATTGAANGCCGCATCCATCCGCTCCGTCGGCACCTTCCACGCCACCAACGCGCCCTTGGCCAGGTTGGTCGCCAGCAGNGTTTGGCGCACGCGCCGAATCGCCCCGGCGNGGAGCATCGCCCGGATGCGTTCGATCACCANCGGCAACTCGACGCCGGACTGCCGNACGATCTCGCCGATCGGNTCCTGCTGGAATCCCTGCAACTGATCCTCCGACACCNCCAAAATTTTGGCATTGATCGGGTCGCTAAAATCAATAGGTATCTGCCCCTTGCTCATTCGGCGGGGTAGTATCCGGCAACCCGTCCGCTTGGCCAAGCGCATTCCGAATTGATTTAAATTGCGCCAAGCCCAACCATCNGGGCACGCGTTCATGAAGATCAGCAAAATCAGCGTCTATCAGGTCGGCCTGCCGCTTCACGAGGGAACCTACAATTGGTCCGGTGGCAAATCTGTGCAAGTTTTTGACAGNACCGTCGTGCGGATCGAGACCGACGAAGGCATCGTTGGGCATGGCGAGGTCTGCCCGCTTGGCCCCGTTTACCTACCCGCCTACGCCGAGGGAGCCCGCGCCGGCATACAGGTTCTCGCCCCGGCACTGCTTGGCCAAGACCCCACACAATTGACCAAGCTCAACCGCCACATGGACACCACGCTCAGGGGGCACCCCTACGTAAAATCCGCCCTCGACATGGCCTGCTGGGATATCCTTGGCCAAGCGACCGGTCAGCCAATTTGCAACCTGCTCGGTGGCCGATACGGCGACGAATTTCTGCTCTACCGCGCCATCTCACAGGAAGCCCCCGAAGCCATGGCCGGCAAAGTCGCCGGTTACCGGGCGGAGGGTTATCGGAAATTCCAGCTCAAAGTCGGCGGTGATCCGGAAACCGATATCGAGCGCATCCGCGACGTCTCCGCCGAACTCCAACACGGCGACGTCCTCGTGGCCGACGCCAACACCGGCTGGCTGATGCATCAGGCCGCACGCGTCGTCCGTGCCGTGAAAGATGTCGACGTGTACATCGAGCAACCGTGCGAAACGTTCGAGGAATGTTACTCCATCCGCAAGCTGACCGACCACCCGTTCGTCCTCGACGAAAACATCGACGGACTTCCGATTCTCCTCCGCGCCAACAGCCTNCAAGCGATGGANGTCGTAAACATCAAGATCAGTAAATTTGGGGGACTCACCAAAGCGCGGCAGGCGCGCGACCTCTGCGTNTCACTCGGCATCGCGATGACCATCGAGGATAGCTGGGGCGGCGACATCATCACTGCAGCCATCTCNCACTTGGCTCACAGCACGCCNACCGAGCTGCTGTTTTCGTCGACCGACTTCAACAGCTACGTCACCGTCTCAATCGCCGATGGAGCCCCCCAACGCACAAACGGAAAACTCGCCGCATCCACCGCACCCGGCCTCGGCATCACGCCGAAAATGGACGTGCTCGGCGACCCTGTTTTCGTGGCGGAATAACGGAGATTAATCCTTCAGTTTTCCGGCAGCCCAGAGTAACCCTCGGGCGACCATCTTTTGGAAAACCGGATCGTCGAATGTGGCGTCGGAGTGGCCGTAAGTGGTGCCGAACACCTTGGCCTTGCCGTACTGATTCGTCCAGATCACAGCGTGATCCTTGCCGTCACGCTCACTCTTCGACGTCGCCAAGGTCTTCGCCGAAGGCCAAATCTTATCGATGATGTACAGTTCATCCTTTGGCGTCACCCAGTTGTCCGGCATNCCCTTGAGGATCGGGTGCTTGGGCGTCACTTTCTTCACAGNATAACGGCTTTGATGATCGTGCCGGCGGCTCGTCACCCCAAGGAACTTCCGCCACTCATTCACCTTTGCCGCGCGATAGGTGTGCATCGCACAGTGGATCACCACTGCCGGCACCCCGGCCTTGTGCACCTTGGTGATCTTGTGGATGTACGCCTCGTCAGCCGTGTTGGCAAAACACTCGTTATGTACCACCACATCAAACCCCTTCGCCCAGTTCGGATTGTCGTACAACGCAATCTTGGCCCGTGTGCCGGTGCCGCCTTCGTTGACGACTTTCCAGTCCACCTTGGCATCCTTGGCTACCCCCGCGATGAGGGCCTTGGATTGATACTTGTAATTGTGGCAACACCCGCCGGTCACCAGCAGTGCCCGGATGGATTTCTGTTTCTCCTCAGCCTGAGCCGCCGAGACAAAAACACCGAGCGCAATAAAGAAAAACCAACGAAGCGAAAAACGCATGGTCATGAGCAAAACTCTAAAGACACCCCTCCTCCCGGTCAACTCCACCGCTTGCCCAAGCGCTTGGCTATTTCAATGCGGCGACGATTGCATCTCCGGTTTGTGATGTGCTCGCAGTTCCGCCCATGTCGGGTGGCAGCACTGTTCCCTCTTCGACTACTGCCAAGACTGCCTTGCGAATCGACTCGGCCTCGACCGCTTGGCCAAGGTGATCCATCATCATAGCAGCNGACAGGATCGCTGCCATCGGGTTGGCCAAGCCCTGGCCCGCGATATCCGGCGCGCTGCCGTGTACCGGCTCAAACATGGATGGATGTTCACCGGTCGGGTTGATGTTGCCGCTGGCTGCCAAGCCGATGCTGCCGGTGATGATAGCCGCCAAGTCGGAGAGGATGTCGCCAAAGAGATTGCTGCCNACCACCACGCCAAAGTCGCCCGGTCGCCGCACAAATTCCATCGCGGCCGCATCAACGAGCAGCGACCTCGCTGGGACGTCCGAAAACTCGGCTGCAATCCGGTCAAAAGCACGGTCCCAAACCACCATCCCAAACCCTTGCGCGTTGGACTTTGTGATTGAGGTGACNGGTTTTTTACTGCCACGCTCCCGGGCCAGTTCGAACGCGTAGCGAATCACCCGCTCACAGCCCTGGCGTGTGAACACACCGGCTTGCACCCCCATCTCGTTCGACTGGTTTTTGAACTGGATTCCACCGACGTTGGCGTATTCGCCCTCGGTGTTTTCGCGGACGATGGTGATATCGATATCCCATGGGCCGGCCGCGCGGAGCGGAGATTCAATCCCCGGAAACAGCGTGTTTGGTCGCAGGCAAACGTACTGATCAAACCGGCGCCGGATCGGCAGCAACAACTCGTTGAGCGTGATGTGGTCGTGAATCTCAGGATGCCCGACTGCGCCAAGGTAGATAGCATCAAAGTCAGCCAAAGTCTCAAGCGCCGAAGCCGGCATCATGGCGCCAGTTTCGAAATAATGATTTGAGCCCCAGGGGAATTCGGTAAACTCCAAGCCAAGGCCGATACGATCGGCGACCGCACTCAAAACCTTCAGCCCTTCCTCAACGACCTCAACCCCAATCCCGTCCCCACGGATAACCGCGATTTTAATCGTTTGGCTGCTCAATTCTTTTCGGTTTACGGGGTGNATTTNGACGGGCNNTGCCAACCAGTTGCGGTCCGTTATCCGGCGGCATGGATTTGTGCCACGCGATGCAGGCTGNACTAAACTTGCGNACTAGCTTGGGATGTTTGGCTGCGATGTTGTACTTTTCACCGCGGTCATTCGTCATGTCGTACAACTCCGGCTCGGCACCGTCGTATTCGCAGAGGAACTTCCACTTGCCATCCCGNANGGCAAGGTCGGGCAGATCGTTGTCNCCGTAANAGGCGTNCCGGTCCGGTGGACGGCGAAAGAATATNGGAACCTTCCGCGAGNCCTCACTTTTNCCCAACAAAATGTCCGGCACAGATTCGCCGTCATANGTCGCACCTTTCGCGTGGGNGGTTCCGGTGATATCNAGCAACGTCGGCACCAGATCGATCGNCGAGAAAACGGACTTGCGATTGATTCGGTTTTTNGGCTTCACCAAACCCGGNCCCCAAGCAACCAGCGANGAGCGAACGCCGCCTTCGTAGAGNTGCGTTTTGTATCCGCGAAACGGCCCAGCCACNCCGGCGCCAAGCTCCGGCCCGTTGTCNGAACANACCAACACNATCGNNTTGTCGCGCAGTGAAGGGGTNTTTTGNATGTGNTTGAACAGTTTGCCCAACTGCTCNTCCATCGCCTCCAAAACAGANAGGTACAACTCGCGTTTGTTGTTACCCCACTTGGCCACCGGCGGCCAAAACGGACTGTGCACGTCATCCGGCCAGAGGTTGATGTAAAATGGTTTCCCCCGCTTGGCCGCCTGATCGATGAACGGGATCGCCTCGTCGACAAANCCGCGAGTGATTACCGAGCGCTGCATCCAGCGCACNCCTTGGCCAAGCCGCTCAGCATTTGCCCAGATTCGACCCGGCTTGGCCGGATCCTGCCCCGGCTTGAGCGTGAGCGGCAGCAGCTTTGGCCCCATGCCCTCGAAGTTCGTCAACGATACGTCAAAGCCGTACGCCGTGATCGGCGGTGCGTCGTCAACATCCCGCTGCCCCCCCATGTGCCATTTTCCAAAATGCCCGGTCGCGTAGCCGTTCTGCTGCAGTGAACGCGCCAGCATCGGCGCCTTGGGATCGAGCCACTGCGCCATGCCCCGTTGGGTATTGTGTTTGCGATTGCTGAGGTACGATGTGATGCGCCAACGCTGCGGGTATTGCCCAGTCGAAATCGCCGTACGCGACGGAGAGCAGATCGGCGAGTTCACATAAAACTGCTCGAACCGGATTCCCTCCTTGGCCAAGCGATCGATGTGAGGCGTTTTCGCTGCTTGATTTCCGAAGCAGGAGAAATCCCCCCAACCCATGTCGTCAATAAACACCAGCACAACATTCGGCTTGGCAGCTCCCAATGTCGCTTGCAGGACGAAAACAGTTACCAACGTGATCCAGTACTTCATGGCTTGCCCTCTGATGCCCCAATTCCAGCCGCATGGCGAGCCGATTTGGCTTCGAGCCAACTCCTCAACCCAAGCGCAATCAAGGTATTAACTTAGGCGACAATTTCGTGAAGGACGTTTCCGAAGACGTCGGTCAGGCGTACGTCGCGACTATTGTGGCGGAAGGTGAGCCGCTCATGGTCGAGCCCCAAAAGATGCAACACGGTGGCGTGGATGTCATGAATGTGCGCTGGGTTTTGGACGGCGTGCATCCCCAGTTCGTCGGTGGCCCCATAGCTAATGCCGCGCTTCAGACCACCGCCCGCCATCCATAGCGTGAAGCCCTTGTGATGATG
>NZFR01000098.1 GCA_002689335.1 Verrucomicrobiales bacterium
AGGTAGATGTTGTATTTTCCCGGGGCTCGCCCAACGAACGCGATCTCGGCAATGTATGGCCGCGCACAGCCGTTCGGGCAGCCAGTCATCCGAATGGTGATCGGCGCCTTCTCTAGGCCGACCTCTTTCAGCACGCCCTCCAGCTCGCCGATCAGATCCGGGAGATACCGCTGGGCTTCGGCCAACGCGAGGCCGCATGTCGGCAGCGCCACACAGGCCATTGAATTCAATCGCAAGCCGGATTGGTCTTGGCAGTGGGTGAGCTTGTGTTCGTCGAGTAATGACTCGATCGCAGCACGCTTNGCNNGTGAAACGTTGGCGATGATCAGGTTCTGATTGGCGGTCAGNCGAAAGTCACCCGCATGCACCTTGGCAATCTCGCGCANTCCGGTGCGCAGTGGGAGTTCCTCCGTGTCCACCACGCAACCGTTCTGAATGAATAAAGTGAGGTGGCTGTTGCCGTTTGTGTCGNCCACCCANCCGTAGCGGTCGCCGTTGTGGTCGAACTGAAACGGCCGCGCTTGGCCAAGCGNATAGCCAAGACGTTTCTCGATTTCACTGCGGAACCAGTCCATCCCGCGATCCTCGATGGTGTACTTGAGCCGAGCGTGCTTGCGGTTGGTGCGGTCGCCGTAGTCGCGCTGGGTNGTGACGATTTTTTCCGCCACATCGGTCACCTGNTCCGTTGTGCAAAAACCGATCACGTCGGCCAACCGCGGGAAGGTTGCCGCCTGCCCGTGGTTCATGCCCATGCCCCCTCCGGCGGCCACGTTGTAGCCGACGATTTTGTCGTCTTCNATGACCGCCACAAAGCCAAGGTCGTTCGCGTACAGGTCGACGTCGTTGCTCGGCGGNACGGCGACAGCGATTTTGAATTTTCGCGGCAGATAGGTTTTGCCGTAAATCGGTTCCTCCTCNGGCTCNGGGTCCGACGTGACTTTTTGTTTTTCGCCGTTTTCATCCTCAAGCCAGATCTCGTGATACGCCTTGGTCGCCGGGGTNAGGTGGGCACTGATNGCCCGTGCCACCTCCAACGCTTCGGCGTACAACGCGGATTGGTTCGGGTTCGGATTGCACATCACGTTGCGGTTGACATCGCCACAGGCCGCGACGGTGTCCATCAGCGAGTCGTTAATTTTCCGAATGGTNAGCTTGAGATTTTTTTTGATGATGCCGTGNAGCTGAAACGCCTGGCGAGTGGTCAGCTTGAGCGTGCCATTGGCGTAGTCGGTGCAAAACGCATCCATGTCCAGCCACTGTTGTGGNGTACAAACACCGCCNGGCAGACGGACACGNGTCATGAACGAGTAGGCAGGCTCGAGCTTGGCCTTGCGGCGCTCGCGGCGAATGTCGCGGTCGTCCTGCTGNTAAATACCATGAAACTTNGTGAGCTGGGTATCGTCGGCAGNCAGNGNACCGGTCGACTCATCGAGCAGNCCCTCAGCAATNGTGCCGCGTAGGAGATTACTGTCCTGCTTGATGGTCTCGTTCTTCGCCAATTTAGGCTCATCGCCGCTGTCGTTTTGCAATGTCATCGTCAATGGGAAACCCACCGAACGGGTGGGAGACNNCGANNATGCCCGAGAAGGCCGAAAAAATCAAACCNCGCTTNGCCAATCGGTATTTGAAAAACGTCATAAAATCGCCTTGAAANCTCNGANAATTAAACATATCATCATATCTTGATTTGTTGATATNAAANGGTCTGCNAATCAGTTAGCCACTTTTATNATGGGCAAAAACTACATTTTTTCTTCCGAATCGGTTGGCGAAGGTCATCCNGACAAAGTCTCTGACACCATTTCTGATGCTGTGCTCGACGCCTGCCTCGCGCTGGACAAGTCCAGCCGCGTCGCCTGCGAGACGTTCGTCAAGAGCAACNTCGTCTGCGTCGGCGGTGAGATCACGACCAAGGCCAAGTTCGATGTGGAACAGGTCGTNCGCGACGCCATACGCGAGATCGGCTACGTCAATAGCGACGATGTCTTTCACGCNGACGAGGTGTTCATNAATAATTATCTCACAGCGCAAAGCCAGGACATCTCGCAAGGTGTGGACGCCAAGGCTGCCGCCGGCAAGGCCACCGCAGAACAGGGTGCCGGGGATCAGGGGTTGATGTTCGGTTACGCCTGCGACGAGACCCCGGAATTGATGCCTGCCCCGATCATGTATGCGCACCAACTCGGCCGGCACCTGACCAAACTCCGCAAAGCCGGTAAGGCCAAGTGGCTCCGGCCCGATGCGAAAAGTCAGGTCTCCGTGCAATATGTGGACGACAAACCGGTGAAGATCACTAGCGTCGTCATCTCCACCCAGCACGCCGCCGATGCCAGCAACAAAACCATCCGCGATTTCATCAACAAACAGGTCATCCAAAAAGTGTTGCCAAAGAAGATGCTGTCCCGCGACACGCAGATTCTGATCAACCCAACCGGACGGTTTGTCGTCGGCGGACCGCAGGGCGACAGCGGATTGACCGGACGCAAGATTATCGTCGACACCTATGGCGGCATGGGCCGTCACGGAGGAGGAGCCTTCAGCGGGAAGGATCCCAGTAAAGTCGACCGCAGTGCCGCCTATATGGGCCGTTACGTGGCCAAAAACATTGTGGCAGCCGGTTTGGCCAAGCGCTGCGAAATTCAGTTCGCTTATGCCATCGGTTATCCTGATCCGGTCTCCGTTTGTGTGGACACCTTTGGCACCGGCCTCGTGGACGATGCCAAAATCGCCGCTGCTGCTGAAAAAGTATTCAGCTTCAAGCCAGCCGACATCGTCAAACAACTCAAACTCTTGCGCCCCATCTACTCGAAGACTACTAACTACGGTCACTTTGGAAAAGTGGATGATCTCGATGCGATTTCATGGGAGAAAACAGACAAGGTGAGAGCATTAAAAAAGGCCGTTTAATTTGACCCGCTGAATTAAAAGAATATTTTTNNNAAGGTATGACAGATACATTAGTAGCCCCAAANACGGAAGCTTATCACGTNGCAGACATCANTTTGGCTGAGTTCGGCCGAAAAGAGATCAGCATAGCTGAAAAAGAAATGCCNGGCCTTATGGCCTCTCGCGAAAAGTATGGCCCTGATCAACCGCTTGCCGGCGTGAAGATCATGGGATCACTGCACATGACGATTCAAACCGCTGTGTTGATCGAAACGCTCACGGCACTTGGCGCAGATGTACGCTGGTGTTCCTGCAATATTTTCTCTACGCAGGATCATGCGGCGGCAGCCATCGCGGCGTCCGGTGTGCCAGTGTTCGCCTGGAAAGGCGAGACTCTAGAGGAATATTGGGACTGCACTTTTAAGGCGCTTACTTGGCCGGATGGATCCGGCCCGGATCAGATCGTTGACGACGGCGGCGATGCCACCCTGCTTATCCACAAAGGTTTGGAATTGGAGAAAGGCAGTGACTGGATCAATTCCGAGTCCGGCAGCGAAGAGGAACAGGTTATCAAAAACCTGCTCAAAAAAGTGCATGCCGAACGCGATGGCCACTGGACCAAAGTTGCCGATGCCGTGATTGGTGTATCTGAGGAAACGACCACCGGTGTTCATCGCCTCTTGCAGATGGACGAACGCGGCGAGCTGCTTTTCCAAGCCATCAATGTCAACGACTCAGTTACCAAATCCAAGTTCGACAACGTTTTTGGCTGCCGCCACTCGCTAGTCGACGGCATCAAGCGCGCACTCGACGTGCTCGTCTCCGGTAAGGTCGCAATGGTCTGCGGCTTCGGCGATGTCGGCAAAGGTTCCGCCGAATCCCTAGCCAATGAAAAAGCGCGTGTGCTCGTTTCCGAGGTCGATCCGATCTGCGCGCTGCAAGCCTGCATGGCCGGTTATCAGGTGACAACAATCGAAGAGGCTCTACCGGAGGCGGACATTTACGTCACCACCACCGGCAACAAGGACATCATCACTGCGGACCACATGAGCCGTATGAAGGATCAGGCAATCGTCTGCAACATCGGCCACTTCGACAATGAGATTCAGGTCGCTCAACTCGAAGCCATGGAAGGCGTTACTCGCGAGGTAATCAAAGACGACTCCATCCCGGGCGGCCCAGTTTCCCGATTCACCTTCCCCGATGGACATTCGATTTATCTACTCGCTGAGGGACGACTGATCAACCTCGGCTGCGCCACCGGCCACCCAAGCTTTGTAATGTCCACCAGCTTCACCAACCAAACGATCGCGCAGATCGATATTCGTAACAATCCAGATCGCAATGTCGGCGTATATCGGTTAGATAAACAATTGGACGAGGAGGTCGCCCGGTTGCATCTGGACAAACTCGGAGCCAAGCTCACTCAACTCTCTCAGGAACAGGCCGATTACATCAGCGTACCGGTCGACGGCCCTTACAAACCGGAGCATTACCGCTACTAAACCAATCGGTCAGTAAACATTTCAAGCGAGGCTAAGCACCTCGCTTTTTTTGTGCGTTTTGCCAAGCGCGAGCGTCGGGATTAATTGGAATCAGGCTCGTCCGCTCGGACGGCTTGAGCGGATTCGATCTCGTCATTAACTTTGGCCAGGTCGAGGAAGAGTTTCTCGAGGTCGCGATAGTAGATATCCACTTCCAGTGTTTTTTTCAACGAGCGCAGTGTCTCAATTTTAGCCTCCACTTCGGCTCGTTTTTTTCGGAGCGGCTCTGGAATTTCCTTTTCCGCAGCCGGCACCACCGGGAAAACCAATCGCGACAACAAGCCATCTGCATTGCTATTCCCCTTGGCCTTTTTCTCGATGCGAACTCCGCGAAACCAGTCGGCGGGTGTGCCGCGGCCGTCGCCGTTGTCATCGAGTAGAGCGTTCTCGGAAACCAAGCGGTCGTTCTCACGGTAATATTCGCCGACCTTACGGGAGGCGATGAGAAATGCCTCGAGCACCGACACCGCGCCGTCCTTATCGAGATCGGCCTCCGCTTGGCCAAGCGCCGCTGCCATGTAACCTCCGAAGCGGCAGAAATTTTGTTCGTAGCCGCTCTTGGTCGCCGTGGCCACCACGCGATTCGGCCCNGACAACGCCTTGATGAACGGCGCGCTGCAGGAGCTGGTGTTGATGAAAACAAGCGGCCCCTCATGCGGTTTGAGCCAGTGCTGAAATTCCTTGTCGGAGACATCATCGCCGACGAGGTTGAACTTGGCCTCCTTGCCATCAAATGTCCCGTGGCCCATCAGCAGAATCCAAATCTCATCCCCCTTGGCCTCGGCCCAAAGCTTCAGCTTGGCCTCGATGGTTTTGCGCGCGCCCGTCTCTTCCGGCCCGTTGGAAAGGTGCACCAGTTCCGCAGCGTTCCCATCAAACGCCTTAGCCAAGGTCTCCGCCCAGTCGGCAAACAACTGGGCGTACTCCAACTCTCCGCCCGCGCCTGCAACGACGAGTACCCGGCGATTTTTGGTGGCATTAAAATCCGCTGCATCAAGGCCCGACTTGGCCAAGCCAAACAGCAGAATCAAAATCAAAAGCGTCCTCATGGCAGCCAATGCCTCCTCCTTAGCCACCATTCGGTGACCAACAAAAACAATGCTGCAGCGAACGTCCACGGCAGATGCCACAGCGGCGTCTGGAACGAGTCCATCACCGGTGACTGCTTAGTCGGTAAATCCAGTGCCCACTCCTTCAACTCGCTCACGTCGAGCACTCGGCCGCCGGTACGCTTAGCTAAGTCCTCCATAAGCGCGACGTTGGGTTGTAATGAGCGAAACTCGTCGGCCGCCGGATTGCTCGCCCAACCGGCCTCTACATCGCCAATCGTTTTGCCGTCCTCATCGCGAACCACCGCCCGGGCCACGTAGCCGCCCTCTTCGCGCGGGATGTACAACGACTCAAACGCGCCCGTTTCCGTGCCGTCCGGGTCAACCGAGAGATCGACCGCCTGAGACTCGTCGCCACCGGGCATCACGCTCAGTTCAACATTTGCAAAACCGAGCGGTTTGAATTCCTCGTTGCGGGCTTTAACGACCAGCTTGCGTCCGAGCCCCGCTGCACCGGAGTCCGACTTAGTGGTCAACTGCACGCGGCTTGGTACGTCGGCTACGAGCCAGCGAATGATTTGCCGCCACGCGCGGGGCAAGTCCTCATTTTTGTTTTTACCGGCCATCTGCCACCGCCACATGTCTCCGATCAACAGCGCGCCGGATTTGCCGTGGCCGTAGCGTTGCACCACCAACGCCGGCATGCGTTTGTTGCCGTCGCCGACCACAGAGGCCATCACACTGGCTCCCGGCTTGATGCGATCCACCTGATTGAGCACACGAAACTTGGGCATCTCCTCGAGACGATCTTTTTCGTCCGCCTCAGTTTTGCGAAGCCGCACCCACTGGCTCAGCCAGCCGTCGCGCTCGATGTCATATTCCAGATTGTCCACCGGCAACACCGTGCCGCTCCGTTGCAGGTACACCGGCAGCAACTCGGCTATCGGGGTGTTTTCGTAATCACCCCGGGTAAACGATTCCTGCCCACCCAACATCATGAACCCAGCACCGCGCTCAGAGACGGCGCGACGAATTAGCTCCCGTTGGTGCGGCATGAAAAACGCAGACTCCAAATCGTCGAGAATGATCGCGTGATAGCCAAAAAGATCGCCCGCATTTTTCGGGAAACCATCCTTTAGCTCGTCCTCGGTTTTGACGTTGAGCCGCTTGAGGATGGGTTTGTCGTAGCTGCCNTCCTCCTCTTCGTCCCCGCGAAAACCTCGNAACAACGGGTTGCCACCCTCGCCTTCGCGCCCCTTAAAAACAAACTTGGGCTCGCGCTTGGCAATGCGAATCAGGCCGACCAAGTCCACCTGAGGATCATCGTCCAGNGCGCGCTTGAGGAACTTGTATTCCCAGTTCGGCCGTCCGGCGACGTAGAGGACGCGGTACGGTTCCTTCCGACGCTCGACCGCAACGATCCGCCGATTNTTGGCCAAGGTTGCCTCCTCCTCCCCCGCTTGGCCTTCGGCCTGTTCCGCTTGGCCAAGCTCAACCGTGTAAAACGAAACGCCCAGCGAATCCGGCTTAACCTCGAACTTGACCTTTAACGCTTGGCCAAGCGTCGGTCGTTGCGTGTCCAAAACGGTTCCCTCGGCATCGAGTAATCGGGCGACAATGTTTTCCGCAGGAAAACCCGTCGCGGCCAGTTGGCAATGGATCGCCACCGGCGCATCCTCGAACGTCGAAGAAGTCACCTGCACATCGATAATGGATATGTCCTTGATCNAGGAGCGCTTCCCCATGACAACCGGGTACACTGGCGGCAACTGGCCAAGGCCGTCATTGAGGCTCTCGATGTCCGTGGCGTTGCCGTCGCTAAACAACAGGATACCGGCGAGCGGCCTACCGCTGAACCGTTGGCCAAGGTTGCGAGTGGAACCAACTAGCGCTGAGGCGCGCCCCTTAAAATCGAGCGAATCAAAATCGCCGGTCGTGCGAAGGCGCGNATCAAACGAATACCGGCGCACCTGNAAATTTTCGTCAAGCGCCTCCTGCCAATCGCCCGGTTGCGGCTTAAGAATTGCNGTCAACTCCTCTGCACGGGATGTGGCACTGCCGGCATCCCGAATTCCCATGCCCTGACTNTTGTCCGCCAGGACGGCGAGAAAGTTCNCGCCCGGCTTGGCTTTTTTGTCCACCCANTGCGGCTCCAGCAAACAGAAGCACAAAAGTAGAACGCCGAGAGTTTTCAGCGCGGTACCGGTCAGTTTCAGCCGCATCGGTAATCGAGACCGGGCATAACCCCAGAGCGACACAAGGACCACCAGTAACGCCACACCGGCAGCCAACGGAAACCAGTTGCTACTTAGGAAAACAATGGATCCGAAATCGAGCATTAATTACCGTAGGGGCTGCGCTTACTTTTCGTTTCCGTTATTGCCGTTCGACTCTTTACGACCGCCGAGGCGTTCGTAGTAGCGACGGACTAGCTCGGAGTATTCCTCCGGAACCGGATCGTGATCGACCGGCACCAATTCCCGCTTCGGNTGGCGCAGTGTCAGTTCCTCTTCGAGCCGCTTGTTGATCTCGGTGAGCGGACGCAAAATCTGCATGTCGACCAAGTCCCATTTCGGCGGCTTACCATTCTCCTTGTTTTCACGGCGGATATCACGGGCACGCTGCCGCACCTCGGAAAGTTCGTTTCGCAGTTCGGGGATTTCGACAACTTCCTCGACTTCCCGAAGTCGGTCCTCCCACTCGCGAAAGTCGAGCCCGGTTAATGGGCCATCGAGGTCGAAGTTATCCAGATTTCGAAACAGGTCGGAGCCGCCGGTGTTNCCGCCCAAATTATCGTCTCCTCCGCGTGGACGGTTATTCCNGCCATTTGGATTCGGTTGCTGCCCTCCTTGCCCCTGCGCGGTTTGGGGATTTTGCTGTTCATTGGGTTGTTCACTTGGCTGGCCTTGGCCCTGACCGGGGCGACGTTGTTCGTTCGGTTGCCCTTCCTGCGGTTCGCCTTCGCGCGGAGATTGCCCTTGGCCGCCCTGCCGTTCGGGGTTGTTTTCCGGATCCTGCGCTTGGCTNCGTCCCTGACCTNCGCGCGGTTCCTGTTGCCCGTTTGGCTGCCCTTGGCCTCCTTGGCCCTGTGGATCGTTCTGCGATTCTTCCTCGTTGGGTTGCCCTTGGTCTCGGCCCTGATTCGGTTCGCCTTCACGCGGCTCGTCACCCTGCCCGGGCTGGCCGTCCTGATTTTCACGGCCCGCTTGGCCAANCGGATCGGACTCATTCTCCTGCGGTTCACGACCACCGCGTTGGCCACCTTGGCGCTGCTGATTCAACGCATTTTCCATCTCGCGTTCAACCTCTTCGCGTAGCTCGTCAAGTTGATCGGCGGCAAAGCGCATGGCGTCCTGGTCGTTCCCAATGATTTTCTCGGCCGCCTCTTCGACCGTGTCTCGCAACTCGGAGATATTGTCAGTCAGATCGCGTTGGATGTCCCCGGTTTCATTCGGGAGATTGTTGCGCATCAACAGCGAAAGTTGGTCGAGCGACTGCTCCATATTGTCCTGCTGCGCCCNGCGAATGCCNTCGTACAATTCCTGTGACAACAGTTTTTCCGAATCCTCCGCTTCGCGGGAGACCTGCTCCATTTGCTCCAGCAGATCGTCGAGTTGCTCCTTTTGTTGATCGGCCATCTCGAGTGCATCCTTGAGGTTGCCCTCGTCNCTCAGTGAGCGGAATGAGTTTTGNCGGTCTTCCTCGATCGCCTTGTTTAACTCGTTTTGGGTAGCGTCGAGTTCGCGGGCGTCCTGTCGCATCTCACGCATCGCCTCAGCNAATTCGTTNGCGGTCTGCTCCTTGTAATCTTCCTCGACCTCATCAAGGTTCCGACTCGCGCGCGAACCGGAGTTGGCCGCCTGAGACAGGTTTTGCTGTTCGAGGTTGCGGGCGGTTTCCTCCATCTGATCTCGAGCCTGTTCAAGTTGCTGCTGTGAGTCGGCGAGTTCGTCATCCTGATTTTGCTCCATCCGCTGTTGGACTTCGTCGAGGTTGTCGATCAGGTCGCGTTGCTCCTCCTGCAGGCGCTTGAGTTCGCGTTCGATGCGCTCAAGCTCTTCCTCGTCCTCGGCATCAAGCAGGGCAACCTGCAATTCCTGCAGGCGCTCGTTGAGATCGGACTGGCGGCGGGAGAGTTCCTTGAGGCGACTGAGTGTCTGCAGTTGTTCGGCACGCTCACCCTGCTGTTGGGCCTGCTGTTTTTGGCGCTCGGCTTTGCTTTCCAACTCGTAGTTGTTCTGCGTGTCCTGCATGTCGAGTTGATCCAATTGGCGCTGGGCGCGGTTGCTGTTGCCGCGGCCCTGCTGTTGCTGGCGCTGCTGACGGGCTTGTTGCCGGGAGACTTGAAATTCATTTTCACGAAGCTTCTGCAAATGCTGTAGTGCAGTTTGTTCATTGAGAATGGCATCGGATAACGCCTTGGCAATGTCCTCGCCTTCGGCGTCCAACGCGTCGGCCAAATCCTCGGCCGCAGCCTGCATCGCTTCATTGGCCTGATACGCCTGCCCGCCGGACTCTGCGTCCTGCAACATGGCCGAGGCCTGCTCGAGCAGGGTCATTAATTCNCCCTGTGAGTCGATAACGGTCTGAATATCCTCAGCCAGTTTTTCATCGTCGGCCTGGCGGCGGCGGAGATTCCACGTGGCGCTGATGACCTCTTTTTGGTTATCAAGCAATTGGCTAATGGACTGTTGTTGTTCACCCCCCTCACCGCCTTCGCCCTGTTGCTCCTCCTGCTGCTGGCGCATGCCTTCGGTGGCGGAACGATTTTGCCGGAATATCTCCTCGAACGGTCGCACGGTCGCAAAATACAGGTCACTGAAACTGCGGCGCAGTTCCCCACTTTGGTCACGGTCCTCGGCCCAGAGAAAATAGCTGATGACCTGCCCCTCCTCGACTTCGAGTTCCTCCATGCGAATGACGCGGGCGATATCCAGTTTATTTGTCGATGTCCCGCCGCTCTGAAGCGCAATGTGGTGTGGTTGTTCGCCAGCCAACTGGAAGCCGATGCCAACCGCCTCCAGACCGTAGTCGTCGCGGGCTTCACCCTGCAGGCGCAGTTCCTCGATGGCTGTCACCTCGGTGTCCCTGGTCGGAGACTTGAATTTCAACGCTGGCGCCAGATTTTCCATCACGTTAAAAACGTACTTCGACGGAAAACGGTTCACACGCCCATCCAAGTCCTCAAGGTGCAGCTCGTAACGGAATTCACCCGGCGCACTGAAATCCTGCGCGAACGAAAAACTCGGGCTATTTTCCTCGAGAGGCTTGAGTACGATATCCTCGGCCTCGCCTTCGCGAGCTTTGAGCATGGCCGACTTTAGCGGTTTGTTGAACTGAAAATCGAACGTCAAACCGGTGCCTTCGACAGCCGTAAGGCGGCGGGTATTTTTGATGGTCTTATCCTCACGCCCTGTGAACTCGGGATAATCAAGCTTGGCCTCCGACTCCTTCAGCTTCGGGTACTCGAAGACCATCATCCGGTACAAGTCACTCTCCGTTCCGTCGTACACGACGTTGTACAGCGCGTTCGACTGCACGTTGGCCAAGCGGT
Organism: Verrucomicrobiales bacterium; assembly: GCA_002689335.1. Lineage (GTDB taxonomy): Bacteria > Verrucomicrobiota > Verrucomicrobiia > Limisphaerales > UBA1096 > UBA1096. The sequence continues at coordinate 11,034 of NZFR01000098.1, forward strand.
AGCTGTAAGTCGGATCGTCGAGACTCTGGACCATCGTCATCCAACGCTTGGATCCACCCGGCTCCTTCACGACAAGTTTGACGTCGGACTGAAACTCGGAAAACTCCGCAGAAATAATCAGGCTCGTGCCTCGCTCCACATCGACGTGCCCCGGCTCCACCGTCAACGAGCCCTTGGCCAAGCTGAAGCCACTTTGACCGGTCGAGTTGCTTTCGCCAGCCAACTGCCAAAACGCCATCAAAAAAACCGTCAATGCCGCCCCGTGATAAACGTGAGCCAAGGCCAAGCGGCCGTTGGACTGCATCTCCCAGCCCTGATCGCGGCTAGCCTGCAAGGCCTCGGCGAGCACGCGCTGCTGCATGAAGTCAAGTTGGTCCGGATCGTTTTTCTCCAACTGCTCGGAAGCTGTCTCCAGCAATTTATTGAGCCCGGGGTAATGCTGCTCGATCATCCGGATGATCTCGCTCAACGTCAGCCAATCCAACCTCCACACCTTCACCAGTACCAACGCGGCCAAGCCCGCAGCCGCCAACCCGACTACCGGCCAAGCGATGGCCGGCGCTTGGCCAAGCAGTAACAGCGCAATGACCGCCACCGCGCAGAGCGCCCAGCAGATGGCCAAGCCGGAGTAGAGTTTCCGCCGGCGATGTTGCTGCCGGTAAAACGTCAGATGTTCCTGTAGTATATTTGGTTCGTTCATGATGTCATGACCGGTTCGGCTGACCGACTNCCCTTGGCAGCCAGCNCGGTTTCGAGGGTGACAAACAAAAGCACNGCCGCCAAGGCCCATTGCCAGTATTCAAGGCGGTTCGCCTCGGTCTTTTCCATCGTCTCGGCATCGGCGGCAAGTTGTCCCGGCAAAGCGGCCGCTTCGTCCATCGGCAAACCNAGTTTTTGAAATTGATCCATCGGGATCGGCTCCGTGCGGCTCTCGGCCGGGAGTAGATTCACCGCGAATGTCTCCGACCAATCAGTGCCTTTCGCGGTATACAAACCGGGTTCAGTCGGCAGGAACACATCGGCTGTCTCCACCGTTGTTGCCCCCTCCCCGGGCGGGGTGATCGCCACACTCCCACTCACGGCGCCATTGTTAAATCGAGTCACGTCCANCCGATTGCCGACGAAAAATTGGCGCGACTGCGTCTTGGCTTCGAGCACCGGCTGCAGGATGGAATAAAGCAGCGGGATGAATTTCGTCGAAAGCGCGAGCTGACTGTCGGCCGGTTTCCAACCGGCAGTCATCACCATCAAACGCCCCTNGTCGCGCGGGACAAGCAGCCAAGCCGGAGGGCCGGTGTCGAATCGTGCAAGCACCTCAACACCTTCGCTCGGCAGGCTTTGCAACTCGCGGTAATTCCAAAAATGCAGGTTGGTAAAATCGCTGTAACGCGAATCACGGAATACAGACAAAACCGGGTGATCGAGTTTCAGCTCCTGCAAAAGGCCGTAATCCTTCGACGTCACATTGTCGATCAGCAGGTCCGGAGCGTTGAGCCACAGCTTCAAGTTCGCCGCCTGTTTGTTTGAATGAACNATGGCCAACGCCATGNCACCGGTCCGCACTGCTTTGTCGAGCTGGCCGGCGAGGTCGTCNGANACTTCGTCGCCAACGACAAAAAGATCCGCCTCAGGCAANGGANCCGTCGACTGACCGCTGATCGCCTGCACGTCAAAATCAAGCGCACTCGTTTTTTGAAACGCGCTCTGCAAATAAAACAGCGTGCCCTCGGCATCGTTCGGCTTGTCCTCGCCGATGAAAACGATGCGCACAGTTTGCTGCCGATCCTGNGCNAAGTGGTACGCGTTATCGAACTCCGCGGCGTCACCGCGAATGGACAACTGCTGAATCGTCTGCTCGAGCCATTCGGCNGGCATCTCGATCACTCGGCTNCGTCCCGGTGGCACATGCACTTTTTGGCTGAGCGGATCACCGGCGGCTGTCTGGCCGANAAACTCAAATTCGTCCGTAGACGCGTTGGGCGAGTTGCTGATTCGGAACGAAGGCACNGCCTCCGTCGCCGCCCAAAGTGTCCTCGCCGCGACCTGTTCCATGCCGCAGTTGCCCTGATCGTCCTCGCCGATCTGNTCGAGGGAAACCTTGATGCCTGTCGGCCATTCGTAGCCCTGCACGTCGCCGAGCTGGGCGCCTTTTTGCAAATCGCTGATGACGAGAATCTCGCGCTTGCTCAAGGGCTTCTCGTCCGGTCCGGTCTGATATTCCTGAATCGCTTCGCCTGCCAACACCAGCGCTTGGCCAAGATTGCTCCCCCCGAAACCCGGCTTGGCCAAGCGCTCGAGCTGCTTGTTCACCTCAGCCTCCGAAGCGCTGTCCTGCCACGAATCGATATCGGCCAAGCGCTCCGATGCATCGTCAAACGCGTACAACGTGAAATGGTCTCCCGGCCCCAGTTGGCCAANCGCAGTTTCCACCTTGGCCTTGGCCTGTTGCCAAAGTTCGCCGCGCTGCATGCTGGCACTGCGGTCGAGCAACACCGTCAGCCATTGGCGGTCGCGTTTTCCAGTCGCCGTAGGATCGTCAACGGTAACGAACGGCCGCGCAAAAACGAACGCCAGCAACAACAACGCCAGACACCGGAGGAGCAGCAAAAGCAGATGCGTAGGCCGCCGTTTGCGATCAACCGGCGGCTTGGTTTTGTCGAGAAACATAAGGCTGCCGAACGCCTGTTTGTTTTTCGGCCGGTCGTGCAGCAGGTGCAGAATCACCGGGATCGCCAAGCCAAGCGCACCAATTAAATAGAGGGGCGTCAGAAAACTCATGCGGCTCTCCTCCCCGCTGACCGCCGCTGTCGGACCACGGCCCGCGCCGGTTGTGCCTGCAGAAACCGCAGTAGCACCAGCTCCAGCGGTTCGGCGGTGCTCGCGCGAAACGCGTTGATACCGTGCGCGCTGAACATGTCATCGAGCGCGTCGTTGTGCGCCTTGATTTTTTCGAGGTACGCCTCACGCGCCAGCCTCGGATCAAGGATCAGATTTTGGCCGCTCTCCATGTCCTCAAAAATTGCAGCTTCCTCGAAACCAAAATCCAACTCGAGGGGATGCAACACCTGCACCGCGCGCACGTCGTGCCCGGCTGCAGTAAACAGAGTCAAACTACGCTCCAACTCATCAATCGGTGTGAGAAAATCGGACACCAGCACGATCATTCCCCGCTTCCCCACGAGCGATGCCATTTTGTTCAACGCCTGACAAAGGTCGGTCTCCTGCCCTGCAGGTTGAGTCTCAAGCCGCCCAAGGATCGTCTTGAGTTGATCCTGCCGGTAACGCGGTGGGATAAACTCACGTACGTCGCGATCAAACGTCGCCAACCCAACGGCATCGCGCTGCTGGATCAGGAACCAAGCCAGCGACGCGACGACCGTCCGACCGTAGTCGCTTTTTTTCACACCAACATCGTCTCCCCCAAATTCCATCGACTTGGAAAAATCGACCATAAACGTGCAGCGCAGATTGGTCTCGTCCTCAAATTTTTTGATAAACTCGCGGTCAGTGCGAGCCATTACTTTCCAGTCCAGAAAACGCACATCGTCCCCCGGCGAATACTGCCGGTACTCGGTGAACTCAGTGGAGAAACCAGTACGCGGGCTGCGATGCAACCCGCTCATAAACCCCTCGACCACAGCACGCGCCCGGAGCGAAAGACTCTTGATTTCCATCAAGGCTTTAGGATCCAAAAAGCGGTGCGTTGTTTGGGGTCGACTCACGGAACGGGAACAGTTTCGATCAGTTTCTCAATCACCTGTGCGGCGTCGACCCCCTCGGCCTCGGCCTTGAAATTCGGCAGGATACGGTGGCGCAACACCGGCACGGCTAGCGCTTTGACGTCATCGGGAGTGACGTGCGATCGATCCTGCAGCAACGCGCGCGCCTTGGAGCCAAGGATCAGGGCCTGCCCGGCTCGAAGCCCTGCTCCCCAGTTGATCCACTCGTTGACAAAGTCCGGAGTTTTCGGCTGGCCCGGTCGCGAACTCGCCGCAAGCCGCACGGCATAACGCACCACCGAGTCGGCCACCGGCACCTTACGCACGACACTCTGGATTCGCAGTACATCCTCGGCCTTGAATACCGGACTAGTTTGCACGTCGACACGGCTGGTGGTTTCGCTCACAACCTTCACCTCGTCCTCCTCCGGGAGGTAGTCGATGTAGACGTTCAACAAAAAGCGGTCGAGCTGCGCCTCGGGCAACGGATACGTGCCCTCCATCTCGATGGGGTTTTGCGTAGCCAATACGAAAAACGGCTTGGGCAAATCGCGGCTCGCGCCACCGACCGACACCTGTTTTTCCTGCATAGCCTCAAGCATCGCAGCCTGCGTCTTCGGCGGAGTTCGGTTGATTTCGTCCGCAAGCAACACATTCGTGAAAACCGGCCCCTTGACGAACCGCAGCTCCCGACCGTGCTCCCCATCAGATAAAATCTCCGTGCCGGTGATATCCGCCGGCATGAGGTCGGGCGTGAACTGGATGCGATGAAATTCGAGATCAAAAATTCCGGCAATGGCACGTACCATCAGTGTCTTGGCCAGTCCGGGCACACCGGTGATCAGGCAGTTGCCTCCCGCGAACAGTGTAATGAGAATTTCCTCAACCGCCTCCTTTTGTCCGATGATGACGCGGCCCAGTTCCTGTTCTATTTTTTCGCGGCCAGCAGAAATCTGCTCGACTAGAGCCGCCGGTGGGTATTGGGCTTCTTTCATAGTCTCTACTGTTCTGCGCATGCAAATGAAGCGTGGGGGGGAGTAAGAGGAGAGATAGGACGAAGTACATAAGTGTATACGAGACAAGGCTGCCTTCCCGCCCAC
>NZFR01000099.1 GCA_002689335.1 Verrucomicrobiales bacterium
TGTGGCAGTGGATAGGGTTTCGGCACTGGATCAACATTTTTATGAACACCACTCGACGTTCTTTCTTGGGGCATTGCGGACTTTTGGCGGGGTCTGCGGCTGTTAGCCCGATGCCAGCGCTTGGCCAAGCGGCCGGCAGGCGCAAGCGGATTGCCTTCCTTGGCACGGAGGTGCGTACGCATTCGCACTCACAGCATTTCTTGGATCGCTTGGCGCTTGGCTACGGTTGGCGCGGCGGGTGGCAGGAGCCGCGAACGGACATCGCCTCGGTGTACATTGATCAATTCCCGGAGAAGGGAGACCTTGGCCGCGATCGCGTGAAGCGGTACGGCTTGAAACTTTACCCGAGCATCGAGCAGGCGCTGACGTTGGGCACCGGCAAAATCGCGGTCGACGGTGTGGTGATTATCGCGGAGCACGGCAAGTATTCGCGCAACGAAAAAGGGCAGACGCTGTATCCGCGCTACGAGTGGTTCAAGGAATGTGTGAAGCTGTTTGAGAAAAGCGGGCGCGGTGTACCGGTGTTCAATGACAAACATTTATCGACCACTTGGGCGCGTTGCAAGGAGATGGTCGATGACGCGCACCGTTTGAAGTTCCCGTTTTTTGCCGGGTCATCGCTGCCGGTGACACGCCGCATGCCGTCGATCGATATGCCGCATGATGTGCCCTTGAAGGAGAGTGTTTGTGTGGCTTATGGAGGGGTGGACAGTTACGACATTCACGCACTGGAGACGGCGCAGTGCATGTCCGAGCGTCGTCGTGGGGGCGAGGTGGGCATCCGGCAGGTGCATGCGATGCGCGGCAAAAAAGTTTGGACCCGCTTGGCAGAGGACCGGCACAAGGATACGCGGCGGTTGGTGGTCTCNGCGCTNACGCGCAGTCACAATNTGCCGGTGGAGGGTGGTTATTATACCGGCAAGATTACGTTCGATTGGGCGCGAAAAACGTTCCCGAATCCGGTCGCGTATTTTATCGACCACAACGACGGGTTTCGCACTACGATGATGCTGACGAGTATCCGTGATTTTAATTATGCCGGTCTTCGGGCAGATAACGGCGAGGTAGTTTCCACTCAAATGTATCTNCCGATGCCCACGCACGGTTCATCGACGGCTGATTTTTTTCACCCGCTCTGCCGCCACATCGAGGATGCGGTGATCACCGGAAAGGTGCCGTACCCGGCGGAACGCACGTTGTTGACGTCCGGGATGACGTTGGCTGGCGTTGAGTCGCTTCATCGTGGCGAGGTTCCGATCAAGACGCCGCAGATGAACGTCCGNTATGCCGTTGGGCCGGAGTCGACCTATTGGCGCGATTGATTAGCGGGACTCNAATCGATGCCTGCACGAATCGCCGTTGGCGGTATTTTCATCGAGTNCAATCACTTCACGGCACAGCTTGCNGATCGTGCGGCGTTTGAGCGGTCGGAGTGGTTGAGCGGCGGCGCGTTACTTGCCAAGGACACCGGCGTGCTCGGCGGCATGTTTTCGGTGCTTATCGCGAACGATTGCGAACCGGTGCCACTTTTTTACGCGAGCGCCTGCCCAAGCGGGGNAGTACAGGCAGAAGTTTATGACGAACTAAAAAACGAGCTTCTTCGGACGCTGGCCGATGCTGGTGAAGTGGACGGCGTTCTGCTTTGTTTGCATGGTGCCGGGGCGGCGGCCAACGCGCCTGACTTGGAGGGAGACTTGGCCTCAGCAGTTCGGGAACAAATGGGGGAGGGTGTGCCGATNGTGGGAACACTTGATCTGCACGCGCACATCACGGAGGCGCTTCTTGCTAGCACGGACGCACTGCTTGCGTGGGAGACGTATCCGCATGTGGATGCGTTTGAGACTGGCGAACGCGGTGCGCGGGCGATGGTCGATATTTTGACCGGACGGCTGAAGCCGGTGATGTCCTTGGCCATGGTGCCGGTGCTTGTCAGCGCGATTCATGGTCAAACAAAAACACCGGGCCCATTTGCTGATGTCATGCAGGAGGCCAAGCGGCTAGAGGCCAGCGGTGCGCTTTATTCGATCAACCCAATTTTGGTGCATCCTTATCTNAACCTGCCGGAGATGGGCGGCGGAGTGTTGGTTGTGGCCAACGAGGCTGAAGCCGAGGCGACGGTTGTGGCCAAGCGCTTGGCCAAGCGTTACTGGGAGCACCGGCACGCGTTGCAACCGGCAACNCTCGAACCAANCGAAGCGATCAAAAGNGGGNTGCAGGTTGAAGGCGGTCCGGTGTTGCTGGTGGAGACGGCCGACTGCTGCGGTGGCGGCGCGACGGGCGACAGCGTTCACACGCTCAAGGCACTTTTGGCGGAGGCNCCCGNCNAAGCGGCGGTCGTTCCCGTGGTTGATCCGGAGGCGGCCCGGGCAGCTAGCGCGGCCGGCCTTGGCNAAGCNGTGCGTCTGGAATTGGGTCATCGGTTGGATCCAAAATGGGGCGAGCCGATTACGGTCGTCGGAACGGTGACTCAGCTCAGCGACGGCGCGTTCACTTATCGCGGTGGGATTTGGGATGGACGGGAGGGGCGCATGGGGCCGACTGCGGTGGTGGCGGTTGGCCCGATCCAAATCGTCATTAGTACCAACGCGACTTACGACTGGATGACGGAGCAGTTTGATCTNCTGAAACTGNACTACGCCGGCTGCAAATTTGTGGTGGTGAAAAACCCGATGAACTACCAGCAGGCCTACGCCGGGGTGATTAAAGCGGCGTTCGTGCTGGACACGCCCGGCCCTACTCCGGCGAACACGAACGCGCTGCCATTCACAGAAATGGGGGGCGATTGGTTTCCGGCTNATCCGAGTTTGGCGATTGACGAGCCGGTTGTGCAAGTTTCGACAAGGCGTGAATTTGGAGTATAGGCCCGAATTGATTCCGCAACGGTTGCCTTGAAAAAACCAGCGTTCGGAGCTATTCAACCGGTGTGGACCGTACACTAACTTTNCTTGNCTCGGCNTTTTTGCTGGTGATCGGGCACTCGGCTGCGTTTGCAGCGGAGGAGCCGGTGGACTTTGCCCGTGAAATTCTGCCGGTTCTTTCCGATAAATGTTTTGTCTGCCACGGGCCGGACACNAGGAAAAAGGATTTCNTACGGCTTGATTCATTCGACGGAGCGACGCGTGATCTCGGCGGCTACAAGGCCATTGATACNTCTGCGTTGGCCAATAGCGAAATCATCACCCGGATCAATGATNCCGACGATCCCATGCCACCGGAAGATGCCGAAAAGCAACTCACCGCGGACGAGCGCAAGCTGATCGAGCGCTGGATCAATCAGGGCGGTAACTACGCCAAGCACTGGGCGTTCGTGCCACCCAAAAAACCGACGCCTCCTAGCAAGGGGCACCCCATCGATGCATTCATCGAAAAACAATTTCCTGAAGGAACCAATTTTGCCGCGACCGCGGAAAAGTCCACCCTCGCACGTCGTCTGAGCTTGGTGCTGACCGGGCTGCCGCCTGAGCCGGAGTTNCTTGAGACTTATTTGAGTGACGAAGANACCAACGCCTACGAGCGGTTCGTCGAGCGGTTGTTGGCAGACCCTCNCTACGGNGAGCATCAGGCCAGATACTGGCTTGATGCNGTNCGCTATGGNGANACGCATGGGCTGCACCTGGATAATAAANGGGGGATTTATCCTTACCGCGACTGGGTGGTTCGCGCACTGAACAACAANATGCCGCTCGACCNGTTCATCGAGTGGCAGCTTGCGGGAGATCTTCAACCCAAACCGACGACGGAGCAACTCATCGCNACCGGCTTTGTTCGNATGAACCCATCGACGGCCGAGGGTGGGGTGATCCCGGCTGAGTTTCAGGCGAAGAACAACTTCGATCGCACTGAGACGCTTGGCACGGTGTTCCTCGGCATGACCATGCTTTGTTCGCGTTGCCACACGCACAAATATGATCCGATTACGCATACCGAGTACTACGAGTTGATGGCCTTTTTCAACAGCACCGCCGAGGGGCCGCTCGATGGAAATAAATACGAATACGCACCGGTCATCAAGGTGCCGCGGGATCAGGTTACTTGGAACGACTGGCAGAGGTTGCAATCCGAGNGGGATATCATGTTGGCNGAGGCCNGGTTAATATTTCAAAATCCGCAGGGNATTCAGACTGAAGCTGAGCAGAAGTGGAATAAGGCAGACAAGGGTTCACGCTTGGGTATGGTTCTCGATAAAAATGGCCCTTGGAATAAGTCNGGACTGAAAGTTCACGAAACAGCCAAGCGCTTGGTCATCCGAATTCGCGANGCGGAAAAGGGTTTTACGACNACGCTTGTGGCNAAGGAACTCGACAAACCACGGGAAACCAAACTGCTCCAGCGAGGAGAATACAATTTACCCACCGGCGATGCATTGCAGCCGGATGTTCTNAACATCATGGGAACTCTGCCGGAAGGTGCTCCGCGCAATCGTCTTGGTTTAGCCAAGTGGTTGACCAGCCGAGATCAACCAGTAGTGGCGCGCGTGCTCGTGAANCGTATTTGGCAACGTGTCTATGGGGAGGGAATCGTCCGAACTCCTGAGGATTTTGGNNTGCAGGGCGATCAGCCCACCCATCCCGAACTGCTNGATTGGCTTGCGGTCGAATTGCAGGATAGCAATTGGGATTTAAAACACATGCTACGAATGATGGTCACAAGTGAGACNTTTCGACAAAGCTCCACGCTCCGGCCAAGGTTGAGTGATCCAGAAAACAAGTTGTTTGCTCGGGGGGCGAGATTTCGGCTGGATGCCGAAGTGCTNCGGGATATCGCGCTGTGGTCCAGCGATCTCTTGGACCCTCACATGGGTGGGGAAGGGGTGAAGCCATACCAGCCGATTGGTCTTTGGAAGGCACTATCTCATCCAGGTAGCAATACCAAAAACTATAAGCCCGATACCGGTCGCATGGTTTACCGCCGCAGCCTATACGTCTACTGGAAGCGCACCAGCCCGCATCCGATGATGACACTTTTCGATGCTCCCAACCGTGAGACCAGTTGCGTCAAGCGATCCCGCACGAACACGCCGCTGCAGTCGCTTGGCTTGCTCAACGAAACACAGCGGGTGGAAATGGCGCGGATGCTAGCCGAGCGTTTACTAAAGGAGCGGGCCACCGACGATCAGAGGCTCGACTTGATGTTCACGCTACTTGCATGTCGTGAACCCAATGCCGCCGAGCGCGAAGCCTGCAACCAGTTACTGAANACCATGCGCGACCGCTATGCCGCTGCAGAAAAGGACGCCAGAGATCTGCTCAACACCGGAGAGGTTCCACGAGACAAATCTCTCAACTCAACCGACCACGCTGCATGGACGCAAATGGCCGCTACAGTTTTGGCAAGCGATCTGGCCTTAATGTTATTTTAAAAATGAATCCAATTTACGAATCTGAATTAATGATGACGCGCCGGCAGTTGTTCGGCCGTGCTGCGCTTGGTCTTGGTACGGCCGCCTTGGCCAATGTGCTGGGCCCGGATCTGTTTGCAAACGCCAAGGGCCAAGAGCCCGGAACCCACTTCGCGCCCAAGGCCAAGCGGGTGATTTATCTTTTCATGAGTGGTGGACCAAGCCACCACGATCTTTGGGATTATAAACCCAAAATGCGCGAAATGTTCGGTAAAGATTTGCCGGAACACGTTCGCGATGGCCAGCGCATCACCGGCATGACGTCGCGCCAGAAAACGCTACCGGTTTGCCCGAGCAAATATACATTCACCAAGCACGAAAANAACGATCGCGGCTTGTGGGTGAGTGAGTTACTTCCTTATACGGCAAAAGTGGCAAAGGAACTTGCGGTCGTTTACAGCACGTTCACCGAGGCGATTAACCACGACCCGGCGATTACGTACATTCAGACCGGAAGCCAGATTCCCGGACGCCCGAGTTTGGGCGCTTGGCTTAGTTACGGATTGGGGCGCGTGAATGAAAACCTGCCTGGTTACGTTGTGATGCATGCCCGTTCGAAATTCCCCGAGCAGAGCCTTTTTGGCCGCCTGTGGGGAACCGGCTTTATGCCTTCGGAGCATCAGGGGGTTTTGCTTCGTAGCGAGGGGGACGCGGTGCTTTATTTGAAAAACCCCGCTGGCGTCTCCGGCAAGGATCGCCGTGCACAACTCGACACCCTTGTGGCGTTGAATCAGGAACAGTACAAGCAGTTTGCCGATCCGGAAATTCTTGCCCGCATCAAGCAGCACGAACTGGCGTACCGCATGCAATCTTCGGTGCCGGAATTGATGGATCTGTCCGCGGAAAGCGATGCGACGTTCGAACTTTATGGGAAGGAAGCCCGTCAGGCCGGAAGCTTCGCTGCGTGCTGTCTTAACGCTCGGCGATTGGCAGAGCGGGGTGTGCGAAATATCCAGATTTTTCACCGAGGTTGGGATGCTCACGGCGGACTTCCCCGTGAGCATGAATCCCAGTGCAAAGACATCGACCAAGGCTGTTATGCACTGATCAAAGATCTCAAACAGCGAGGCATGCTCGACGAGACACTTGTAGTTTGGGGTGGTGAATTTGGCCGCACTTCCTATTGCCAAGGCAGGCTAACCAAGGAAAACTATGGCCGCGATCATCACCCTCGCTGCTTCACTACATGGATGGCCGGAGGCGGAATCAAGCCCGGCATCACCTACGGACAGACTGATGATTATGCCTACAACATTGCCGATGCCGACGGCAATGCGATCAAACCCACCAAGGATAAGTGGACGCCGGGCACCATGCACATCCACGACCTTAACGCGACCATTCTAAACCAACTTGGCATTGATCACCGCAAACTAACCTACCGATACCAAGGCCGCGACTTCCGTCTAACGGACGTTCATGGCCATGTCATCAAAGATCTCGTCACCTAAACCAAGCGCTTGCAGGTGGGTTTTGAACATAACGTCTTGCCCATGAGTCCATAACGGCTCGCGAGTTTGAGTGCCGCCACCCAGCCATTTCAAAATGCCATCTCCCTTTGCCGGGGAGACAGGCGATTGCTTGCGGACTNGATCGAGTCGACACAGAAAGGATCCGTCCGATATTGCATGGCGCTGATCGCATTGGGATGTGGCGCGTATGGATTCACCGTTGGGTTGCGGAATGGGTGGGAGATGGGGGCATACGTCGCCTTAAAATTACCTCTGATCATTTTCATTACCCTGTTGTTGAATGGCTTGTTGAATGGCTTGCTTGGCTTGGCGTTGGGCAGCGGGCTTGGTTTCCGTAAAAGCGTTCAGTTTCTCCTCACTGGATTTGCCATTATGGCGGTAATTCTCGGGGCGCTTAGCCCGATTAGTTTTTTCGTAACGCTGAACATGCCGGCTTCGGACGGGGGCTCCGGTCGATACGCTTGGCATGGTGCNAGCCTCTTGATGCATACCNGCCTTATTGCGTTCGCGGGGATCACGGCNAACNTNCGTCTTCTANACTTCGTGCGAGAGTTTGCTGATACCTCTCGTGCNGGGACNCATGCTTTTTTTGCCTGGCTGGCGGGGAACCTTTTTGTCGGAGCGCANGTTTCNTGGAATCTGAGGCCTTTTTTTGTNTCGCCGGGACTCGAGGTGGAGTTCCTTCGAGACGACCCTTTTAACGGAAATTTTTATGAGGCAGTGATTGTTGCCCTCAAAAATGTCACTCAGATTTAACAATCTTTAAAATCATGCNTGAAGAAAACACAGATTCAACANTAGGAAAACAGAGACCNATTTCAGGCGAACTTCCGCCCAGCATCGACGAGGCTCAGGCGGNTTTCGTCCCGATGGATGGTGGCACTTCGTTTTCCAACCTGATCAGCAAACTGCTGCGGAAACCATTGTCCATTTTTCATGCGCTCGAATCAAAAGAAGGGTTTTTNAAAATTCCAGTCACACTTCTTCTGATCGCAGTGGTTTGCCTTACGGTTTTCGGGTTGGTCGTGGGCACGTTTTCGTGGGGCGATCAAATCTGGGCGGCGCCACTCAAGATCGTGTCTGGCTTAATGTTCAGTGCGNTGATTTGTCTGCCGAGCCTCTANATTTTTACCTGCATCGGTGGATTGGAAGCCAAGTTTAGCACGGTCGTGGGGATGCTATGTTCGATCGTTGCTCTTTCCGCTTTGTTGCTGGTCGGGTTCGCGCCGGTCGTATGGCTCTTCAGTGTGTCNANCACGTCGTCGGTGTTNATCGGTTTTATGTTACTTGCGCTTTGGATGATCTGCGTCGGGTTTGGGTTCACCCTAATCTTCCGAGCAGGNAAGGCGATGGGAATGACGAACACCGGGCATCTCCTCATGTGGTGTATGATTTTCCTTTTGGTGACCGTTCAAATGACGACCACCCTCCGGCCAATCGTCGGAGAATCGGATGCGCTGTTTAACTTCAGTGAAAAGAAATTTTTCCTACAGTACTGGAGCGAACAACTTCAGCAGGCGACTGACTAAAAGCCGTCCGGTCGAGACTCAGGTCACTTGGCCAAGCGCTTGGCCAGTTGCTTGACGGTTGGCAGTTTGGCCAAATCCTTCTCCTTAAGGTGCATGTAAACGGCGCGGTTCCACAAGTGGGGGAGGAACAGGTGAATCGTCCCCTTGTCGATCACGGCATCCATGTAGGATGAGTTGTGGTTGAACCACCCGTTTTTTTCCGGGTTGGATTTCGTGGCGTTGGTGAACAGAAACTGCGATTCGCTCCAGTTGCGCCCGCCATCCTTAGAGAGCGAAATCCAAATCTCCGCTCGGTCGCGCATTCCATCCATCTTTCCGGTTAAGCCGACATATTGGGTGTTGATGTGGCGATTGTGAAGAAATGAAATAAGCGTCTTACCATCGCTCAAGTGAAAAACCATCGGAGGTGCGTCGGGATGGACGAGCACCGACGGCTTGGGGTCGCTCCAAGATTTGCCATCGTCCATGCTCCGAGATTGCCAAATTCGCCCAGTGGGAGTGCGTGCCATGAAATACACTTCACCATTGCCAAGAGAAATCGGTCGCCCTTCATCCATGCGACTGAATTTCGGAGAAAACCAGCCGTCCGGGCGTTTCTCGGGAAGCAGCGTCCACGAATCCCCCTTGTCGTCACTCCGCAAAATGTACTGGCGTGTGATGAGTGGATTCTTGGACCAGTCGGCGGCATGTGAGCCAAGGATCCAAGCACCGGAATCGGTTTCACACATGCGCGTCACCGACATGCCGAGAAACCCGGGATCATTCTTCGGCTTGATGAGTGTGGCCTTGCTCCAAGTTTTGCCATCATCATCAGACCACCGAAAGCCGATTGGCGTATTTTCGTGCCGCCCCTTTTCGCGACTATACTGGCTGGGAATCGGCTGTGTGCCAAAGGCGTAAATGCGCTTGCTGCCACGGGGAATCAACGGGATNAAGCCATGCTGGCTGTAGTCGATATCAAACGCAATAGAAGGTCCCTTCCAAGTTTTACCGTTGTCACTAGATCGGTAGGCGATCATGTCATTCACTTTACCGCTGCCGGCGGCGTAGTGGTTGCCTTCAGGAAACATCATTAGCAGGTCGCCCTTCGGGGTTCGAACGCCACGAGTTTCAAAAAGCCCCCGCAATCTTTTACCGGCTGTGTGTAGCACTTGGCCGTTCAAAACGCGGTGACGCAGCAGGCCAAGTTCGGTATCAGCGACGAAGCCCCGCGGTGGCTTGGCCAAGCGNACNTTGAGCGGCTTTTTCACTCCGACAGTAAGTTCCTCAACCAGTTTTGTTTCAGCCGAAACGGTTTTTGAATAAAAGANTCCAGTCAAGAGGGTGGCCAAGGCCAAGCGGTTGAAATATATTGGTTTCATTGCTGGGCGACGGTCGGTGGAAACGACCTTTTTTTCAAGCTGAATTGACGGAAATCATAAATGATAGAGCGCCTGGCCAAGCGCGAGTATTCGATTTAACAAAACAGCCATAACAGNCTTGCATGAGTTGACTTTGTGNCACAAAGTAAATCCGTGAACGCGAATTGGGCTGAAGAAAATCTGAAAACAATCCGGTGTCTGATGGAGCAAGCGAGCCTCTATCGCCGGGCCATGGCGCCCTTGGCTTTGTTNGTGGGCGCTCTCGGGTTTTTTGCCGCTGGCATCGCTCAACTCATCGGTTGGGTGGGTGCGGAATACTTTGCAGGGTACTGGTTGGGCGTGGCAGTGGTTTCTGCTCTTTGTGCTTTGCTTTTGATTCGTCGGCAGGCCTTGAAAACCGAAGAGGCATTCTGGTCTCCTCCTACGAAGCGGGTGGCGCAGGCGATGCTCCCGATGCTGACGGCGGGTTTGGGTTTGGGTGTNCTCGAAGTTCTCAATCAACCCGAGTCAAAAGACAGCATCCGATTGGCTGCTTTTTGGATGATACTGTACGGAGGGGCGCTGCACGCCGCCGGTTTTTTTATGCGGCGAGGGATCAAATTACTGGGTTGGATTTATGTTTTTTTTGGCTTTTTAATCCTGTATTTAACCAAATTTGAGATCATCCCAGC
Source organism: Verrucomicrobiales bacterium (assembly GCA_002689335.1). Lineage (GTDB taxonomy): Bacteria > Verrucomicrobiota > Verrucomicrobiia > Limisphaerales > UBA1096 > UBA1096. The sequence goes on from NZFR01000099.1 coordinate 10,432, forward strand.
TCTTAGTGAACAATCAGCGCACTGGTTGATGGGGGTTGGTTTTGGAGGTTTAAACTTGGCCTTCGGTGTTTACGTGAAACTGACGCCGGAACCGTTGGAATTGAATTGAATCCGGAGTCGTTCCAAAATCTGGACAAAGTCATTCACGAAAAAAATCGGATGGCGATCATGTCCTTGCTTGCGGCTGTTAGCGAGTTGTCGTTTACCGAGATTCGGGAATCATTGAACATGACGGATGGCAATCTGATTACGCACATTCGGACGCTGCAAAAATCGGGATACGTGTCCGTGGCGAAAACGTTCAAGGACAATCGCCCGCTGACAACCTGTAGCTTGACTGAAGAGGGGAGCGATGCGTTTTCCGGATACGTCGATCTATTGGAGNNGATCGTGAAACAGGCACGCAAAANCGGATAAGATTTTTAACAGAACAAAGAAATGTCGATNTNAAATNCTTTGCATCACAAAGTTNGATTAACCGTCCTCCGGGCGGAACATATGGGGATGTGTTTTGGAGTGAGGGATGCCATTGCGCTNGCCGAGCGGGTGACGCAGTCACGGCCCNTAACCGTGTTGGGAGAANTGGTTCATAACCNTGNAGTGTTGGATGATTTACGGGGTCGAGGAGTGAGGTTTGAAAATCAACCGGGCGAGGTGGAGACNGAAACGGTNATGATTACGGCCCACGGAGCATCGGAGCAGGTTCGTGATCGGGCGCGTGAGAATGGTCTCGAGTTAAGGGATGCAACATGTCCGCTTGTTNATTNTGCGCATAAGCAAATTCAGGAGTTGGCAATGGNAGGATATCATCTGGTGGTGANTGGGAGANAAGGGCACGTCGAAGTACGTGGGCTCACGGAAGATTTATCCGAGTGTGATGTCGTTCTTTGTGAAGATGAGATAGATGCCCTGTCACCGCAGCCTCGTTTTGGTGTGGTGGCCCAAACAACCCAGCCCATCGTGAGGGTTCTTGAGTTGGTCGAATACTTGAAGACCCGTTTTCCGGATGCAGATGTTCGTTTTGTGGATACGGTTTGCCAACCAACCAAGCAACGGCAAAGTGCGGCCGAGGAATTGGCGAAACAATCCGACGTGGTGTTGGTCGTCGGTGGGGCGAACAGCAACAACACTCACGAACTCGCCCGCACGGCCCGTAAATATTGTACTCGGGTGCACCACGTTCAGGGCCCTGATGACGTATGCGCGGATTGGCTGCCTGAAAC
>NZFR01000100.1 GCA_002689335.1 Verrucomicrobiales bacterium
CTGACTTTATTTTGGGGTTTGATGCTGATTGCTGTGGCGTTTCTGAGTAGGGATGTTTCATCGGTAATGGACGCAGCCTTCAGTCTGGTCAGCTTGACCAGTGGAGCTCTTTTGGGTGGAATTGTGCTGTCGCTTGCTCTCAAGCGAAAAAAGGCTTGGCCGGTGATTACCGGCATGATCGCGTCATTGGGTGGGATGATTTTGGTCCATTCAACCAAGACCGTATATTGGCCTTGGTACACGCTGATCGGCGCTGCGATCCTGTTTTTGCTAGCCCTGCCGCTTTTTCAGTTCGCCAAACGCAAACCGGAGGTCGAGACTTGACACTCTGCCGTGCTGGCGGAGAATGCTCCACCGGTTTTCGCAGAGCGCATTGCCGGTGTAGATTTTCTAATTCGTAAAATGCAAAAGATCACTTCATTGAACATTGTGCGGGCCTGCTGTGTGTTGCTCGCGTTTCTTTTTGTGGCACTGAATCCGAACGCAGTTGCGGCGGACAAAAAGAAGGCAGTCGTCAAGGCGCCTCCGGGAATGGCGGCTCTGCCTCTTGAGTTGCCGAAGCCGGCATTTGTGGGGACACCTCAAAACATCAAAGGCGTGAAGCAATTGGAGAAACCGCTCGGCCGACCGCGGCCTCCGTTTTTCGCTCCCAAGGGCGTGAAGAATCTGGCGCTTGGTAAAAAGTTAAGTGGCAGCGACGAGGAGCCGATTGTGGGGGATCTGAAAATGATCACTGACGGTGACAAAAAAGCAGCTGACGGCAGCTACGTGGAGCTTGGCCCGTTCACCCAATACATTCAGGTGGACCTCGAGGATGAGAAGGAAATTTATGCCGTGTTATTCTGGCATTACCACAAGCAGGCTCGCGTTTATTTTGACGTGGTCGTGCAGATTTCCAACGACCCGGAATTTGCCAAGTCGACCACGATTTACAACAACGACCACGACAACTCTGCTGAGCTGGGTGTTGGCAAGGATAACCACTACGTGGAAACCTCCGAGGGTCGTTTGCTGGATGCCAAAGGTGTGAAGGGACGTTATGTTCGTTTTTACAGCGGCGGTAACAATGCCAGCGACTTGAACCACTACATTGAGGTCGAAGTTTACGGCAAGTAAGCCATACTCACGAAGAAATTGAATCGGCTGCCAAGCGGTGGCCAGAGCAGGGAGCGGAACGAATTTCAAATGAGCCGCTCTCTTTTTTTTGGCCTAATTCTTCTCGTCACGGTTGTGGCGTTGGCGTTTCGTTTGCCCGGCTTGGCCAAGCGCCCGATGCATGGCGACGAGGCGGTCAACGCGGTCAAGATCGGGGAGTTGATCGAAGGAAAGGGATACCGGTACGACCCGCACGAGTACCACGGCCCCACGCTGAATTATTTTTCCTTAATCCCCGCTTGGCTTGCTGGCGCTGATTCGTTTGTTGGTCTGAGTGAAAGCCTGCTGAGAATTGTTCCGGTGACGCTTTGCTTGGTGTTAGTCTTGTTGGCTTTACCGTTTCGGGAAGCGTTTGGCCAAGGGGCTGTCCTGTTATCGGCACTGTTCACCGCGATCTCACCGGCGATGGTGTTTTATAGCCGCTATTTCATCCATGAGCTGATTTTGGTGCTGTTCACTGGGGTGTTCATTCTCAGCAGTTATCGCTATTTGAAATCACAAAAAATAATCTGGGCCATTCTTGCCGGGGTGTCTCTTGGCCTGATGCATGCGACGAAAGAGACGTTCGTCATTGCTGTTGGTGCGCTTGGCTTGGGAGGTTTGGTTTTGTTGGCAACGCAGGTTCGGGACGGTCAATGGGTGAAATCGGTAAAGCGTGTTCGGTGGACGCATTTTGCGGCAATGCTGGGAGCTGCGGCTGTGGTTTCGATGTTGTTTTTCTCCTCATTCTTGGAACACCCAAAGGGCATCGTGGATTCGATCACAACGTACACCACGTATGTCGATCGGGCTGAATCATCCATTCATGTGCAGCCGTGGTATTTCTATTTCCAATTGCTCTTCTTTTACCAATTTGGGGACGGCCCTTTTTTCACGGAGTGGATTGTTTTGTTGCTGGGGGTGATCGGAATGGGAGTGGGGATAAAGGGAAGTGGTTCGATTGGGAACCCGTTTTTTATACGGTTTCTCGCAGTGTTCACCATAGCGATGATCGTCGTTTACGCGCTGATCCCCTACAAAACGCCGTGGTGTTTGCTTGGTTTTTATCACGGGATGTTGCTGCTCGCAGGGGTAGGCGGCATGTGGGTGCTGCGGGTTGGATCNAAATNTNTCCGGGTGACGGCGATGGTGGTGNTNNCGNTNGGGTCNTTGCANTTGGGNGNACAGGCGTACGCNGCGAATTACCGTTTTTTTGCGGACAGCCGNAACCCTCACGTTTACGGTCATACAAGTNCGGACGTGCCGGTGATCGCGGAACGGATTCAGTCAATGGTGGCGATCCATGAAAANGGGAAGTCGACACCGATTCAAATTTACTGCCCCCAANATGACTANTGGCCGCTTCCTTGGTANCTGCGGGGTTATNAGGTTGAGTTCGCNGAGGANGTTGTGGAGAACACACCGCCCGCGCCAGTGATTCTAATCCAGCCNNCNATGGAGGATNCGTTGATGCGGAAACTCTATGAACTGCCGCCCCCGGGGCAACGCGAGTTGTATATGCATCTTTTTTACAATACCGAGGACGGCACGGTGGATGTTATGGAACTGCGGCCCTCGGTGGAATTGGTCGGTTTTGTCTCAAGATCACTTTTTGAAAAACAGATGAGGCAGGCAGCCGAGGAGGAGGTTGACCCATGAGGAAGCGACAAAGTGACCAAGTGGTGGATATCGCCGCGAAGACAATTGCCGATGCGCATCATTTTTCGCACGAGGCGATGGCCACAGTCTACGAGTTGTATATCGCGGATGAAGATGAAGATTACGCTCGCACCGGGGCGCAGGCGGCTTTTGCCGAAGTGGATCGATTGGAACTGGAGATGAGCCGGTTCCTTTCCAATAGCGATATTTCGAGGTTGAACGCTGCCGTGCATGGAGAGATCGTCGATCTTGGCATGGACACATTCGAGTGCCTTCGCCGGGCAAAGGAGATGCACGACAAGACCGGCGGAGCTTTCGACATAAGTGTTGGGGCGCTCTACTCTTGCTGGCTNGACAAGGATCGNAGGCTACGNCAGCCNAGCGCGGAGGAAATTGACGACGCTCATGCGTTGACTGGGATNGACCATCTCGAAATCGATGAGGAAGATTTTTGCGCCAAGGTTTTAACGGAGGGGGTTCAGTTCGACTTGGGTGGGATCGGGAAGGGATTCGCTGCGGANAAAGTTGCGGAATTGCTCCGNGAATGGAGTCTGGAGCAGTCGCTTGTCCTGGCCGGGGCGAGTTCGGTTTTGTGCGTTGGGGTGCCGGAGGGAATGAGCGGTTGGCCCATGAAACTGCGAAATCCGGAAAAACGAACGGAGGTTTTTTCTCGTTTCGACTTAAAAGAGGGTGCCGTCAGTGGCTCGGGGCGACAAAAAGGCCAGCATATCATCGATCCAAGATCAAAAGAGGCCGGCCCGGTTGAGGGGCGTCTCGCCGCTTGGTCCATAGCGCCCGATGCCATCACGGCGGATGCCTCCTCGACAGCGTTCATGATGTTGTCGGATGAAGAAATCAGCGATTATTGCTTGGCGAACGAAGGAACTGCCGCGATAATCCTNCCCCACGTAGGCAGCGACAANTCCTCCGGCCAANCNGTGAAATCTTATGGCCAATGGGATGAGGNGGAATTGCCCATTTAACGACTTTTTTTCAATACCAATGAGTAATCAAATCGATCGTAGAAACTTCATTAGTTCATCGGCTGCCGCCGGTGCTGGCCTGATGCTTGCCAACGGTGCGCTTGGCCAATCGGGAAACAAAAAGGATATCAACATTGCGTTGATTGGTGCGGGCACGCAGGGCCAGGTGCTCATGAATGCCATCCTCAAATTGGGCAGAAACTCGGGCATTAAGTTCCGTGCTGTCTGCGATATTTGGGAAAAAGGTAATCTGCGACGCGTATCTCGTATTCTGAACGCGTACAAGCGTTATGGTCACAAGGGAACCTCTTATGTCGACTATCAGGAGATGCTTGAAAAGGAGAAGGACTTGGATGCGGTACTGATCGCCACTCCCGATTTTTGGCATGCCGAGCATACCATCGCCTGTTTCGAAAAGGGGCTACACGTCTATTGCGAGAAGGAAATGTCCAACAGCCTTGAGGCAGCTAAGGATATGGTCCTTGCAGGACGCAAGGCTGGAAAGTTACTACAAATTGGTCACCAACGACGCAGCAATCCACGGTACATTTACTGTAAGGAAAAAGTCATCAATGAAGCCAACCTGCTCAATCGTATAACAAATATCAACGGTCAGTGGCACCGCAGTCGCGCTGCTTGTGTCGATCTTGGCTGGCCAAAGGGTACCGATATCCCTGCTGAGACATTGAAGAAATACGGTTTTGATGACATGTCACAGTTTCGTAACTGGCGTTGGTATAAAGGTCTCGGTGGCGGCCCGATTGTTGATCTTGGTTCCCACCAAATTGACGTTTATAGCTGGTTTCTTGGTAACGCCCTTCCATCTTCGGTAATGGCCAGTGGCGGTGTGGATTACTGGAAAGACCATGAGTGGTATGACAATGCTATCGCTATTTTTGAATTCCCAACTGAGAAGGGACTGGTTCGTGCTAGTTATGAAACATTAACTACCAATAGTAGTAACGGCTACTACGAGTTGTTTATGGGTGACGAGGGTACACTGCTGATTTCCGAGTCTGCCGGTCGAGGTGAAATCTACCGTGAAAGCTGGGTGGAAGAGACTAAGTGGGATCCGTGGGTGCAGAAAAATTACGTAAGTCTTGAAAAAGCTAGCATCGAGGCAGAAGTTAAGGAAGGTGACGATGAGGTTGATGTTCGTGAATCTGCTACNCCGGCTCTCTATCGNATGCCTATCGAGATGAAGGTNCCGTACCATCAGCCTCATCTGGTTAACTTCTTTGAGTCGGTTCGAGGCAACGCAAAGTTGAACTGCCCAGGAGAGATCGGCTACGAGACCGCCGTGATGGTGCTCAAGGTAAATGAGGCTATTGCTGCCGGTCGCAAGATCGAGCTCAAGCCAGAAGACTTCAAGGTCTGACCGGCATCCCTGCGTGTATGTCATTTTAGATGATTCAAATCATCAACAGATTGCTGTGTTTGTCGCTGCTGTCTGGCGCCCTAGCGCTTGGCCAAGCCGCGGAAAAGGGCAAGGGTCTGGGTGATGGGCACGATGGCAACCGCACTTCGATCACTCACCTGATCACGCTCTTCGATGAAGCGGGGCTTCCAATCAAAGCCACGGACAAGCAGCCGAGGCCGATCTCAATGCGCAACACCTGTGGTGAATGTCATGACTATGACAAAATGGCCACCGGTTGGCATTTTCATTCCGGCACAACCAACGTTCTGAGTGGCCGGGTGGGTGAACCTTGGGTGTTGACCGATACCCGGGTCCGGACACAGATCCCCATCTCCAAACGCGACTGGAGGGGCACATACAGCCCGGATGACATTAATATGACTGCCTGGAAATTCCTCAAGCAATTTAGCAGCCATTTTCCCGGTGGAAACTACGGTGAGATGGAGCCCAGCGATGACGATCTGGACGCTGATCCAGAGGAGTTTTTGCGTTGGCCGATCTCCGGCAAGTACGAGATCAACTGTCTCGCCTGCCACCACGCTGATCGCAAACAAAACCAGAGCGACGCGGCGTTGCAGTCGGCCCGGGAAAATTATCGATGGGCGGCCACGGTGGCCAGCGGCTTGGCCACGGTGAAGGGGACGGCCTCCGAGTTGGACGAATTTTACGATCCGGAAACCGAGTACAAGATCATCACGAGCTACGATAAGAGCCGGTTTGACTCAAATAACAAGGTCTTCCTCGACATCGTTCGCAAGCCGCCCTCCAACCGGTGTTATTATTGTCACTCCACGCAAGATCTCCAAACGCCTGGCAAGAATGAGTGGGTTCATAACGAAGACGTTCATTTGGCCTCTGGAATGAGTTGCGCAGACTGTCACCGCAATGGCGTAGACCACATGATTGGCCGAGGAGATATCGAGCCTTCGGGAAATCCCCACAATTCAACCGATTACCTGAAAAACTACGATCCACAAAAACACGCCTCGTACTCCTGCCAGGGGTGTCACCTTGGCAATCCCAATGCCGAAAACCAGGCTGACATAATGGGTGGCCACTTGGGCGCTCCGATTCCTGAGCATAAGGGCATCCCGGCGGTTCATTTTGAGAAACTTAGTTGCACCGCCTGCCACTCAGGTCTTTTACCTAAAGAAAACACGGTAAGGGTGCGTACAGCGAGAATGCACAAGTTGGGCCTGCACGGTCGCCACGCCATGAACAAGCAGTTGCCGCACGTTGTTACGCCGGTGTTCGCAAAAATGGCCAATGGCAAAATCGGTCCTCACAACATGATCTGGCCATCGTTTTGGGGCACACGCTATCAGCCTTCATTTTGGGGAACGAAAACAGGCGACGCTGTGACGCCGTTTCCGTTTGAACTGGAGGACATGGTCGTTGATAAACTGAGTGAAAATACCGAAAGTGGTCCGACAAAGCTGTCTGACGAAACAATCACTNCCGTCCTCAAGTTAATTGCAGCACAGAGCGAGGGCGAAGAAGAGGTTGAGGTTGAATTACCAAACGAGGCCAAGCCGGNAGCCAAAAAAGAGTCAGAGCCNAAGCCAGAACCGGTTTTTGTGTCTCGGGGCAAGTTGTACAGNCTGCGAAGTGAGACGCTGATCAGCACCTCGCATAAGGCAGCCGAGACCACGATCAAGCCACTTGCGCCTGGATTGGTTCGTGAAATCGCCGGCGACGAACTGGATGTGGAGAACGAAAATCCGGAGCGTGTCAACGATTGGATTGCTCTCACTGAGGATCAGATTTCGAACGTGTTGAAATTGTTCAGCGATTACGATTGGGAACTGCAAAGCTGGCAGTCCAAACCGGAACCGGTTTATGTGGCCGGTGGAAAGTTATTCAGCATGCGCAACGGTACGTTGGTCAGCAACCCCCACGAAGCTGCCGAGGCGTATAAATGGCCGATCGCGCATGATGTCCGCCCCGCCTCCCAATCGCTAGGCTCAAATGGTCGCTGCGCCGATTGCCACGATGAAAAATCTCCCTTCATCTTCGGGCAGGTGGAGGTCGATACACCGATCAACCCTGGCGAAAAACAAACCAAACCCATGACCGATTTCGGGGAACTGGATCCCGGCTACTACCAATCATTTGCATTTACCTTCCTGTTCAGGCCTTGGCTTAAGGGCGCTGTGATCGTGGCCTGTGCGTTTGCCGGACTGATTCTGTTATTGTTCGCACTCAAAGGCATGGATCGCGTCATCACGGCGGCTGGTAAAAAAAAATAGGAAAGCAGCGATATGTTTCAGGCAATTTCATGGGGTTCGCTAATCGTTATATTCATTGGGATACTGATCCATTATCTCTCCAGCATTGATGGCGGAAAAAAAACAAAAGCCAAGTCTGACCAAAAGAAACCTCCTTTTTGGTGGTGTGGCTGGGAAAAAGGCCTTGGCTGCCTGAGTAAACTAAAACGTATCGCCGCCGTCGTTGCGGTTGCCTGTTTGATGGTTATGGCCGTGACCGCATTTTCCGGTCGCTTGGCGGTCGACGAATTAATGAGTGGTTACGTGTTAATGCTTCACGTAGGGAGTGCCCCGGTGTTCATTGGTTGCGTCGTCTTTTTGCTTATCACATGGGCCCACCAATGCCGTTTGACCCAAGTCGAATGGGAAGAGCTTACCAAGCGTATCCGTTTTCAGTCAGTCGAAGCCAAGGGCTCCGGACTATTCCGCAAACTGACCTTTTGGGGTGCCATGTTTTTGACGGTTCCGGCGAGCCTGTCGATCGTTTCAGTTATGTTCACCCTGTTCGGAACCCACGAACAGGAAGTCCTCTTTCAAGTCCACCAATACACCAGCTTGGCTTTGGTTTCCTTCGCCATTGTCCACATCTATCTGGTACTACGGCAACAATCCAAATAATCGCTTTGCCAAGCGCTTGGTTTTGGGTTTAGACGTAGACGTAGTAACGATACCAGAGGAAGTTCCAAACGAGGCTGCAGCCGGTGGCGAGCAGTTTGACCGTGTTTTTACTAACGAAAGATTCGCTCCAATGGCAAGTGAATTGGCTTTTTTGCGCCAGCGAATTTGCCCACTTGGTAGGCAGTTGCCATACGTTCGTGGTGAGGTAGATCACGAGATTTTGGATCATGTACAGTGAGATTGCGGTAACGATCACGAACTTAGTCGCTTGGCCGGGAGCGTCGAAAGTCCTTGGTTGAAACACGAAAAAGTTGGCGGCAAAACTAAATGTCATGGCGACGCTGGTGGAGCAGATGTTCGCCGGGATCCGAGGGGTTTTTCACGACAGCAGGTTGTAGATTACGAAGTCCAGTGCGGTGTTTACCAAGCCTACGAGTCCAAAAAGGGTAATTTGCCATGGGATGGATTGGGCGAGAATTTCGGACAACATCATGGCAGGGCTCAGTCGATGGCGTTTGACGGAGGGAGTATGTTGGGTTGGAGTGGCGCGAGTCAATGGTTCTCGATCGGTTTTGCCTTGCACCGAAGGGGGAGAGACGGCAGCGTTTGGGGGTACACTAAATCATTCGATTTTTAAATCATGAAACGACGTTCCTTTTTGATGAAATCGTCCGCGGCCGCCTTCGGGTTTCAGGTCGTGGGGAGTCACGTGTTGAAGGCCGACAAGGGCGGCAACACGCCTAACGGAAAAATTCGCATCGCCGCTATTGGGGTTGGCGGTCGTGGTGGCGCCAATCTGGGTGCCATGGCCGGCGAGGATATTGTCGCGCTGTGCGATGTTGACGACCGTCGCGCTGCGCATTCCTACAATAAATTTCCCAAAGCCGAGCGCTTCAATGATTTTCGCAAGATGTACGACGCGATGGGGGATCAAATCGATGCCGTATTGGTGGCCACACCGGACCACACTCACGCAGTGCAAATCATGGGTGCGATCGGTCG